>NZ_JBUZVP010000005.1:0-329854 GCF_055409485.1 Pseudomonas sp. A125
GTGGCGGCTGCGCAGGATGCTTTCGACAATTTGCGGGACTGTCTGGTGTTGGTAGATGCGAAACTGTCGGCCGTGACGCAGCAGGGCAAAGTGCGGTTCCAGGGTGATTTCGTAGCGGGCTTCATCAGCAGAACCCGACAGGCGTTTGAAGCCGGTGACCACGCCATGCAGCGTGCGCAATGGGCCGGTAACCGGCGGGATGTAGCGGCGCATCGGCGGTTTGTGCGGTGCGCCGTACAAGCTGAACGTGGCGTTTTGACCGAGCATTGTTTCAGCGGCGATGTCACCGTCGAGGCAGGTGAACTCCACGCGGTAGCTGAACAGTTCGCTCAGGCCTTCGGTGCCCTCGAAGGCAAGAACGTCGAGCACAGCATCCACATCGCGAACGGTGAGTTTGTGGCGGCTGTGGTCGAAGAAAGTTCGCAGTTCATTCAGCATGTTTGAGCCTCCATCGCAACGGCGGAGGCCGAGCCTTGGGCATCGATAAACTGCAGGACAACGCCCTCCTCATCGCTATAGCCGAGCGTCACGCTGCGAGTTTTTTGCCGGGCGGCCTGACGTTGCAGCAGCTGTTGGCTGAGTACCGGCAGGACCTGCTGGTTGAGCAGGCTGTCGATGTTGCGCGCGCCGGTGTCGGGCAGCAGACACGCCGCAACCAGTGCCTCGCTGAGGGCGGCGTCGATCTCGCAATCCAGCCCGTAGTGGCGCTTTAAGCGCATGGCCACTTGGGCAAGCTTGATCGTGACAATGCGCTGCAGCGCATCGGCTTGCAGCGGGCGATAGATCAACGTCTGGAAACGGGCCAGCAGGGCCGGCTGAAAGTGTTCCCGCAGGATCGGGCGCAGCAACTCGTGCAAGTTGCTGTCCGGCGCACCGGGGAACTCTTGCAGGCACGCTTGCAGTTCATCGCTGCCAAGGTTGGAGGTCATGAGAATCACGGTGTTGCGAAAGTCGATCTCTCGCCCTTCGCCGTCGCGCATGCAGCCTCGGTCGAATACTTGGTAAAACAGGTTGAGCACGTCGCGGTGCGCCTTCTCCACTTCGTCAAGCAACACCACACTGTAGGGGCGCTGGCGCACCGCTTCGGTGAGCACGCCGCCCTGACCGTACCCGACATAGCCGGGAGGCGAGCCTTTAAGCTGGCTGACGGTGTGGGCTTCCTGGTACTCCGAAAGGTTGATGGTGATCAGCGATTTTTCACCACCAAACAGCTTATCGGCCAGGGCCAGGGCGGTTTCGGTTTTACCGACGCCGCTGCTACCCACCAGCAGGAACACGCCGAGCGGCGCTTTTTCATCCGTAAGGCCGGTCTTGGCGGCGCGCAGGCGTTGGGCCAAGGCACCGAGCGCAGGGTCTTGGCCGATCACTTGCGCACCCAGTTGGTATTCCAGCTCCAACAGGTTGGCTTGCTCGTCCTTGAGCAGACTGCCCAAGGGCACACCCGTCCAGTCAGCGATGACTTCGGCTACGCTGCGGGCGTCGACGTCAAGGGACAGCAAGGGCTGGTTGCCCTGGGCAGTGCTCAGTTGCTGCTGCAGTTGCAGGCAAATGGATGCTTGCGCAGGTTGGGCCTGGCGGGCATCGCGCAACTTTTGGGTGAGGTCGAGTTCGTGGCGGTATTGCGCCTCAAGCTCGACTTGCTGGCGGTTCAGGTCGGCGCGTTGCGTCGCGATGATCGCCAGGCGCTCGTTTGCCGGGCCGCCGCTCAGTTGCTGGTCTTCTTCCAGAGCCTGGCGCTCCAGCTCCATGGCGGTTTTGCGCGCCTTGAGACGCACCAACGCCTGCGGCTCGCAGTCGAGGCTCATGCGGACCCGGGCACTGGCGGTGTCGAGCAGGTCGATGGCTTTGTCCGGCAGTTGTCGCCCGGTAAGATAGCGCCGCGAGAGCGTGACCGCTGCCAGTACCGCCGCGTCCTGAATGTGCACGCCGTGGTGGCTGGCGTAGCGGCCTTTGAGGCCGCGCAGCATCAGGCTGGCGTTGGCGTCGTCGGGCTCGTCGACCTTGACCATCTGGAAGCGTCGTTCCAAAGCGGCATCGCGCTCGAAGTACTGTTTGTATTCGCTCCACGTGGTGGCGGCAATCGTGCGTAGTTCGCCACGCGCCAAGGCCGGTTTGAGTAGATTGGCGGCGTCTGCGCCACCGGCCTGGTTACCGGCGCCAATCAGGGTATGTGCTTCATCGATAAACAGCAGCACCGGGTCGGGTGATTGCTGCACGGCATTGATGACGTTTTTAAGGCGTTGCTCAAATTCGCCTTTTACCCCTGCACCCGCTTGCAACAAGCCCAGGTCCAGAATGCGCACACTGACGCGCTTGAGGCTGTCGGGGACGTTGCCCTCGACGATACGCAAAGCGAGACCTTCAACCAGAGCAGTTTTACCTACTCCGGGTTCACCCACCAGAATCGGGTTGTTCTTGCGTCGTCGACTGAGAATGTCGATGACTTGGCGAATCTCATCGTCACGGCCAAACACCGGGTCGATCTGGCCTGCCCGGGCCTTGGCGGTAACGTCGTGAGTAAATTTATCCAGGATGAGTTTCAAGACGTCCGACGTGTCGGGGCCGGATACGACGGGTACTTCGATACCGCCTCGCTCGGCTACGCGCTGCACTTGCGGGCGCTCTTCCGAGTGCTGGTCAAGCAGCACAAACAACTGCTGTAACTGGGTATCGCTGATGCTGATCAGCGGCCATGCGGCGTCACAGGCGAGCAGGCTGGGCGTCTCCAGTAACGCGCCGAGCAGGTGGGCCGAACGCAGGGTTTCGTTGTTGCCATCCAGGGAGGCTTGCAACCAGGCATTCTTGATCAGTTGCTGCAGCTTGCCGCACAGCTGGGGCTTGCCTTGCACGCTGCGCGCCAGCGTGTCGAGGTGGTCGAGCAAGCCGCGCCAGAGTGCGTCCATGTCCCAGTCGTAGCGACGAGCAATAAGGGTAAGGTCGCCCTCGCCCTGCTCCAGCAACTTGAGCAGCCAATGCTCGATGCTGACCAGCCCATGGGCGCGGCTCTGGCACAAGGTTGCCGCTGCGCTCAGTGCCTGGGCGCAATAGGGGTTGAGGCGGCGAAGCAAACGAGTAGAGTTCTGGGCCATCGGGTACATCCCTGTTCTGGGTTATCGGCGTGCTGTCAAAGGAACTTGCGGCGCGATGTATTTGGCTGAGCGCCCGCGAACGGACGCTCAACCCTGCACACCGCCAACCGGCAGGCACACAGGTGCCTGCCGGTGCTTTTGCATCAGGCGCTTTGGCGTTCGTTCCAGGAATCGGAGTGGATGATGTTGCCGTCTTTGTAGGTCCAGGTGACCTTCTCGTAGCGCAGCTCGATCTGTTCTAGGTGGTTGTGCTTTTCCTTGCTCGGGTCTTTGACGTCGTGCATTTTCGGCGCGACTTTCACGACCTTGACGTTCTCCAGTTTGGTGATGAAGTACTCGACTTCCTGGCCCGCATCATCGATGCGAAACCATTTGAACTCGGCACTCTTGAGCGTTTGCCCGGTGGTCACCGCCTTGTACAGGTAAGGGCTGGAGGCATCGATTTCCTTGGAAAACAGGAATGGGGTGTGAACCCGGGTACCCGTCAGCTTGCCGGTGTTGTTGTCGGTTGGGATGTACAGGCTGTGGTCCTGCGCAATCACCTCGATGCTGCCTTCACGCTTTTGTACGTCCACAGACCCTTTGATTTCTGCACCGCCGTCATCTTGCAGCCAGAGGTAAACGGGAATTGCCATGTGAAGCTCCTTTTCAGGGTTGTATGTCGCTGGATGCGACAGAGGGTGTCCTGCCTGGCCCCGCAGCGGGCGCCTCACAGGCCCCCACTTGAGGCACCAGGCGGATATCGACGCGACGATTGGCAGTACGCCCATCTTCGGAGTCATTGCTGGCTATTGGCTGGTTGGCGCCAAAGCCTTGAACGGCGAAGCAGCTGTGCGGGATGTCGCCCATGCGTTGCATCCAGTCTCGTACCGAAGCCGCACGAGCGCGGGACAGCTCGAGGTTCTGCACAGGGCTGCCCGTAACGTCGGTGTGCCCGGCGATGACGATCAGCCAGCCCGGCTGGGCCTTGATGGTGACGAGCGCGTTGATCAGTACCTTGGTCGAGCCCGGTTTGAGTTCGGCACTCCCGGTGCCGAAAAGCGACAGGCTGTTCAGCCGCACTTGAGTGGCAAGGCCGGTGGGCATTGCGGCGTCAGGCAGTTGCCGGTGATCTGCGATGGTCGCCAGCAACGGCAGGCGTAGCCGCTCGCCGCGATACAAACCCAAGCCCAACGCCAGCGGTGCGCCCTCCCGGTAGTAGCTGTCGAGGCGCATGCCAACCTGGCGCAGCACTGCCACCGCGTCCTCTCGCAGCACGTATTGAGGTTGGTCGCGACGTTCGGCCAAAGGAACAGAGGTGTAACGCCGCAGGTCATCACTGACTTGACGCAGCAGCAGGTTGTTCTGCCAAGCCGAACTGGCCAATGCCACGACGCCGGTTATCGCGAACATCCACACCGCCGCTACGCTGGCCCAAAGGCGCGGGGAGCGGCGGCTTTGCAGCGGCAGCACATCCAGCAACGGGTCAGGAAACGGCAAGGATGGACTGGAACCCACCTGCGGTTGGCCGGCATCACTCAACCCGGTCCTGGCATGCAACCGTTGTTGCCACAGGTTGCCCACCACGGCTTGGGGCAATGCCGGTACCAGGGTGATTGCGCAAGCCACTGGATGCCGGGTGTTACGGGTCTCCAGGTGCGGTAGCAGTGTTTCTTCAAGCCACGCCGCCGCGCTGCTTATCTGTACGCCGCTGCACAGGCGCAGGGCGCAGGTTGCGTTGTCGCGGGCGTTTCGCTGCCAGTCGGACAGGCTGATGCAAGCGCCGTCCTCACGTACGCAAGGGCTAGCTTGAGCCGACTCCCAACTGAACCAGGCACCCTCGCCTGCGGCGGCTTGCACATAGCTCACCAGCATCAGCGGCAGCGCCACACCGCGCTTGCGCACCAGTGCGATTTGATGACGCAAAGCACGCACCCGCCCGGCCAACGCTGCCGGGTCTGTGTGCTCCGAGGGGTTAGCGACGAACATTACGCTCAGTTGCCCGGCCAAGTCCGGGCGCCGGGCCTGGATGCTGGTGGCCACCGCCTCGAGTTGATCAAGGGCTGGCACACATACATAACAGCCCTGTGGGGCGGTGCGCAGGGTCAATTGCTGCGAAGGCACTACGCCAAACAGCCCTGCCAACCCATCGCCGCAAACCAACACCACAGGCTTGCGGTAGCCCGCAGGTGGCAAGGCCGCATCGCCAGCCAACGTCCGTTGCCGACCGTGCTGTGCGAAATGTTTCCCCGTACGGACCCAAGCCCAGATGACCAGCGCCACAACGGCAAAAACGCCCACCGCACATACCCAGCCAGCCAACGGTATGACCAGCAACAGGGCCAGGGCCAGCGCTCCGGCCCATAACAACAGGCCGTGTGTTTGCTTGAGTGTCATCACGCCCTCACACCTGCACGGGTACAAGCATGGCGACCAAACCGCCCAGCCAATAGTCCAGCCCCCACCAGGCACCAGCCAGCAACGAGCTGGCCGCCATCACGTGGACCAGCGCCGAACGCACCCAACACAATTGATGTGCGCGGTGTGCGACGCCGTGCGAGGTCAATGCATGATCAAGTTGCATAGGGCTGGCCTGTGCATTCAGGGCAGCGAGCAGTCGTTGGCGCTCAGGATCATTTACCTCGCGGTACCGTCCCTGAAAGCCGAGCATCAGTACCCGCTGGAAGGCCGTCAGCACCAGCACATCAGGCGCAGGCTGACGAAGGGCTTCGCCTATGTCTTCATATAGAAACTCGCCCGCCTGGTGACGATTGAAGAACTTTGCCTGCAAGGGTTCACTGGCCCATTTGTCATGGGCCTGGTCCTTGGCATAGCCAAGAGCGGTCTCATCCAGCAAGGCACACTGGGCGTAGCTAATCAGCTCGATGCTGCGCGCACCAACACCGGCGTCCTTGAGGCGCTGTCGAAGCTGCTCGACCTGCTTTGCGCTACGTTCAGGCAAGTTGGGGCTGTGTTGCAGCGAAGCACCTTGGCGCAACGCTACGACCAACAGGTAAGTGTCTTGCAACAGCGCGTCGAGGTCATGCGCAGTGCAGGTGGGTTTTTTCAAGACGTTCAGGTTCATGCGCGCAGTACCGCAAACAGTTCAAGGTGGATGTCCAGGAAGGTGCTGGGTACGTACAAGGCACACGTCCCACCAGCCAGCATCGATTGGCCCTCGGCGCTGCCAAGATCGAGGGCGAAGTACTGGTTTTCCAGGCGTAGGGGAATGGCTGCCGGTACGTGACTCAGGGGCTGCAACGGAACACCGTCAAGAGCGGCATTGACCAGGCGATCAACCTCGTCTGGCGTCCCCACTTTGCACAGCCGTGGGAACTGGCTTTGCAGTTGTGCCGCGGGCATACGGCAACGCACCGAGAGGTAAAAGTCTGCACCGCCGGGCTCACGCAGGCGCGCATCGTTGAGCGTGACTTGCCAGCGGTTCGCGCCGCCCCCCTCCAGTACGAGGGTAATGACTCGTGAGGGTAGGCTGGCTTCGAGCAAGGTGGAGATGGTGCGCATCAACGGAGGAAATATGCTTTCCAGTGCTTCATGCCGGTAGGCGGGGATCTTGTCGATATCGTGTTCAAGGGAGAACGTCAGCAGACTGCCGGCCAACTTGACCAGCTCCAGGTACACCTGCTCAGGGTGCCTTGCAGGGTTTGCCTTGAGGTCGGCCAGTACCGGCTGATAGGTATTCAAAGCATTGAGCAACCAAAACAGCGACACATCGGCCACGGCAAAATCTGCCATACGCTGGTTGCTCTCGCGTCGCATGCCCATCAGCCGCTGGCGTTTGGCTGCCAACTGGGTCAACAGGTTATCCAGTTGGTTCAGCAGCCCTGGGTGGGCGGCGAAACTCAGCAGTGGAGGTACGTAATCGGGATCGATATTCCAGGCGCCCCGCCCGTCACGCACCAGGCGTGCGACCGGACACGTCAGGTAATCGGCATTTACATCGTCAGCCAGGCGCAGGGTCAGCACGTTCTCCAGCACACCGATGGATTGAACCTCGTCTGCGTAGACGTCCTGCACTTGTCGCCAATCCTGGCGATAACGAGTCGGTCGATCAGCTTTGCTGCCTTCGAACAAACAGTTGTTGCCATTCCCTTGCTCCAACGGCAAAGCCAACAACAGCGTAGCGCTGCGAGCATCGTCGGAAAGTAGCTGGGTTAACTCCAGGGCCGGAGGCAGCCGATCCACCTGGCTGCTGTCTATCAACGTGCCATCCGGCATACGCACAGGCAGCAGGGTTGCCTTCAGCTTACCCAGGCGCAACGCTTCCACGTCGAACGCAACCCCCAGGACGCCCCAGGGGTTCACCAGCGACAGATGGGCCAATTGCTCATTGGTCCACGCTTCCCAGCGTGCTTGCTGCTGGAATTGTTGCGGAGACAGCAACGCCCCCGCAGCCCACAGGGGGCGGTCGATCTTCATCACATCATTTCCCTGTGAGGTGGCTCAGGCTTTTGCCTTGGGCATCTGCGAAACCAGCGACAAATTGACGTCCATGCCTTCAACCTGGAAGTGCGGTATCGCGTACAGCTTGACGCGGAAGAAGCCGGGGTTATCGTCGATGTCTTCTACCGTCACCTTGGCGTCGCGCAGCGGGTGGGAGGCTTGCAGGTCATCACCCGGATCGGTCATTTCGGTGACGAGCCCGCCCACCCACTTGTTCAGCTCCAGCTCCAGTAAACGCCGGTCCTTGGTCGTCCCGATGTTTTCGCGCTGGATCAGCTTCAGGTAGTGGGCGATACGCGACAGCAGGAAGATGTAAGGCAGGCGCGCATTGATTCGGCTGTTGGCGGTTGCATCAGCGGTGTCATACAACGCCGGTTTTTGCGCCGAGTTCGCCGAGAAGAAACACGCGTAGTCGCGATTTTTGTAGTACGACAGCGGGATGAAACCGAGATTGGCGAATTCGAACTCGCGGGTTTCCGGGATCATCACTTCAGAAGGGATTTTTACCTGATTACCAGTGCCCAGGTCGTACAGGTGAATCGGCAGTTCAGTCACCGCGCCACCCGATTGCGGGCCGCGGATCTGCACGCACCAACCATTGGTGATAAAACTTTTCACCATGTTTGCGGCGAAGGCGAACGAAGCGTTGGTCCACAGGTATTTTTCGTGGTCGGGGCCCTTCACGCTTTCAATGTAATTGAAGCTGCGGACCGGCACGGTATCCGGACCATAAGGCAGGCGCCCCAATACCCGGGGCATCAGCAAGCCGATATAACGGGAGTCGTCGCTCTCGCGGAACGCCTTCCACTTAATGTACTCGGCACGATCAAAGTAATTGCCGATATCCATGATGGCGGCGACCTCTTCCATCGAACTCTTGCCAAAAAAAGCCGGCCCAACCGAGCCAATAAACGGCATGTGGGCTGCTGCGGCCACTTTGGAAATATTGCGTAAAAGGGCAATATCCTGTGGGCTGCGGCTGAATTCATAGTTCGAAATGGCTGCCGCAATCGGCTCCCCACCAGGGGTGTCGTACTCCTGGGTGTAGGTGTGCAAATACAGGCCGCTTTGAGCGATTTCGGGCGAATCCTCGAAGTCTTGTACCAGGTGATCCTTGCTGATATCCAGCAATTCGATGCGCACATTCTGGCGAAAATCGGTCTGATCTATCAGCGACTTCACGCCACGCCAAGTTGACTCTACGCGTTGAAAATCAGGGTGGTGCATCACCGCGTCCAGTTGGCGGCTGATTTGAGCATCCAGGGAGGCAATGTGTTCGTCCAGCAGCACTTTATCCAGGCGCTCCACTTTATGCGAAGACTGCTTGAGCAAACCAAGGAACACACTAACGGCCGCCGTGACCCGCTCATCTGTAGAGGCTTCGGACAAAGCTTCCGGATTTTGAAAGGCCTCAATTCCACCCAACTCCGTCACCGGGTTAAGGTTGATTTTCGCGAACAAGTTTCCATAAACGCTTTGATTGCTGCCCGCATGATAGGTATTAGCCAGCAACGGATCTTGGGATGATTGCTCTAGAGACATGATGTGTAACTTCCTTATTTAAGAGACGAGGACAATTAACGATCTTCTTGGGGGGCCAGGGCAGCCAATTCAGCTCGCAGCTCGTCGCTCAGTGCGTCATCCTTTAAAATGCGTTCCAGCTCATGACGAAAGGTGGCGTTATCCAGGAGATTGGACTTGAGGTCGCGCAGCAGATTGCGCATCGCTAGCAGGGCTCGCAGCTGCGGGATCTGGCGGGCAACCTGCTCAGGTTCAAAATCTTTGATGCTCTGGAAGTTCAGCTCGACGTACGTGTCGGACGCATCGTCGGACAAGGTGTCATCGACTGCGAACTTCAGACTAGGCGAGAACTCACCCAATACGCTGTCAAAGTTGTTTTTATTAATGTCGACCTTGCCGCGCTCAGAAAGCGAGCGTTGCTCTTTGCAATTGCTATAGTCACCCATCACCATGAGTTTCAGCGGTAACTCGACCTTCTTTTGAGCGCCGCCAGTATGCAGGTCAAGCTTGATATTGACGCGGGCCTTGGGCACCTCGTTCTGAAAACTATTTGTAGCCATAACCTCTCCCTTCCAGACAACTTAGCGACAGTCAGTGCTGGCGCAAAATCAAGACTGGAATTTACACATCCTGTTGATTCGATAAACGGCCGACCAACGGAGTACATAAATTCCTTTTTAGAAATCATGAAGCGTTTTCATGAATCGCATTCAGTTCCATCACTACTAGAATGAATTATTTCAAATGTTGTTTACCAGCCCCAACATGACGTCAGGGAACTTTCACCGATGTACTTGGGAACTTTCCTACATTCAACTTTTATGCAAATAGATAAGGCGTCCTGCTGATCAGCGAGGTGGTTTCCGGCGAGGCCCGAGGTCAGCTGTGATGTTCAGCACCCTGATCGAGGCCAATCGCAGGCTTTGTGCGTCGAACCATCGATTGAAATATTGACGCTAAATCCATTGGCACGACCGCCCCCCCCTGCGGTCAATCACAAATACCTGCCAAGGAATTTTTGCCATGCCCGATCCTGCGTTGCTTGCCGACCTGCCCCGCGACCTGCATTACGTCGACGACACCCAGCCTGGCCTCTCGCGAAAAAAGTTGCGGGGTAAATTCCAGTACTTCAAGGCCGATGGCACGCGCATCACTGATGCCGACGAAATCAAACGCATCAACGCCCTTGCGGTGCCGCCCGCCTACACCGATGTGTGGATCTGCGCCGACCCGCGCGGCCATCTGCAGGCCACCGGGCGCGATGCTCGAGGGCGCAAGCAGTACCGCTACCACCCACGCTGGCGCGAGGTGCGTGACACCGACAAATACTCCCGGTTGCAACAGTTCGGCAGCGCGTTGCCCAAGTTACGCAAGCAACTGGAAGCGCAGCTCGCCGCACCAGGGTTCAATCGGGAAAAGGTCCTGGCCACCGTGGTGCTGCTGCTCGATGCCACGCTGATCCGCGTCGGCAACACTCAATACGCGCGGGACAATCGGTCCTACGGCCTGACGACCCTGCGTACTCGCCATGTGGACATCAAGGGCAGCGAGATCCTGTTCCAGTTTCGCGGCAAGAGTGGCATCGAACATCAGATCACCGTCAAGGACCGCCGCCTGGCCTCGGTGATCAAGCGCTGCCTGGAGCTGCCGGGGCAGAACCTGTTCCAGTACCTGGACGAGAATGGCGAGCGGCATACGGTCAGCTCGACCGATGTGAATGCCTACCTGCATACCCTGACCGGCGCGGATTTTACCGCCAAGGATTACCGCACCTGGGCCGGCAGTGCCTTGGCGCTGGCGGTATTGCGCGAGCTTGAGTGGCAGCCGGAGTCCGACGCCAAGAAGCATGTGGTGGAGATGGTCAAGAACGTCGCCAAGCAGTTGGGCAACACCCCGGCGGTATGCCGCAAGTGCTATATCCACCCGGCGGTGCTGGAGCATTTCAGCCTGGGCGAGCTGGCGAAACTGCCCAAGCCACGGGTGCGCAAGGGCTTGAAAACCGAGGAAGTCGGCCTGGCGATGTTTCTGGAGCAACTGGCCGAGCGCTTGTAGGAAAAATTCAAAATGCGTTACCCTGCCCGTCCTTTCTGATCCCGGGATGACCGCTGACGTGAACCACTAAGCCTTCCAACATGTAAACGCAACGAGCCGCCTGGCGCGCTTGTTGGCTTGTGCCACATTGTTTTGGAGGTGCTGATGACTGACGTCAAACGGCTGCCCGTATTCGCTTCCCTGCAACATGTATGTTTCCAGTTCGCCAATGGCGAAACCTTGCTGGACGACCTGAACCTGTCTTTCGACCGCACGCCCACCGGGATTGTGGGGCGTAATGGCGCGGGCAAAAGCGTGCTCGCGCAATTGATCGCCGGCAGGCAAGTGCCGTCTTCCGGCACGCTTGAGACCTGCGCCAGATTGGCGTACGTCCCGCAGGCCTTGAGCCTTTTTCCCGGCCAAACGGTCGCGCAAACCACTGGGGCCGCTGAGGTACTGGCCGCCCTGGAACGCCTGTCCCGTGGTGACGCCCACGCCGCCGACCTGGAATTGATAGATGACCGCTGGGATCTGGCCGGGCGCCTGCGCAAGGCATTGGACGCGGCTGGCTTGCCTGAGGTCGGCTTCGACGACCACGCGGATCAGTTGAGTGGCGGCCAATTGGCGCGCCTGGCGGTGATCGGTGCGCTGCTGGCCAACCCACATTTGCTGATTCTCGATGAGCCCACCAATCACCTCGACCACCAAGGCCGCGCCTGGCTGCTGGGTATCCTGGGTGATTGGCGCGGCGGGTTGATAGTGGTCAGCCATGACCGCCAGCTACTCAACCGCATGCAGCGGATCATCGAGTTGTCGCCCTTGGGCGCCAAGGTCTACGGCGGTAACTATGAAGCGTTCAAAGCCCAGCGTGAAACCGAACAACACGCCGCCCAGGCCACCCTCGAATACGCACGCCTGGAGCGCAGCCGTGAACGCAAGCGCCTGAAACACAGCAATGATGACACTCAGCGCCATGCCGCCCGTTCGCGCAAACATGCCGAAACAGCGAATGTCGACCGCTTCACCAAGGCACGCTGGAAAGGCGCCGCCACCGAAATCACCGGCACCGTGCACGGCACGCACCAGCACTATAAGGCCGAGCTGGATGAGCGCGTGCGCAATGCCTACGCGCAGGTGGTGGATGAAACCCCGACGTTGCTGGCATTACCCGGCACTGCGCTGCCCTGCGGTCGACAGGTATTGACCCTGGCGCATGCACAATTGCCCTGGTTGGATCCGCACCTGCCCAGCACCTTCTTAAGTGCCACGCTTGTGGGCCCGATGCGGGTGGCGGTGCAAGGGCCGAACGGTTGCGGCAAATCCACCTTGCTCAAGCTGCTGGCAGGTCAGTTGCAGCCAGTCAGCGGCGACTGCACCGTGCATGTGACAACGGCCTATATCGACCAGCACCTGGCGCTGATGAACGACCAGCACTCGATTTTTGACCAGCTCAACCTGCTCGATACCCCACTGGCCGAGGGTGAGCTGCGTATGCGCCTGGCCTTGTTGCAACTGGACGCCTGGCGAGTCACACAACCCGTGGCGCGGTTAAGCGGCGGCGAACGCCTGAAGGCCGCCATGGCGATTGCCCTGTGGCGCAAAACGCCGGCGCAGTTGTTGCTGTTGGACGAACCGACCAATCATCTAGACATGCAATCGGTGATCGCCTTTGAGCAAGCATTGCAGGGATTTACTGGGGCGATGATCGCGGTGTCCCACGATGCGGCGTCTCTCGCCGCACTCAGGCCCACCCACACCCTCACATGGCATACAGAGGGCTGGCGTCTGGAGCCTGAGTGATCGGCATGCGCCAGGTCATTGCAGCCGGATGCAAAGCGCCCTACGGTAGTGGCCGGACAATCTCACCGAGGAACCCGGCCCCATGCTGCCATCATCCTTGAAGCCCTACACCAACGCCGCCTTGCTACATCGCCACAAATGGCGCGGGCGTGTCGGGTTGATGCTGGTGGCCAGCCTTTCGGTGCTGGCGGGAATGACCGATGCTATCGGCTTCATGGCCAGCGGGGATTTTGTCTCGTTCATGAGCGGCAACACGACGCGCCTCGCCGTGGCGATCAGCGAAGGCGACCTGGGCCTGACCGGTCGATTAACCCTGTTGGTGGCCACGTTTGTCGCCGGTAACGCGTTGGGGGTGATGGTCAGCCGCATCAGCCGGCGCCACGCCTTGCCGTTGTTGCTGTGCATCGCCACCCTGCTGTGCGGGGCAGCCGCCTGGCCGTTTGCCGACCAGTTGCCCGCGCTGCTGGCAGCGATCATTGCCATGGGCATGCTCAATGCCGCCGTCGAAGAGGTGAACGGATTACCGGTGGGGCTGACCTACGTCACCGGGGCGTTGTCACGTTTTGGTCGCGGGCTGGGCCGCTGGATGCTGGGCGAACAGCGCAATGGCTGGCGCGTGCAACTGATCCCCTGGGGCGGGATGTTTGCCGGGGCAGTGATCGGTGCCCTGCTGGAACATCATATGGGGATTCGTGCGCTGCTGGTCAGCGGTGTGCTGTCGGCACTGTTGGGGCTGGTATCGCTGAAAATTCCGCGGCGCTGGCACCTGGGGTACATGCCACGCTGAAAAAGCTGCCCGCCCGACGTTCTGGCCTCGACGTCCGTGTACTGGTAAAGAGCCATCACGCCGGGCGAGCGGGTGCATGATAAAACAATGCTCCCGGGCTGTCCGCAGGGCATTTCTGAAAAAAACTAACGTATTGCCTTACAAGCAGGTAGCCAGCACGGCGAGACGGCGCTTGGCCGGGTAGTCATCCTGGGCGGCGTAATAGTTGGCGGTGGCGCCGGCGCCCGCACTGCGCACATCGACAAAGTAATCGCCGGCCGTGGTGTAGATGGTAAAACCACCGGCCTGTGCAGGCTCGATGAAGCCACCGGCATCCACGCCAAACACCGCTTCGTCCTGCCAGCCGAACTGCACGCATTGGGCAACGACCAGCGGAGCCTTGTCCGAGGCCAGGGTTTTGTAGGGCGTACCGGTACGCGCCTCTTTCATCTTCGAACCCGCGCAACCGGCCAGCGATGCCAGTACCAGAGCGCCAATTACCACCATCCGCATACCGTAGCTTCCTTGGAAAAAACGCGACTGTACCATTAGCAGGCGACACCGAATGATTATTGCGTCACCCTGCGCCTACTTACAAACCCGCTTTTAACCGGAAACCCCATGACACCCAACGCCGAGCGCTACAACCCCTCCACCGACTACGCCGACAAGCTGATCAGCCGCATCGGCCAGACGCCTTCGTGGATCGCCAAACGCATCGGCGTGACCGACAAGCGCATCCGCTACATCCTCGATGGCGAGCGCACCGTCAAGGGCGAAAGCACCCCCATCCAGATGACCTACACCGAGCAGTTTGCCCTGGAATGCCTGGCAGCCGAGGCGAAGGCCAACAAGAAACCTGCCGCTCCAGTTGCCGAATAGCTGACAAATTCATGAACTTTGTTTCACTGTGAAGGGAAACCCCACCGCCTATAGTCGCCAGGCTCATTTTTAAGAAGTCTCCCTTCTAGCCCGCCCTCCCGCGGGCTTTTTTTTGTCGGCTTTTCAGAGCAGCCAGCGAAACAAATAGAACAGCGCCATGCTCAACAGCACGGTGATCAGCACGCTGCGGGTCCAGAACATCAGCGCCACCGCGCTTATCCCGGCCAGCAGGTAGGGGTTGCTCACGCTCAGGTTGAGTGTGTGGTCGGCGAGGAAAATGATCGGGCCGCAGATAGCGGTGAGCATTCCCGGCACGGCAAACCCCAGGAACTCCCGCGCCCCGCGATTGAGGCGTACCGGCAAGCGTGGCTCGATAAACAGGTAGCGGTTGAGAAACACGATAAGGCCCATGCCAAAAATCATCACGAAGATCATCACTGCCCTACTCCCAGACGCTTGCAGGCAAACCCGGCGCTCATCCCCAGTACCCCGGACACCACCACCGCCGACTCCCAGTGCAGGTAGCTCAGGCACACCGAGCACAGCAACGACACGGCAACACAAACGATGGTGGGCACGTCGCGTACCACGGGGGTGATCAGGGCGATGAAGGTCGCGGCAATCGAGAACTCCAGGCCCAACTGGTCCAGCCCGGGAATGCTTTTACCGAGCACGATGCCCGCGAAGGTGAACACGTTCCAGATGATATAGAAGGTCAGGCCGACGCCCAGGGCGTACCAGCGGTTGAAGGTCTGGCGGTCATACTGGCTGACCAGGGCAAAGAACTCGTCGGTCAACAGGAAGCCCAGGCTCATGCGCCAGCGGGCCTTGAGCGGCGACAGCGTGGGGCGCATGTGCATCCCATAGAGCAAATGCTGGGAGGTCAGCAGCAAGGTGGTCAGCAAGATGGAGATCAGGCTCGCGCCGCTCTTGACCATGCCGATGGCCACCAGTTGCGCAGCACCGGCAAACACGATGGTCGACAACCCCTGGGCTTGCAGCGGGCTCAATTGTGCATCGATTGCAGTGGAACCGGCCAGCAGCCCCCAGGGCGCACAGGCCAGGGACAACGGAATGATGGCAATCGCGCCACGGGAAAAGGCGTTCAGGGGCAGAGCGTTAGGCATACATAACAGGCTCATCGACGGTCAGTCGACAAGCATGCCAGCGCGTTCAGGCGTTGTCTTGAATGATCGTGCTGGCATGGCCTTCACCGCAGAATAAGCGGGTGCCTAAAGTGCAGGCATCGAGGGCATTACCGAACGGAGCTTGGGGTTTTCCGACCGAGGAGGAAAGTGGACGGGTTGGTAGTTGTACGCCAAGTAGTGCTTATAGTCCTCGCCGGCGGGGTCCGCCGAGTAAGGGTTTTGTTTAGCTACGCGGTGCCGCCGTGCGTGTGGAAGCACCCCTTCAAGCTGTACAACACCGAGCTTGCGAACTTCGGGATCAAAAAGCGATACCAGCTCATTGATATTGAGGTCTACATTAACTTTGCCTACATACGCTTTAACCGGAACATTCACTTCTTTCTGGAACTGCGCCGCAAATGACGCTTCACCGCCCGTCCCCGAATTACACATCAATAACCGTATATTGGCGTACTGATCTGTCTGGACGTTGTTATCCCAGAGCATGTCCAGCAACTCATCGGAGTTATACCGCATGTTGTTATAAGACATGTCGGCCACGGCCTCGCCTGCCCCGGTCTCCTGCAATTGGCCATGGGCAACAATATTGAGCCGTTCCTGGCCGTTATACGTGTCGACAAAGGTGAACAACAGATCATTGATTTTTGTCAGGTCCCTGGCATCTGTATCCAGCCTGGGAACCTTGGACGTGGCGCCGCTTTCTGCGCCCTCCATTGTGCTGCGTTTGGTACCGCTGCGCGCCTGGTGGTTCGGCCCCAGCTCAATCACCTGCGCTTCGCGAACGCCTTCCTCGCTGTCGAGGACTTTGTAAAACTCAATCGAAGCAGGCGCTGAAGAAAGGCCAGGCTTTGTCGCTTGCGACTTGGCGGCCTCAAGTGCTGTGGGGCTTTTTCCCAACCCTGGCACGCCGTGCACCAGCACCGGCGCAGCATTCAGCAGGCCAAATACGATCCGGTCAGATGCCGCCGATTTTCCGTGTATTGCATCGTCAACACCTACGGCTGTTTCCGCGACACCCGCCGCCAGATAGACCGCGTCCACCCCGAGCGCCACCTCCGGGATGACCATCGCCAACGGCGTCAGCATCAGGGCTGCCGTCGCAGCTGCCTCCGCCACATTGATCACCCGGGACTTGGTCACATCACCGTCAGTGACGATTTCATGATTGGCATCCGCATAAGAGCGCGTTTTTTGCCGCTGGGTCATGGTGTGAAAGGGGTCACCCGTTACAGCTTCGGTGGTGATGTAGCGTTGCGGGTCCCAGGCATTCGGCGAGGTAAATCCCCATGAGTTGGGCCTTCGCGACTCCGTCCAACCACCCAGCCCCGTGAGCGCCTGGTTCACGCCATCGGAAAAGACCCTGTTGTCTTGGTCATTTTTGGAAAAATGGGTGGCAAGCACCGCACGTTTATTCGCATCCGCCGCTTGGTCGGCCAACCAGGTCTTCATCTGGCCGACACTATCAAAGCGATGGATGGGCGAAGCGTTACCCGGGATGTACAGCAGTGTGTGATGAATTTTCTTGCCCCTGGCGTTCAACCGGGGGCTTTTTTCAGTCACATAAATCAAGTCAGTGGAGGGTGCGCCGTCGATAGACAGCAAGCCCGTCTCAAGATTGGGATCCTTGGAATAAGGTGCCTTGAGATCCTCGAGGGTAACGTCCTCCAGGCGCTTTTCATTGCCCAGGCCAGCGGCTTGCAGGGCCATGGTCAGTTCATGGTTGCTCAAGCTGCCCTCTTTGAACTGGTTCTGTGCAGCCACCGAAAAACCCAGTTTACTCAGCTGGGTGTAGCTCTCCTCGTGGGCTGGCCAGAATTTGTCCAGGTAGCTTTTGTAAGGCGCGCTCAACGCCGTTTCCCATACCAGGCTCCGGAAATCGGCAGGCTTGAGCGCGAGTCTGTTTGAAGGTTCATAAGCGCCCGGGGCATCGGGGTCAGGCACGTTAAATATGTACTCGTGGGCGTCTCTCAAACGATAGTCTGCATCAATGTGATGAAGCGTCCAGGCCAGCGGCGAAACCTTATCCAGCACGGCAAGAAGCGTCGTAGCGACGGTTGGCTTGGCGGCTGAAAGTTTATCTTCAGTATTCATACTGCGCACATTCTGCAGCGCCGCATTGGTTAATGACTGGTTATTAAGCATCCGGCCACCGGGCGGTTTGGCGTGGTCAATGTCGTAGGTAAACGTCGCAAGGCGCGCTGTGTCCGGATTTATACTCAGCCCAAACTTATTCTTGATCGCCGCTGCAATGATGGTTGCGGAGTTTCGCCCCGGGGTCAAAAACTTATCCGTCATGCTCTCTATATAGGCCTTGACGGCGGGCTTGACCTGGATCGGACGTGAAACCAGGGCGCCTGGAATGCTTGCTGTGGCTGTTTGCGCGCCATTGGCTGGCACCCCAGCAGAAACAGGCGGGGACATGGTGCGCGAAGCATCTATTTTCGAGCTCATATCAAGCGTTACGTAACGCAGTTCAGGGATAGGACCTGTTAGCGGCATACAAAATCCTCTCTAACGTATGGATATAAACCACACGTCAGTTGGTATTTTGTGCTGCTTCAGTTCCTGTAGCCCCGTATCTGGATGTTTTCGCAAACGCGCCCTTATTCAGGCCAGTTTCACCGACACCCGCTCCACCGCCTCCCGGGCTTCGCGCAGTTCGTGGGCGTCCTGGTTGAGCCGGTGGATGGTATTGAGCAGACGCTGGCGCAGCACTTCGTCGCTGAGTTTTTCGACGGCGCGCATCAGGTCAAAGGCCGCGGTTTCGTTATTGTCCGCGACGGAATCAAGGGTCTTGCGCAGGTTGCGAGTGGCACGGGTCACACGTTTTCTTCCTTCATCACCAATGGGCGGGCACTTTAGGACATTTGTGTTTCAGTTTAATTTCAACCACTTGTCGTCGATTGTTGGGCCGTTGACGCAGATCAATCGAAACAGGATTTGACCAATACATATGGTTATCCGTATATTCGGATTTCCGCATATTCAGAGGCGCTGACCATGTCAGATCTTTTTTCCCCGCCCAATGTTTTCAAATGCCTGGCCGATGCCACCCGCGCGCGCCTCGCGCTGTTGATCCTGCGCGAAGGCGAACTTTGCGTGTGTGAGCTGATCCATGCTCTGGACGACAGCCAACCGAAAATCTCCCGCCACCTGGCGCAACTGCGCAGTTGCGGGTTGCTGCTGGACCGTCGCCAGGGCCAGTGGATTTACTACCGCCTCAACCCGGCCTTGCCCGAATGGGTGACGGCGGTGCTCGACACCACGCTGCAAGCCAACCAGGCCTGGTTGAAAACCGACGCCCAGCGCCTGGACACCATGGGCGACCGCCCACAACGGGCCAGCGCCTGCTGCTGACCCTGCGGAGAGCTTCTTATGCTTGTTGCCGTTGCTATTTTTTTGTTCACCATCATCCTGGTCATCTGGCAGCCCAAGGGCCTGGGCGTCGGCTGGAGCGCCACGCTGGGCGCGATCCTGGCGTTGGCCCTTGGGGTTATCAGCCTGGCCGACATTCCGGTGGTGTGGCACATCATCTGGAACGCCACCTTGACGTTCGTCGCGCTGATCATCATTAGCCTACTGCTGGATGAGGCGGGCTTTTTTGCCTGGGCCGCGTTGCATGTGGCGCGCTGGGGCCATGGGCGCGGCCGGCGATTGTTCGCGTATATGGTGCTGCTGGGTGCGCTGGTGTCGGCGCTGTTCGCCAACGATGGCGCAGCGTTGATTCTCACACCCATCGTGATGTCGATGCTGTTGGCGTTGCGTTTTTCACCGGCCGCGACCCTGGCGTTCGTCATGGGCGCCGGGTTTATCGCCGACACCGCGAGCCTGCCGCTGGTGGTCTCCAACCTGGTCAACATCGTGTCTGCCGACTACTTCAAGATCGGCTTCAACGAATACGCCGCCGTGATGGTGCCGGTGAACCTGGTAAGCGTAGCCGCCACACTTGCGGTATTGCTGTGGTTTTTCCGTCGCGACATCCCCCAAACCTATGACCCGGCAGACCTCGACGACCCTGCCAGTGCGATCCATGACCGGGCGACGTTCCGCGCCGGATGGTGGGTGCTGGGCATCCTGCTGGTGGGTTGCTTTGCCCTGGAACCGCTGGGCATTCCCATCAGTGCGATTTCCGCTGCCTGCGCCACCTTGCTGCTGGTGATCGCCGCCAAGGGCCACAGGATTTCCACGCGCAAGGTGCTGAAGGAAGCACCGTGGCAAATCGTAATCTTCTCCCTGGGCATGTATCTGGTGGTCTACGGCCTGCGTAACGCCGGGCTGACCAACTACCTCGCGACCTGGCTCGATACCTTCGCCAGCTATGGCGTGTGGGGCGCGGCGCTGGGCACCGGTGTACTCACCGCGCTGCTGTCTTCGGCGATGAACAACCTGCCAACCGTGCTGATCGGTGCGCTCTCCATCGAGGCCAGCCACGCGGTGGGCCTGGTCAAGGACGCGATGATCTACGCCAACGTGATCGGCAGCGACCTCGGCCCAAAAATCACTCCTATCGGCAGCCTGGCTACCTTGCTCTGGCTGCACATCCTGGCGCGCAAAGGCATCACCATCACTTGGGGTTACTACTTCAAGGTGGGCATTGTGCTGACCTTGCCGGTGCTGCTGATCACCCTCGCCGCCCTCGCCCTGCGCCTGAGTTTCTGATGGAGTCCAATCAATGAAAGTCCTGTTCATGTGCACCGCCAACAGCTGCCGAAGCATTCTCTCGCAAGCGGTGTTCAATCACTTGGCACCGCAGGGTTTCCAGGCTATCAGCTCCGGCAGTTTCCCCAAGGGCCAGGTGCTGCCCCGCAGCCTCACCACGTTGAAAGCCGCGGGCATCAGCACCGAAGGGTTGTACAGCAAGGGTAATGACGCTTTTGAAGGCAGCCCGCCGGACGTCGTTATCACTGTGTGCGACAAGGCTGCCGGCGAAGCCTGCCCGGTGTATTTCGGCCCGGCGCTCAATGCGCATTGGGGGCTTGAAGATCCGTCCGATGTGCAAGGTGATGAGGCTCAGGTCGACGCCGCGTTTCACGCCACCCTGGAGATCATCGAACGCCGCTGCCGGGCTTTTTTCGAGCTCCCGTTCGCCAGCCTGAACCCCATCGAACTCAAGGCCGAGCTTGATCGCATTGCCACGTTATAACCGGAGAACCTGATGAGCACCCTGCCCAACCTGAACCACACCCTGTCCCCGCCCCAGCAACTTGAACAACCGCCACGCATCCTGCTGCTCTACGGGTCCACCCGCCCGCGCTCCTTCAGCCGCTTGCTGGTGGAAGAAGCCGCGCGGCTGTTGCAGCATTTTGGCGCCCAGACGCGCATCTTCAACCCGTCGGGTTTGCCGCTGCCGGATGATGCCCCGGGCGATCATCCCAAGGTCCAGGAACTGCTGGAGCTGATGCAGTGGTCCGAAGGCCAGGTCTGGTGTTCACCGGAGCGCCACGGCTCGATGTCGGCGGTGTTTAAGGCGCAACTCGACTGGGTGCCACTGGCCCTCGGCGCAGTACGTCCAACCCAGGGCAAAACCCTGGCGGTAATGCAGGTGTCCGGCGGCTCGCAGTCGTTCAATACCGTCAACCAGTTGCGGGTGCTGGGACGCTGGATGCGCATGTTCACCATCCCCAATCAATCGTCGGTGCCCAAGGCCTTTATGGAGTTCGATGATCAGGACCGCATGAAGCCGTCCGCACTCTATGACCGCGTGGTGGATGTGATGGAAGAGCTGGTGAAGTTCACTCTGCTGCTGCGTGATCGCCCAGACCTGGTGGACCGTTATTCGGAGCGCAAAGAGAGTAGCGAGGCGCTGTCGAAACGAGTCAATCAACGGTCGATCTAAAGGCCTTTTGCGGCGTATGCTCGCGTGCACCGTCACTGCGAGCCATTTCAATGAGTTCCATGCTGCATGCCTGGCTGGGCAACTACGAAGTCAGCAGTACCGCCTGCACCGGCCTGACGTTTGCCCGCCACAGCCATGATGAATGCGTGATCGGTGTCAACCTGCTCGGTGAGGAACAGGTGTGGCTCGACCGCCGTACATTCGTGGCCGGGCCCGGCAGCATTACCTTGTACAACCCCGGGCAGATTCAGGGCGGCGGCGCGGCCGAGGGTCAGCCGTGGCGGTTTGTCAGCCTGTATGCGGGGGCTGATCAGTTGGCAACTGACCTGGGGCTGGCGCACCTGGAATTCGACCGCTCGCTGTGCTTCCAGCCGGAACTGGCGATGAAACTTGCCGGCGCGATTGAAGGTTCGTTAAGTGCCGATCCGCTGGCCCGGGCGCTGAGTGAAGACGCCTTGGTTGTACTGCTTGGCGACGTGGTCAGTTGCAGCGGCGTGCGCTTGCCCGGTAGCACTGCGGTCGGGCGTGGGCTGGTGATCAAGGCCCAGGAGTGGCTGGCTGAAAACCTGCATCAGGCCGTGGCACTCGACACCCTGGGTGAAGAGTTGGGCCTGTCGAAATTCCATCTGCTGCGGGCTTTTCAGAAAGACACCAGGCTCAGTCCGCGCCAGTGGGCGATGCAATTGCGTACCCGGCGCGCCAAGGGTCTGCTGCGCTCAGGCGTTGCGGCGGCGCAGGTTGCCCACACCTTGGGGTTTGCTGACCAGAGCCATCTGAACCGGCATTTTCGTGCGGCCTACGGCATTACGCCGGGTCGCTATCAAAGCGTGCTCAAAGGCTGAAAAGCGCAATCTGGTTCAAGACGCGTTACGGCCACTTGCCCAAACTATCGGCGTTCACTGTAGCAGCCAGCTTGCTTGCGAAGATGATGCGAGGAACCTGGCGCGCTGCGGTGTCTGTGAGTTTTTCGCGAGCAAGCTCGCTCCTACAGTGGTATTGCGCATGTTGACGATCTTTTTTTCGGCGCTGGTGTTTGGTTTTGTGTTTTGCCTGTCACCGGGGGCGGTGCTGGCGGAGACCCTGCGGCGTGGGCTGCTGCACGGGTTTACACCGGCGTTGTTGGTGCAGATTGGCTCACTGGTGGGGGATGCTGTGTGGGCGGTGATTGGCCTTACGGGCATGGCGTTGTTGATTCAGCATGAGTCGGTGCGGGTGCCGCTGACGGCGGTGTGCGGGTTGTATCTGGCCTGGCTTGGGGGGCGCAGTTTGGTGGATGCCTGGCGCTTGCCGGAAGCCGACGGTGCGCCGGCCAGGTCCGGGCGGAATGCGCTGGCGGTAGGGGCGGCCATTTCCCTGGCTAACCCGAAGAACATTGTTTATTGGGGCGCGCTGGGTAGTGCGCTGTCGGGGATAGTCGGGGCCACGCCGAGCCATGGGCAGACGTTGATGTTTTTTGCGGGGTTTATGTTGGCGTCGGTGATGTCGTGTTTTCTGATTGCGGCGTTGGTCAATTTGTTGCGCCGCAATGCGTCGCCGATGTGGCAGAGGGTCAGCTATGGTGCTTGTGGTGTGGTGCTGTTGTATCTGGCGATTCTGGCGTTGCGTGCGATTTGAGTATGGCTAGCACGGCGGCCTGAGTGTTAAAAGCACGGGCAAAAGCTGTAGGAGCCGGCTTGCCGGCGATGCAGGCACCTCGGTGTATCAGGTACACCCGGTTGACGCCATCGCCGGCAAGCCAGCTCCTACCGTGGGCCGTGGTCGGCAGCCATTACCGCGCAAGCACCATGGCAAAATACCCAAACACTGTGAGCAAAATCCCCGACACCGCATACGCCACCGGAAACCCGATCCACGGCACCGTACTGTCAATTTCCTTGGCCGCCTCCCGCGCCGGCCCCGAATGACTGCGCGCCCCGGCCACCCCGCCCATGAGAATCGCCGGGTTGATCTTGAACACATGAAACCCCACCGCCCAAACAATAAACGGCGGGATCGTGCACGCCACAAACCCCAACAAAAAGATCTTCAACGCAATGATCGCACTGATCTGCGAAACCAGGTTCGCCCCCGCATTCACGCCCACAATCGCGACAAAGAAGATCAACCCCATGTCCTCGAGAATGTTACGCGCCGCATTCGGCGTATTGCCGAAAAACCGCACCCGCGACACCAGCGACGAGACGATAATCCCCGACACCAGCAACCCGCCCGCATTCCCCAGGCCCACCGCCGCACCGAACGCCGGCACCTGAATCAGGCCAATCAACAACCCCAGCACCATGCCCAACGACAGTGTGAGCAAGTCGGTGGCCGTACTCGCCCGCCCCGCCTTGCCCAACAACGCCGTAGCCTTGTCGATGGCACTGCGCAACCCGATCAGGTGCAGCACATCCAGGCGTTGCAGACGGGTTTCCAGCCCCACCGGAATCGGCGCACCGCCCCGCTCAATGCCCACCAACTGCACCTGCCCGGCAATCGATGACTGGCTGAATTCCTTCAGTGCCTTGCCCACTGCGTCCTTGTGCGTGACCAGGATCACCGCTTCGTCCAGCGGTATATTCAGCGCCCGTGCATCCGGCACCTCCGGCCCGATAAGCCCCATGTGGTCGGTCAGCGCATCCAGGCTGCCGCCTAGGGCAATCACGTCGCCCAACTGCAACACCAACGCAGGGTCGGCCCCCAGCAATTGGTCACCCCGTTCGACATTCTCGATCTGGTACAGCGCAAAGCGCTCGCGAAACTGCGCGATGCTCTGCCCCACGAGTTCCGCGTTCACCAACCGATAAGCCCGTAGGTCAAACGGGCGGTAACCGCTCAGTCCGGCATCGTCGACATTCGGTACGCCGTGCTCCACCTCAAACGCTTTGGCCGCCTTGCGCGCATCTACGCCCCACCAGCGCGGCAGGTATTTGCAGATCAAAATGATGCCGACCGTGCCCCAGATATAGGTGATGCCGTAAGACAGCGCGATCATCGCGGTGGCCGCCGCCGCAGTGGTGCCCGGCGGCAGCGGCACCACGCCCGAGGTAATCGCCTGTTCGGCAGAACCAATGGCTGCCGACATGGTTTGCGAGCCGGCGAGAATCCCGCCCGCGGCGCCCACCGGCAGCGCTAGCAAGCGCACCCCCAGCACCACGATGCCCAACCCCAGGAACGAAGACAGAATCGCCAGGAAGGTGAACTTCAGGCCGTCGCCCTTGAGGCTGTTGATGAACGAAGGCCCCACGCGCAGCCCCACGCCGTACATGAACAGGTAATAAAACAAGCTCTTGGTGAAGTTATCGAGTTCGAAATGCACGCCGTAGTAAGACGCCCACGTCGCAATCGCACAGCCAATAACGATGGCCCCGGCCACCGCGCCCAGGCCGTAGCCCTTGATGGTGCCGCGCCCGACCCAGACGGACAGGCCAACCACCAGGAACAGCAGGATGTAGGGGTTGTCGTGCAGGAAAGTAAAGAAAGCAGTCACGATGATTCGTACCTGGCGATGCAACGCTAAAGGCACCGGGCCTCAAGGCCCGGTGGGTGTTCAGTGCGTTCAGTCGAGGTTCGGGGTGTCGGCCGGGATCACGGGGTCGGCGATGGCGCCATGGCTGAAGCTTGGGCCTGCATCGGAATGCTCCACCGGGTTTTTCTGCAAATAGGTGACGGCCTTGTGCAGATCATCGAGCAGCAGCGCCACCAGATCACGGCTCACACCGTGGCGCACCAGGATGCGCTGCACCACGATGTTCTGGCGGTCGGAAGGCAGTGGGTAGGACGCAATCTGCCAACCGCGCATACGCACGCGCTCCGACAGGTCGTAGAGGCTAAAACCGTGGTCGATGCCGTCCTTGAGTTTGTAACAGACCGCCGGCAGCCCGTCCTTGCCGTCGTACACCAGTTCCAGCGGGGCAAACTTGGTGATTTCCGAGGCCAGCCACTGCGCCGTATCCGAGCACGCTTGTTGAATCCTTGTGTAGCCGTCGCGGCCCAGCCGCAGGAAGTTGTAGTACTGGGCGATGATTTCACCACCGGGGCGGCTGAAGTTGAGCGCAAAGGTGGCCATATTGCCGCCCAGGTAGTCGACGTAAAAAATCAGCTCTTCGGGCAGGTCTTCAGTGGAGCGCCAGATCACCCAGCCTACGCCCAGCGGCGCCAGGCCATACTTGTGACCGGACGCATTGATCGATTTGACGCGCTCGATCACAAAATCCCATTGCAGTTCCTGCTGGATGAACGGGGCGATAAACCCACCGCTGGCCGCGTCGACATGAATCGGGATGTCCAGGCCGAGGTCACGTTGCATCGAGTCCAACTCGGCTGCCAGGGCCGCGACCGGTTCGTAGATCCCAGTGAAGGTCACGCCAAGGGTCGCGACCACGCCGATGGTGTTTTCGTCGCAATACTCACGCAAATCAGCAGGGCGCAGGCCCAGGGCATCGCCGCGCAACGGCACTTCGCGGATTTCCACATCGAAATAGCGGGCGAATTTTTTCCAGCAAATTTGCACCGGGCCGCACACGAAGTTCGGTTTGTCCGTGGGCAACCCCGCCGCTTCCCGACGCTTTTTCCAGCTCCACTTGAGGGCCAGGCCGCCGAGCATTGCGGCCTCGCTGGAGCCGGTGGTGGAACAGCCAACGGTTTGCCAGGACTTCGGCGCGTGCCACAGGTCGGCAATAATGTGCACACAGCGGTTTTCAATCTCGGCGGTCTGCGGGTACTCGTCCTTGTCGATCATGTTTTTGTCGAGGGCATCAGCCATCAACTGCTGCACTTCGGGCTCGACCCAGGTGGTGCAGAACGTCGCCAGGTTTTGCCGGGAGTTGCCGTCCAGCAGCAACTCGTCGCGCACCAGGTTGTAGGCGGCAGACGGTGTAGTCGAATGGTCCGGAAGGCGATATTTAGGGAGTTTGTGCTGGGCAGAGCCACTCGAATACACGTCTTCGATGGCTTGGTCTTGAGTCTCAACGGTTCTGTGAAGTGCCATGAAATCCTGCTCTTGAATGAGGGAAATGGCGTAGACGATGATCGCGACAAGTGCCGATCAGGCTGCGTCAGGAAACGAGCGATGTAGCGGTGGCGCCGAATATCACACGCACTGCGGCGCAGCAAAGTGACCCAGATCATTAAAACCATGGATAAGCCGTCAAACGGTGCGAATCGCTTGGCAGTGACCTATTGGCTCAACGCTTCGTTCAATATCAGGCTGCGATAGTGGCCGGGGTTGGAGCCCGACCACTTGCGAAACGCCTTGTGGAACGAGCTGGCATCGGCAAACCCCAGGCGGGTGGCGATCTCGGCAAAGCTGATGTCGGAGTCGGCCAGCCACACGATCGCCAGCTCTTTGCGCACGCTGTCCTTGAGCCCTTGGTAGGTCTGGCCTTCTTCCGCCAGGCGCCGGCGCAGGGTCGAGGCCGAAATGCACAGGGACGTGGCCAGGCCTTCGGTTTCCGGCCAGGTGTCGGCCGGCATGTGCCGCAGGTCGGCCTTGATGCGGGTGGCGAGGCTGTCGGGGTCGCGGTATTTGACCAGAATGTTCGCTGGCGCCTGGGCCAGGAAGCGCTTGAGTTCTTCGGGGCTGCGCTTGACCGGCAAGTCGAGGCAGTCGGCCGAGAAAATCATCCGGGTGCGCGGTCGGTCAAAGCGCAGGTTATCGGAGAACATCACTTGATAGTCGTCGCAGAAGGCCGGCTGCGGGCAGCGCAATTCGATTGCCAGGATCGGGATGCGCCGGCCCGCCAGCCAGCAGGCGACGCCATGGACGATCATCCAGTAGGCAAAATAGGTGAAGGCTCGCTTGGGCTCGGGCTCGGGCTCCCACAGCACAATTTCCGCCAGGCTCTGCTGGTGCACCAACTGCGCAGGCAGTCGTTCGAGCATCAGCGACAGAAAACCCAGGCCGGTTTCCAACGCGGCGGCCAGGGTTGGTTGTGCCATGGAGGCGCGGCAAAGGAACTCCAGGCTGCCGGACTTGAGCTTGCGCGGGTCCATGCCAAAAAATTCATCGTCCATGCGCCGTGCCAGCAAGCGCCACAAACGCGCATAAGCCGCGGCCGGAACGCGTGCGGCGGGCTGTTCGAGCAGCGCCGGATCAATCCCGACCTTGGTCAATACTTCGTCGGTCGCCGCACCCGGCGCGCAGCTCTGCAACAGGGCTTCGCGCACTAGATGGATGGAAATGGTGTCTTTTTCCGACATGGGAAATGGCGCAATCCGGTTGCTGGAACGATGCCGCGCATTCTAGTGGGGGTTGCGGTTTGCCACCACCGTTCAGTCAAGGTTCAGTAAAGGTCAATATTTGCTGTTTAGTAATGAGTATCATTATGTTACAACTTAGCATCCTATCTAGTAGTGATTCGGTGCCGAATGCTTGTTCCCTTTTTGATCATGCTGCGCGAAGGCATAGAAGCCGCCTTGATCGTTGGCATTATTGCCAGCTACCTCAAGCAAACCGGCCGTGGCCAGTACATGCCTGCAGTGTGGATAGGCGTCTTTCTGGCAGCCGCCCTGGCGCTGTTGGTAGGCGGTGGCCTGGAACTGGTCAGTGCCGAATTCCCGCAAAAGCAACAGGAACTGTTCGAAGGCATCGTCGGCCTGGTGGCCGTGGGCATTCTCAGTTCCATGGTGTTCTGGATGCGCAAGGTGGCGCGCTCCATCAAGCATTCGCTGCATGAATCCCTTGATCACGCCCTGGCCGGGTCCAAGCACCAGGTCACGGCGCTGATCGCCATGGTGTTCTTCGCCGTGGCCCGTGAAGGCCTCGAAACGGTGTTCTTCCTGCTGGCCGTGTTCCAGCAAAGCGAAGGCCCGGGCGCGCCGATTGGCGCCCTGCTCGGCCTGATCCTGGCGATCATCGTCGGCTTTTTGATCTACAGCGGCAGCATGCGCCTGAACCTCGGTGCGTTTTTCCGCTGGACCGGTTTGTTCATCCTGGTGGTCGCCGCCGGCATCCTCGCCAACTCGGTACAAGCCCTGCACGAAGCCGGGGTGTGGAACCACCTGCAAACCGTATTGTTCGATTTCAGCGCAACGCTACCGATGGATGGCCCGCTGGGCTCGGTGCTGGCCGGGATGTTCGGCTATCAGGACGCACCGACCGTCAGCACCCTCGGGGCCTACCTGATTTACCTGGTGGTGGCCCTGGTGATGTTCTTCCTGCCGGCACCGCCAAACAAACCGGCACCCCGCACAACATCCTCCGTTTCCAGCCAGTAAGGACCGCCTCTTGTCCAACCAAACCCCTCAACCGGCTCCGCCTTCCCGCGCCTTGCGCTGGGCGGTGGGCGGCTCGGTGGTCGTGATGATCGCCGCCGGTGGCCTGTTCTACTACGCCTCGCAACTGGCCGCCTCAAAGCGCCAGGCCAACCACAATGAAATCGCAGTGACCATCCACGCCCACAGCTGCGAGCCGAATGCGCTGACGGTCCCGGCAGGACATGCCAGTTTCCGCATCATCAACCGCTCGGACCGGGCCGTGGAGTGGGAAATTCTCGACGGCGTGCTGGTGGTCGAAGAGCGAGAAAACATCGCCCCGGGCCTGAGCCAGGTGATCAACGCCAACTTACTGCCCGGCGACTACCAGATCACCTGCGGCCTGTTGAGCAACCCGCGCGGCACCTTGACCGTGACGCCAACGGCCGAGTCGGACGCGCAAGCCAAGGCCAAACCGTCGATGGTGGCGTTTATCGGCCCGCTGTCGGAGTTTCGTGTGTACCTGAGCAGCCAGGGCAGCGCTCTGGTCAAGGCCGTTACGGCGCTAGACCAGGCCATCGAAGCCGGCGACCTTGCCCAGGCCCAGGCGCTTTACGTGCCGGCCCGCGAGGCATACCAGCGCCTGGCCCCGGCCTCGCAGCGCCTGGCGGAACTGGACAACGCGATCAACGCTCGCGCCGACTACTTTGAAAAACGCGAGCAAGACCCGGACTTCAGCGGCTTCCACCGTCTTGAGTACGGCCTGTTCCAGCAACGCAACCTCGACGGCCTGGCGCCGATTGCCCAGCGCCTGGTCACCGATGTCACCAGCCTCAAGCAACAGCTGCTGGCCCAGTCGCTGCCACCGGAGCAACTGGTGAGCATTGTGGTGCGCAACCTCAACAGTCTGGCCGACGTGCGCGCCGCCAGCGGCGAGGAAGAGCGCTACAGCCATACCGACCTCAACGGTTTTGCCGCCAACCTGGACGCCGCCCGCAAGGTGGTCGACCTGATGCGCCCACTGCTGACCAAATCCGCCGCGCAATTGCTGCCAGGCATCGACAGTGCAATCACCGCCTTCGACGCCGAACTCAACGGTTTGAAAGTCGATGGCCGCTACGCCTCGTATGACAGCGTCACGGCCGATCAGCGCAAGCAGATCGCCGACAAGGCCAAGGCTCTGGCCGTTGCACTCGATGGAATCGACCCAGCCCTTGGCCTTTCCGGCCTGAAGTGAAGACGACCGTAGACATGAGTGATTCAGAACAATTTTCCTCCCAGCGTCGTCGTGTATTGCTGGGCATGGCCGCCACCGGCGCCGCGATTGCAGGTGCAAGCCTGAGCTGCCCGGCGATGGCTGCCAACGCTGCCGCGCAAGTCACCACCGCACCGAGCAGTGAAAAAACCCAGGACCACCACGATTACCATGGCAAGCACCAGACCGGCATCGTCACCCCACGCCCGGCTTGCGGCATGCTGGTGTCGTTCGACGTATTGGCCAGCGACCGCGAAGACCTGGAACGGCTGTTGCGCACCTTGAACGAGCGCATCGCGTTCCTGATGACCGGCGGCACCGTGGTGCAAGTCGACCCGAAACTGCCACCCACCGACTCCGGCATCCTCGGTCCGGTGGTCACGCCGGATAACCTGACCATCACCGTATCGGTCGGCGAATCGTTGTTCGACGAGCGCTTCGGCCTGGCCGCGGCCAAGCCCAAGCGCCTGATCCGCATGGTCGGTTTCCCCAACGATGCGCTGGAACCGGCGCAGTGCCACGGCGACCTGAGCCTGCAGTTCAGCTCCAACACTCCAGACACCAATATCCACGCGCTGCGCGACATCGTGAAGAACCTGCCGGACCTGCTGCTGGTGCGCTGGAAACAGGAAGGCAGCGTGCCGCCCCAGGCCCCTGCCCGCCCAGGCGAGCCTGCCCAGAGCGCACGCAACTTCCTCGGGTTTCGCGACGGTTCGGCCAACCCGAACTCCAACGACAACAAGGCGATGGACCAGATTGTGTGGGTTCAACCCGGCAGCGACGAACCGGCCTGGGCCGCCAACGGCAGCTACCAGGCGGTGCGGATCATCCGCAACTTCGTCGAACGCTGGGACCGCACGCCCCTGCAAGAGCAAGAAAGCATCATTGGCCGGGTCAAGACCAGTGGCGCGCCCATGGACGGCCAGAAAGAAACCCAGGTCCCGGACTATGCCAAGGACCCGGAAGGCAAGTTGACCAAGCTCGATGCCCACATCCGCCTGGCCAACCCGCGCACCGCACAGACTCAGGCCAACCTGATTTTGCGCCGGCCGTTCAACTACTCCAACGGCGTCAATAAAAACGGTCAGTTGGACATGGGGCTGTTGTTCATCTGCTACCAGGCTGACCTGGAGAAAGGCTTTATCAGCGTACAAACCCGGCTCAACGGCGAGCCCCTGGAGGAATACCTGAAGCCGGTTGGCGGCGGTTATTTCTTCACCTTGCCAGGCGTCACCGGGGCCCAGGATTTCATCGGGCGCACGCTGCTTGATGCGACACATCCACAAACCACTGCCAATACCTAAAACAAACCCCAGAGCGGAAATCGTCCCATGAAGAAGTCGTCTCTCGCATTGTCGTTGTTAATGAGCCTTTCGCCGCTGGCAGCCTTCGCCGCCACCGCGCCGCTGGACCTGGTAGGGCCGGTGTCGGACTACAAGATCTACGTCACCGAAGAAATCGGTGAGCTGGTCACCCAGACCCAGGCGTTCACCGACGCCGTGAAAAAAGGCGACCTGGCGACGGCCAAGAAGCTGTACGCACCCACCCGCGTTCACTATGAGTCCATCGAGCCGATCGCCGAGCTGTTCAGCGACCTCGACGCATCCATCGACTCCCGCGTTGACGACCACGAAAAAGGCGTGAAAGCCGAAGACTTCACCGGCTTCCACCGCATCGAGTACACCTTGTTCTCCGAGAACACCACCAAAGGCCTGGACGCGCTGGCTGACAAGCTCAACAGCGACGTGCTCGACCTGAAAACCCGGGTTGACGGCCTGACCTTCCCGCCAGAAAAAGTGGTTGGCGGTGCTGCTGCCCTGCTGGAAGAAGTCGCGGCGACCAAGATCTCCGGCGAAGAAGACCGTTACAGCCACACTGACCTGTATGACTTCCAGGGCAACATCGACGGCGCGAAGAAAATCGTCGATCTGTTCCGTCCCCAGATCGAGAAGCAAGACAAGGCGTTCGTCGCCAAAGTCGACAAGAACTTCGCGGCCGTGGACAAGATCCTCGCCAAATACAAAACCAAGGATGGCGGCTTTGAGACCTACGACAAGGTCAAGGAAGCTGACCGTAAAGCCCTGGTTGGCCCGGTCAACACCCTGGCCGAAGACCTGTCCACCTTGCGTGGCAAGCTTGGCTTGAACTGATTGGCATGCTGCCTGCTTCTCCCGCGCCCTGACGCAGGGGAAGCAGGTCGGTACCTGTTAACTTTGACAGTAGACAGCCCACACAAAATCAACCTTCATGACAGGGGACGCTTCCGTCTAACGCAAGGGAGTTCGTGATGAACACTAAACTGATTGATGAGACAACATTTGATGAAGATGAATGGAATGGCTGGTACGCCGACTCGGCCTACCCAATGGAAATCGTGAAGCAGGGGTCGCGTTATTACGCACAGCCGGGACCAACGTCACCATCAGCGATTGCCGTCCTGACCAAACATTTTTCACTGAAGCATGGCGAAGAACACGTATTCCAACTGACATACAAAGCCACAGTCGATGCCTGGTATACGCTTTATTTTGATCAGCGAACGCTGGCGTCTGTAGAGTTGAAAAAAGCATCTGAGGCAACAATCAGCGTCCCCTTCACACTCGCTGAATCAGAAGGCGGCCCTGGCTCTCTCAGGATCCAGATTGAACCGCCGCCTGGCAGCAGAAATGACGCCGTAGCAATTGACACGTTGTACATTGCGGCTGTTTCTCGCTGAAGTGGAAAACGCCGGATAAGAGGCCTTCCTCTACAAAATCCGATACAACAACCGCTCGATCCTCACCCGGCTGACCCGACGCAAGAACTTGCCGACGGCCGCCGGGTACTCCATCAGGGTTTCCAACTGCTGGTAACGTTCGATACGCGAGGTGTGCTGGAAAATCTCCGCAAGCTCGGTACGCCGAGGCCCTACCCATTCACCCTTCGGATCATCGATCAGCAAGGCGTTTTCCAGGTCGAGGCGAAACGCTCGCGGGTTGATGTTGTTGCCGGTCAGCAAGGTGTAGCGCTGGTCGACCCACATGCCCTTGAGATGGTAGGTGTTATCGCCGTCGCGCCACAGGTGCAGGTTCAACTGGCCGCTGTCGATCATGCGCTGGTGGCGCTTGGCGAAGCGTCGCAGGCTGATTTCGTAGAGATACGGCAGTGCAGCAATGACCTTGAACGGCTCGCTCGGCGGGATGTAGAAGTCGTTGGCAGTCTTGTCGCCGACAATGATGTCGATCTTCACCCCGCGCGCCAGGGCGCGGTTGACTTCCCGCGTGACCGGCAGCGGCAGGTTGAAGTACGGGGTGCAGATAGTCAGTTGGTGTTGGGCGCTGGCGATCAGCTCACAGATCACCCGGCTCAACGGGTTGTTCTTGCACACGCCCAACAAAGGGCTGACCGACAGGTTGCCGTTTGGCAACTGCCCGGCTGTGGTGTCATACACCGCGTGTTTCAGGCGGCTGCGCAGGTCGCCGATGTCGTTGCGCAGGCTGCGGGTGGTCGGCGGGTTGGGCAGGTCGAGGCGATGCACCGCCTTGGCGGCCACCAGGCCGTGCTCCACCAGGTGCTGCATCGAGTCGGCCAGCGCCTTGTTGTGGATCAGGTGGTAACGGTCATAACGGTACTTGTCGAACTTGTGCAGGTACACGTTATTCAGGCTGGCGCCGCTGTACAGCACGCTGTCATCGATCACAAAGCCCTTGAGGTGCAGCACACCGAACAACTCGCGGGTTTGCACCGGCACGCCGTACACCGGCACTTCGGTGCTGTGGGACTCGGTCATGGCCTGGTACCAGGCGCTGTTACCCGGTTGCTTGCCCGCGCCGATCAGGCCGCGCTGGGCGCGCAGCGAGTCAACCACTACCACGATATCCAGCCCGGGCCGTGCGGCTTTGGCAGCGTGCAACGCGTCGTAGATCTCTTGCCCGGCCTCATCCTGCTGCAGGTACAGCGCCACGATGTAGATGCGCTGGGTGGCCTGGGAGATTTTCTGCAACAGGCAGCGGCGGTACTCGGCCGCACCGGACAGCACGTCGATGGCATCGGGCGTGAGGGGAAAACCGCGCAGCTTGGGCAACAGGGAGCGTTTGAATAACGACGGCATAAGGCTCGCAATGGGTCGAATCCGAAGGACTCAAGAGCTTACACCATGGGGTGGCTCAGGTCTTCCCGCCTGGGGGTAAAAAATAATTAATTGCCAAAGGAGAACGATCGTTCTACTGTTGTTTGCATGAACGATATCACTCGCGACATTATCCTCGACGTTGCCGAAAAGCTGATCTACCGAAACGGCATTGCTGCCACCGGCATGGAGCTTCTGGTGAAGACCGCCGGCGTCTCCAGAAAGAGCGTCTACCGCTACTTCGCCAACAAAGACGAACTGGTGATCGCCGCCTTGCAACGCCGCGACGAGCGCTGGATGCACTGGCTGCGTACCGAAGTTGAGCGCTACACCACCAGCGGCGAGCGTCTGCTGGCCGTGTTCAGCGCTTTGAAGGCCTGGTTCGGCTCCGACGACTTTCGCGGCTGCGCGTTCATCAACACCAGCGGCGAGACCGGCGACCCGCAAAACCCGGTGCGTCAACTGGCCAAGGCCCACAAACAGAAACTGTTCGAGTACGCCCTCGAACTGTGTCAAGCACAGGGCACCCCCGACCCGGAACGCCAGGCCGCGCACCTGCTGATCCTGATTGATGGCGCCATTACCGTTGCCCTGGTCATGGGTGATTCAACCGCTGCCGATAACGCGCAAGCCATGGCGCGAACCTTATTGCAACTTTGAACCGACTTTTAAACCAGTCCAGGAGCCGTTTCCATGTCATCCAATAGCGAAATCCGCCCGCCATTGCCGCCATTCACCCGAGAATCGGCGATTGAAAAAGTTCGCCTGGCCGAAGACGGATGGAACTCCCGGGACCCGCAACGGGTGTCCCTGGCCTATACCCAGGACACTCAGTGGCGTAACCGCGCCGAGTTCGCTCACAACCGCGAAGAAGCCAAAGCCTTCCTGACCCGTAAATGGGCCAAGGAGCTGGATTATCGGCTGATCAAGGAGTTGTGGGCGTTTACCGGCAACCGCATCGCGGTGCGTTATGCCTATGAATGGCATGACGACTCGGGCAACTGGTTTCGCTCCTACGGCAACGAGAACTGGGAGTTTGACGAGAACGGCTTGATGGCGAACCGGTTTGCCTGCATCAACGACATGCCGATCAAGGCAAGCGAGCGCAAGTTCCACTGGCCGCTGGGCCGGCGCCCGGATGAGCATCCGGGGTTGTCGGAGCTTGGGTTGTAGGCTCCACGCTACCCACCTGTGGGAGCGGGCTTTTCTGTGAGAGCTGGCTTTTCTGTGGGAGCTGGCTTGCCTGCGATGCAGACACCTCGGTGTATCAGGCACACCCAGTTGATGCCATCGCAGGCAAGCCAGCTCCTACATAACCCCGGTGGCCGACGTCAGTCCTGGTTCAGGCCTACCCGATACAACACACCCTTATCCTCATCCGTCAGCACATACAGGTAACCATCCGGTCCCTGGCGTACATCGCGGATCCGCGCTTTAAGGCCGCCCAGCAGCCGCTCTTCGTGGATGACCTTGTCACCGTCGAACTGCAAGCGAATCAACTCCTGGCTGACCAGTGCCCCGATAAACACGTTGTGCTGCCAAGCCTTGAAACGATCGGCGTCGTAGAACGCCATGCCGCTCACCCCCGGGGATTTCTCCCACACATGGTGCGGCGGCACAGTGCCCTCGGCGGTCTTGCCCTTGGCTTCGGGTATCGGCGTCAGGGAATAGTTGATGCCATGGGTTGCCAGTGGCCAGCCGTAGTTTTTCCCACGCTCAATGATGTTGATTTCATCCCCGCCACGCGGGCCGTGTTCGTTTTCCCACAGTGTGCCGCTCCACGGGTTCAGCGCAGCGCCTTGAGGATTACGCTGGCCGTAGGACCAGATTTCCGGCCGCACGCCTTCCTGGCCAACGAAGGGGTTGTCTTCGGGTATACGGCCGTCAGGAAAGATCCGAACCACCTTGCCTTGCAGCTTGTCCAGGTCCTGGGCGGTGGGGCGATCATTGTTTTCCCCCAGGGTCACGAACAGGTAGCCATCGCGGTCAAACACCAACCGCGAGCCGAAGTGATTACCCGTGGACAGCTTGGGCTCCTGGCGCAGGATCACCTTGAAGTCTTGCAGGCTGCTCAAGTCGTCGCTCAAGCGCCCACGCCCGACTGCGGTGCCGGCGGTGCCGTTCTTGCCGCCGCCTTCGGCGTAAGACAGGTACACCAGTCGGTCCTGCTTGAAGTCCGGCGACAGCACCACGTCGAGCAAACCGCCCTGCCCTTTGGCAAATACTTTCGGCACGCCGCTCAAGGGCGCAGACAGCTTGCCGTCCGGGCTGACAAAGCGCAGGTTGCCGGGCCGCTCGGTGACCAGGAACCCTTGCTTGTCCGGCAGGAACGCCACTGCCCACGGGTGATCCAGGCCCTTGGCAATCGGGGTGACTGTGATGCTCCCCTGTTCGCTGGGGAACTGCTGGGTGTCGGCAGCCGCAACGGGCAGCGCCAAGGGCAGCAAGGCCGCCGCGCAGAAGGTCGCTAGAAGGGTTTTGCGTAGAAGCATACGGTGGGATTCCTTATCGTCTTTACACACTCAATCGCCGCGATTGCCATTGGCGTCGCGAGTCGGAGCTTTGGGCTGAATGGCCGGCGGGGTCTGCGCGCTGCTACCGCGCTGGGTGCTATTGCCGATGCCGCGGTTTTGCAGGGTAGGCGGCCGCTGCGCCGGGGGAATAAAGGTGCCCCGTGCAGCGGGCGCATTGGGCTGCGTACCCTGCATGCTATTGGGGTTGGCCTGGTGGATGGGGCCGTTGTAAGGATTGTTGCTGCCGGGCAGGTTTTGCGCCTGTGCCAATGAACTCAAGGCCAGGCCCAGCGCCAATACGGCAAGGTTACGCAAACGGGTGTTCATGACAAAGCCTCTCTGGGCGCGAGTAATACGTGCTTTCGATAACACGCTACGCCTAGGGTTCGGCTTTGGTAACTAAATAGTTTCTCATCAGGTGTAACACGATCTGTCTAAAACCCCGCTGCCAGCCGGCCGGCCAGGGAAACTTTTGGCGAATCCGCCGTGTCACCTGAAGACCCTCATCGATCAGGAGAACCGACATGCCACGGGCTATCTGGAAAGGCGCAATCAGTTTCGGCTTGGTGCACATCCCGGTGTCGCTGGTTTCGGCGACGTCCTCCCAAGGCGTCGACTTCGACTGGCTGGACAAGCGCAGCATGGACCCGGTGGGTTACAAGCGCATCAACAAGACCACCGGCAAGGAAGTCACCAAGGACAATATCGTCAAGGGCGTGGCCTACGAGAAAGGCCGCTATGTGATCCTCAGCGAAGACGAAATCCGCTCGGCCCACCCCAAGTCGACCCAGACCATCGAAATCATCGCGTTTGTGGCCAGCGACCAGATCCCGTTGCAGAACATCGACACGCCCTACTTCCTGGCGCCCGACAAGCGCGGCGGCAAGGTCTATGCGCTGCTGCGCGAAACCCTGAAGAAAACCCGCAAAGTCGCGCTGGCCAACGTGGTGTTGCACACCAAGCAGCACCTGGCGGCGCTGATGCCGCTGGAGTCGGCGCTGGTATTGGTAATGCTGCGCTGGCCTGCCGAAGTGCGCGGCCTGGATGAGTTGGAGCTGGGCAGCGACGTGACCAAGCCGACCCTGGCCAAGGGCGAACTGGACATGGCCAAGCGGCTGGTGGAAGACATGAGCGCCGATTGGCAGCCTGAAGAATACCGCGACAGCTTCCAGGACAAGATCATGGCGCTGGTGGCGAAGAAGGCCAAGGCTGGCAAGCTCGAAGACGTAGAGCCCAGCGAGGGCGTGGATGAGCGTAAATCGGCCGATGTGATCGACCTTACGGAGTTGCTCAAACGCAGCCTGGCCGGCAAGCCCGCGGGCAAAACCCCGGCAAAGAAACCTGCCGCGAAAAAAACCAGCAAGGCTTCATGAGGTAGACCGCCATGGCCAAGCCCCTGAGTGATTACAACGCCAAGCGCGACTTCGATGTAACGGCCGAACCCGCAGGCACTGCGCCTCGCGGCCGGAACCGGGCGCAGGCGCTGTCATTTGTGATTCAAAAGCACGATGCACGCAACCTGCATTATGACTTTCGCCTGGAACTCGACGGCGTGCTCAAAAGCTGGGCGGTGCCCAAGGGCCCCAGCCTCGACCCAAGCCAGAAGCGCCTGGCGGTGCATGTGGAAGACCACCCGCTGGGCTACGGCAGCTTCGAGGGCAGCATACCCGCCGGTCAATACGGCGCCGGTGACGTCATCGTCTGGGATCGCGGCGTGTGGCAACCCCACGACGACCCGCGCAAAGCCTACGCAGCCGGCAAGCTGAAATTCACCCTGGTCGGCGAAAAGCTCGCTGGCGACTGGACGCTGGTACGCACGCGGCTCAAGGGCAGCGGGGACAAGGAGCAATGGCTGCTGATCAAGGAGAAGGACCCACAGGCCCGCCCGGCAGCTGATTACGATGTGGTCCAGGCCGAGCCGAAAAGCGTGCTGAGTGATGCCACGGTAGGCCGTGCGAAAAAGCCCGTCGCCGCGAAGAAAACCACCCGCAAACCCACAACCGCCCTGCCCGACCAGTTCACGCCACAGTTGGCGACCCTGGTAGACCGTGCGCCGGAGGGCGACTGGGTGTACGAGATCAAGTTCGACGGTTACCGGATCCTGGCGCGTATCCGTGACGGCGAGGTCCGGCTGTTCACTCGCAACGGCCATGACTGGACCGACCGCCTGCCGCGCCAGGCCAAGGCGCTGGAGGCATTGAAGCTCAAGGACAGTTGGCTCGACGGCGAGGTTGTGAGCCTGAATGCTGAAGGCTTGCCGGATTTCCAGGCGTTGCAAAACGCCTTCGATATCGGTCGCAGCCTGGACATTGTCTATTACCTGTTTGACGCGCCGTTTCTTGACGGCCGCGACCAGCGAGAAGCAGGCGTCGAAGCACGCCGCGCCGCGCTGAAGGATGCGCTCGGCGGCAGCAAAAACAAGTTGCTGCGCTTCTCCGAGTCCTTTGCCGCCAGCCAGCGGGATATCTTCGAAAGCGCCTGTGACCTGGCTCTGGAGGGCGTAATCGGCAAGCGTGCCGGCAGCCCTTACAGATGCCGACGCAGCCCGGACTGGATCAAGCTCAAGTGCCGCCTGCGCCAGGAGTTCGTGATTGTCGGGTTCACCCGCCCGCAGGGTTCACGCAGCGGGTTTGGCGCGCTGTTGCTGGCAGTCAATCAAGAGGCCGGCCTGGTGTATGCCGGGCGCGTTGGAACAGGCTTTGACCAGGCAGCGCTGAAAAGCATCAGCGAACAACTGAAGGCGCTGCAACGCGAGGCTTCACCGCTGGCCAAACCGCTGGCCAGCGCACAGGCGCGTGGCGTGCATTGGGTTGAGCCACTCTTGGTGGGTGAAGTGCAATTTGCCGAGTGGACCCGCGAAGGCGTGGTGCGCCAGGCGGCGTTTGTCGGGTTGCGCACCGATAAACCGGCAGAGCAGATTGTTCATGAGCAGCCACGGGCCGCCAAGTCGCTGAAGGAAAAACCCCGCAAAAAAGCCGCAGATACCAGCGCCGTAGCCAAGGTAAAGATTACCCATCCCGAGCGGATCATCGACACGCAAAGCGGCACACAGAAACTGCAATTGGCGCAGTTCTATGAAGGCATCAGCGAATGGATCCTGCCCTTTCTGCGCAACCGCCCGGTGTCCGTGTTGCGGGCACCGGAAGGCATTGGCGGCGAACAGTTCTTCCAAAAACATTGCGAGCGCCTCGCCATCCCGAATATCAAGCAGTTGCCCCAGGCCCTGGACCCCGGCCATGCGCGACTGATGGAAATCGATAGCCCGGCCGCACTGATCGGTGCCGTACAAATGGGCACCGTCGAGTTACACACCTGGGGCGCCACCGCCGACAAGATAGAAACCCCCGACCTGTTTGTGCTGGACCTGGACCCGGACCCGGCACTGCCGTGGAAAAGCATGCTGGAAGCGGCGCAATTGACCCTGTCGGTGCTGGATGAATTGGGGCTCGAAGCGTTCGTCAAGACCAGCGGTGGTAAAGGCCTGCATCTTGTGGTGCCCCTGGCGCGCCGGGACAGCTGGGACACGGTGAAGGCCTTTGCCAAAGCGATCGCCCAGTTCATCACGCAACAGTTGCCAGAGCGTTTTACCGCGACCTCAGGCCCGAAAAACCGCGTGGGCAAGATCTTTATCGACTACCTGCGCAACGCCCGGGGCGCCAGTACGGTGGCGGCCTACTCGGTACGGGCCCGGCCTGGCCTGCCGGTGTCGGTGCCGGTAAGCCTTGATGAATTGAAGGGTTTGCACGGCGCCCAGCAATGGACAGTGGCCAACCTGCATGAGCGCTTGCAGGGGTTGAAGAAAGACCCGTGGGCGGGTTATGCCAATCGGCAGAAGATCAGCAAGAAGATGTGGGACAAGCTGGGAGCGCATCCGCCAGGCTGATGCGCTGCGCTGTAACGTTCAGATCAATATGAAGAGCAATGCCAGGCCGGCGAAGATCGCCCACTTTTCCAGGTAGTAGCGCGTACGGTTGCGTTTCTTCAACTCCTTGCCCCGCAGACGAATCTTGTACAGGCGGGTAAAGGCGCGGTTCAAGCCCCCGGTCTTGTCGCCGGCATCGTTGGGCGAGCCCGCCGCCGCCATCACGTTGCGACTGAACCAACGGTTGAACGCGGCCGCCCAGCGGTACTTCATCGGGCGCTCGATGTCGCAGAACAGGATGATGCGGTTTTGCTGCGTAGTGTTTTCAGCGTAGTGGATGAACGTCTCGTCAAACATCACCGGTTCGCCGTCGCGCCAATAGTAGCTTTCACCGTCCACGTTGATGTAGCAGCCAGGGTCATTCGGCGTATCGAGACCCAAGTGGTAACGGTACGAACCGGCATACGGGTCACGGTGGCGTACCAGCTTGGAGCCCGGGGGCAGCTCGGCGAACATCGCGGCCTTGATCGAACCGATGCCTTGCACCAGCTCGGTAGTACGCGGGCACAGCTTCATCGCGGAGGGATGACTGTCGCCGTACCACTTCAAATAGAAACGCTTCCAGCCCGACTTGAAGAACGAGTTGAAACCCACATCGTTGTATTGGTCGGAGCGCTTGATCTCGCCCGCGCGCAGCAGGTTCTGGCCTTCCTGGCGAATCTCTTCCCAATGTTCCTGCAACGGACTCAGGTCTGGAAAGTCACTGGCAGACAGGTACGGCCGGCTGGGCAGTTTGGAAAAAAGATAAAGAAAGCAGTTCACCGGAGCCAGGAAGGTCGAGTGATCGCTGAGCTGACGGCCCAGCTTGTGTCGCACCCGGCCACGCAGGTGAACATACGCAATGGAGGCAACGTAGAGAGCAACAATGATGAGTTTCAAGGTATTCGTCACAAGTCAGAAGAGAACAGGCTGCTCCCGCGTACCCACGACGGCCGAGGATTGAAGATGCAGCACCTGAAATCACAAATTACAAACAGACGGCACGACGGGCTGGGTGACAAACCGGTCAGGGCCATTGGCAGTTATTTTAGCCACACTTTGTAACCAAAGGTTAACTAAGAATTGTGAAAAGGTGTCCACTGAGTGTGCCGGGAAGGATGCCGGCAAGCTTGTCAGACACAAGCTTGCGCACCGGACGTCTCAAATCTGCGGCGTATCCTTACTGCGACTGCGAGGGAGGGTCGAATAGTCATCCGGCGGCGAATAACCGGCAAACGGACGCCGCGCGAGGATGAAATAACGGACCATCGCAATCAGTAAACCCAAGATAAGCCCCGCCGCCAGGCTCATGGCAATGACCATCGGTTTTTTTGGCTTGATCGGGGCCAGAGGCTCTTGGGCAAGGCGGTCAATGGTGACCAGTTTCAGGCCGCTCATGTCGATATTGAGGCTGCGCAGCCGCGCGACTTCTGCTCGTAGCGGTTCGACATCCTGCAAGAAAATGTCTTCATTCCCACGTTTTTTCAGCACTTCCACTTCACGGTTAACCTGCAACATCTGCAACTCTTTGCCAATCTGCGCAACGCGGCTATTGGTAAAGTCATCATTAGTGCGGGCCTGCAAGGCCGTGCGTTCCGCCTCAAGAACCTCCGTTCCCAGGAAGTACATCGGGATTTGCTGATTATTGACCTCGGTGCGCATGACTTGGTTCGAACCGCCACGCGAGGCATCCGCCATCGACGAGGGCGTGGTCGGTGTCCTGATATTCATAGACTTGGCGATGGAAATGGCCTCGGCGAGCTCTGCCAGCCGGTTGGTGCGCTCCATTTTCATCTGTAGGCGCAGAGCAACCAATTCATCCTCCAACTGGGCCCGCTTGAGCCTGTCGGCTTCAAGTAGTTTGGCGATCTTCGATTCCTTATCGGTTTCGTAGTTGGAGCGCGCCGCGTCAATCTTGCCCTTGAGTTCGTTCAGGCGGTTATTGACAATCACTTTCAGGTCGGCGCCGACCTGGGCACGTTCCGAATCAATCGCGTAGTCGACAAAACCGTTGAGAATAGCCACCCCATCAATGCCTGTTGGGTACTGCAGCTCGAGGCGGATATAACTACTCAGGGAATCGGCTTTTTTCGGGTCGGGCAGGCTCAGGCTGATGGAGTTCCGGTTGAACTCTTCGAAACTCTGCTCGAGGCTTTGCCCGGTTTTCTGGAACGCCTTGAACAAATCCTCATGCGACTTGAAGAACCCCAGACGCGCTTCGTAGGAGTCCAGCTGCGCCCCCACTTTGTTGAGGGCGTCGGTGGGGGGGAGCTTATAGACTTCAGATCGGTTAAGTGCATCAAGTTCGTTAATGGCGGCGGGACGTAGCACGCTACTGACCTGATACTCCCGCGGCGCAAGATAGGCGTAGCCTAACCCCAGAACTCCGGCCAGAAACGTGCATCCCAGCACCCACTTTTTTTGCTGCCAAATACCGTGGCAAAGCTCAAGCAGATCAATTTCGTCCGCTGCAGTGTCAGCCGGGAAGCGAGTAACTTTATTCAAAATTGAAGCACCTTAAAAAGTCGATAATCAACGGCCAAATCTATTCATGAAGGACTGAATAACCGCTTGAAAACCAGGGACAACGCCCTGCACACAAGACACAAGGTCTGCGGATAGTCCTCGGACCACCGCAAACTCGGAAAAGTCCCACGCAATTGAGGATTGTTTTCTTTCAGATACGTCAATGTCGTTGCCGAGGCGCTGCCCGCAAACGAATATGTAATAACCTGCGTACAAAACAGGGCACAAAATAGCGCTAGATAGAGGGGGGTATTATGAAATCTCCTACGAAATCTTGAAAATTAAGACAATTCTCAAAAAATGCTACTCAGTTGAGCCGCCAGGCATCGGCAATCCATGGGATTGACTGGTTGCGCCTGACTAAAAAGGAATTTGTATGACACCTGTTTCAAACTCGGATTTCGAGGCACTTCAAGGAGCCTGGGAACAAACCGCACTGGAAGACAGCGGCGTACTCAACCCGGCCGATGAGCACAGCGCGCCAGGCGCGATTACCAGCATCAGCGGCGACCAGTTCAAGGTCGTCACACCCAGCGGCGAGGTGTTGCTGGCGGGCAGCTTCACCCTCGACCCCACGGCCATGCCCAAGAGCATTACCTGGGTGGATTCAATGGGTGAGGATGCTGGCAAGCAGTTGCCGGCCAGCTATCGATTGGAAGGGGATCACTTCGTGTTTATTGCGGCAGATGAAGGCATGCCCCGGCCCACCCGTTTCAGCACAGGCCCGGGACAAACCATGCGCACTTTTGTGCGTAGAGGCTGACAACTGCCTGCATCCGTTCTTGCGACACGGTTTTCACATGGCCTTCACTTATTCACCTATAGGGTGAAGGCTACCTACTCCAGTGAACACCTTGGCCCGCCCTCCTCGCGGGCTTTTTTTTGCCTGCCCGGCAGCCCGTCAGGCCGGGCGCTTGATGGCGGTGAGGGCGTAGCACAGGGGCAATTGCGCGGTCTGGTTCTCATACTGGTCGTACAGTTCCTCGCGATTTGAATGCGCGAACTCCTGCAGATGGCTGATCTGCAGCCGGCGGCAATGGCTGCGCTGACGAAGAACACTTCCAGGAACGGGTGGGTTTCGTAGATCACCAGGCTGCCGCCGGGCCTCAGGGTACTGGCGACATGGGCCATGAACAGCCCGATGTCCGGCATCCAGTTCAGCACGCCGATGGGAAATAGCCTCTTGGGCCGATAGCACGTCCATTGCGTCCCCAATTATCTGATCATGGCGACAAAATAGAGGTTCGCCCTACAGCGAAAGCCTCGCCATCCTTGAACCGGTAAAGAGCCCTCACTGTAGGGCGAACCAACGGAAAATAAGCCAGGCTTAAAAGATGTTCAACTGTTAACAATAAGAACCTTGAAAAAAAGCCGCCTTGAGCGACTTTTTCGATGCAAATGCGCTCCTTCTGTAGCGGTTTTGCCGAAATCCTGGCCTGTAGCCCTCGCCTTATTGAATACCGGGCCCGCCACAAAGCCGTGGCACTCAACATCCATTAGCCCGCGCCATACAACTCGCGCCCTACATATGCGACAATGCGCGCCAAATTCCAACATGCACCCATTTTTCTGCTCAGCGACTGGGCCCAAAGCCTTGATGTCGCTGCCGACGTATGCCCGTTGGCCCGGGCCATAAAATGGGCCCGGCTCAAACTAGCGCACTCCAAGCTATTGATAGGTAAAGTAATTGATCTCCACAGCTAACATCACCATGCAGTTCGGCGCCAAGCCGCTATTTGAGAACGTTTCGGTCAAGTTCGGCGCTGGCAACCGTTATGGCCTGATCGGTGCCAACGGTTGCGGCAAGTCGACCTTCATGAAAATCCTCGGTGGTGACCTCGACCCATCGGGTGGCCAGGTCATGCTGGAGCCAAACGTGCGCCTGGGTAAACTGCGCCAGGACCAGTTCGCCTACGAAGAATTCAGCGTGCTCGACACCGTGATCATGGGTCACGAAGAGCTGTGGAAGGTCAAGGCCGAGCGCGATCGCATCTACTCGCTGCCAGAAATGACCGAAGACGACGGCATGGCCGTTGCCGAGCTGGAAACCGATTTCGCCGAGATGGACGGCTACACCGCTGAATCGCGCGCCGGTGAATTGCTGTTGGGCCTGGGTATCGGCATCGAGCAGCACAACGGCCCGATGAGCGAAGTGTCGCCAGGTTGGAAGCTGCGTGTATTGCTGGCCCAGGCGTTGTTTTCGGATCCGGAAGTGTTGCTGCTCGACGAGCCAACCAACCACCTGGACATCAACACCATCCGCTGGCTGGAAAACATCCTGACCCAACGTTCGAGCCTGATGATCATCATCTCTCACGACCGTCACTTCCTGAACAGCGTCTGCACCCACATGGCCGACCTGGACTACGGCGAGCTGCGCCTGTTCCCGGGCAACTACGACGAGTACATGACCGTGGCGACCCAGTCCCGCGAGCAGTTGCTGTCGGACAACGCCAAGAAGAAAGCGCAGATCTCCGAGCTGCAATCCTTCGTCAGTCGCTTCTCGGCCAACGCCTCCAAAGCCAAGCAGGCCACTTCCCGCGCCAAGGCGATCGACAAGATCCAACTGGCCGAAGTCAAGCCATCGAGCCGGGTCAGCCCGTTCATCCGCTTTGACCAGACCAAGAAGCTGCACCGCCAGGCGGTCATCGTTGATCGCATGGCCAAGGGCTTTGATGGCAAGACGCTGTTCAAGGACTTCAGCTTCCAGGTGGAAGCCGGCGAGCGCGTGGCGATCATTGGTCCGAACGGTATCGGCAAGACTACTTTGCTGCGCACCCTGGTCAACGAACTGTCCCCGGACGCCGGTACCGTCAAATGGACCGAAGCCGCCGAACTGGGCTACTACGCCCAGGACCATGCTTCGGACTTCGAAGACGAGTCCAACCTGTTCGACTGGATGGGCCGCTGGACCAAGGAAGGCGAGCAAGTGGTTCGCGGCACCCTGGGCCGCATGCTGTTCTCCAACGACGAGATCCTGAAGTCGGTAAAGGTGATTTCCGGTGGTGAGCAAGGCCGCATGTTGTTCGGCAAGCTGATCCTGCAAAAGCCGAACGTGTTGATCATGGACGAACCGACCAACCACTTGGATATGGAATCCATCGAGGCGCTGAACCTGGCGTTGGAGAACTATCCGGGCACGCTGATCTTCGTCAGCCATGACCGTGAGTTTGTATCGTCGCTGGCCACCCGCATTATCGAGTTGAGCCCAAGTGGCGTGATCGACTTCAGCGGTACTTATGATGATTACCTGCGTAGTCAGGGTGTGGTTTTCTAAGAACTGCTGGTTGTTTGAAATGCAAAAGCCCCGTCCAGTGTGATGGGGTTTTTTTTTGGGATATGGCTCTGCTTTTCTGTGGGAGCCGTCGAGCTTTAGCGAGGCCGCGATAGCGGTGTGCCAGGCAACATATTTATTGACCATGCCGCCACCTTCGCAGCCTCGCTAAAGCTCGACAGCTCCCACATTTACCATGCCTGCTTTAGCCGTCCTGGGCCAGGGAGGCCCCATGGATCCAAAGCCTGATAGGCACGACCCTCAAAATCAGCAAATATAGTTAGCCTGCTTTCTTTTACCCCACGCCCTTGCCATGATGCGCTCACCGCCCGCCCGCGAACGAGTCCTCATGCCTGCCCCCCAGCCCGCCGCCCCAAGCTCCCTGTCGATCACCCTGCAGATCGTCTCCATCGTCTTCTACACCTTCATCGCGTTCATCTGTATCGGCCTGCCGATTGCGGTGATCCCCGGCTACGTCCACGGTGAACTGGGCTTCAGCGCAGTGGTGGCAGGCATCACCATCGGCTCGCAATACCTGGCAACGCTACTCAGCCGCCCAATGGCCGGACGCATGTCGGACAACGTAGGCACCAAACGCGCCATCGTGCTGGGCTTGAGCGGGATCCTGTTCAGCGGCGTGCTGACGTTTATCGCCACGCTGGTGCAGAGCATGCCCCTTTTAAGCCTCGGCATATTGATTGTCGGGCGGCTGTTGCTGGGCGTGGCGCAGGGCCTGATCGGCGTCGGTACCATCAGTTGGTGCATGGGCGCAGTCGGTGCCGAACATACCGCACGATCAATCTCGTGGAACGGCATCGCCTCCTACGGCGCAATCGCGATTGGCGCGCCGCTGGGCGTCGTGATGGTTGCCGACTACGGCTACTCCAGCCTCGGCATCGCCCTTATGGTGCTTTCCGCGCTGGGCCTGCTGCTGATCCGCAACAAGCCTTCAGTGCCCGTGGTGCGCGGCGAGCGCCTGCCGTTCTGGGCGGTGTTTGGACGTATCGCGCCGTTTGGCGCCAGCCTGTGCCTCGCCTCGATTGGCTACGGCACCCTCACCACTTTTATCACCCTGTATTACCTGAGCCGGGGCTGGACCGGCGCCGCCTGGTGCCTGACGGTATTTGGCGTGTGTTTTATCCTGTCACGCCTGGTGTTTATCTCCGCCATCAACCGCTTCGGCGGCTTCACGGCGGCGATTGCCTGCATGGCCATCGAAACCCTGGGCCTCACGCTGCTGTGGCTGGCCCCGTCCACTGGCGTGGCATTGATCGGCGCCGGGCTGACTGGTTTTGGTTTGTCGCTGGTGTACCCGGCGCTGGGCGTGGAGGCGATCAAGCAGGTGCCCAACAGCAGCCGAGGCGCAGGGCTGAGTGCGTATGCGGTGTTTTTTGACCTGGCGCTGGCGATCGCCGGGCCGGTGATGGGTGCGGTGGCGTTGAACCTGGGCTACTCGTGGATCTTCTTCTGCGCGGCCCTGCTCTCGGTCTCTGGCCTGGGCCTGACACTCATGCTCAAACGCCGCGCTTACTGATCGGCTGTCTGCAAGCCCGCCCGGGTGGATTGCGCCAGGGTATGGTTGAAGAACCGCCCAGCCTCGGAAATAAGGTCGCGGTGGATGCTTTCGCGGTCGACCCCGTCCGCATCGGTGCACATGGCGGGCATCGCGGCCAACTGGCTCTCATCGCATGGCGCCATGAACACGAAGTGCCCTGCCCCGGCCAACAATTTGAAATTTGGCGGTTCCGGCAGTTTGCGCGCCAGGGCCTCGGCGTTTTTGTCCACGGCCACCAACTTGTCGCCGTCGCCGCTGTAGAGCAGCACCGGCACATGCACGTCTGCCAGGGTGTGGCGACCAAACATCAGGCTCAACGGTGCCATTAGCATCAAGGCATGAATACGCGGGTCGGCCTGGGGCTGCAAGTCGTCGCGGTCGACGATCAACTCGCCCTTGGTGGTGCAGGCGTCGCGATCTTCGGGGCGTTGCTGGCAATAGCGGCGCAGGCGGTCCAGGTCGGGCTTGGCACCAGCCAGGATCAGCGCGGTTTCACCACCAGCCGAATAACCGATGACGCCCACCTGATCGACGTTGACGAAAGGCGACAGCATCGGGTCGCCGAGGGTCGCAGTGATGGCTTCGGAAATCTGGATCGGGCGCCCATACAGGTTGCTTAAGGTGCCCAGGCGGCTATGGTCCTTGTAGTTGTCACCAGGGTGCAGCACCGCAACGACGACAAACCCCTTGCGCGCCAGTGAAGTGGCGAGGTCGTGCAGGGCCAGGGGGGTGCCGGTATTGCCATGGGACAGCATCAACATCGGAAAACGGCCAATGGCGATTTTCGAATCTTCAGTGGCGGCGATGTGATAAGCCCCAACCTGGGTGCTGTGTTCCAGCCCGGTGGAGGGGTAGAACGCGACGGCTTTCATCGGCTGCAAATCCAGCGGGTCGAGAAAAGTCATGCGATGAAAGCCGACACTCCAATGCGGGTGCGGCGCTGGCGCGGCTTGCACTGAAATCAGGCTGCCGAGCAGGGAAAGAACCAAGACTGCACAAAGACGCATCATGGGGATGTCCACCTTTGCTGCGTAAGCCCGCGTAGCTATTGAAATATCCATGGTTCAGGCGCTCGGACTGGCAGGGTTTACCCATGCGTGCATAACCTGGGCCAAAGTAGTGACAGCGGGTAAACGAAAAAACTCCGTACTCCGTTCGCTTTTCAGGCGAGCAGAATACAGAGTTTAGGCGCCTCGATTCAGATTGATATCGAGGAACAGCAAAATTTACACAAGTCTTACGCTGCGGCGAACAACTGATCGCTGATCAATACATGGGCGTCGCTCAACGCCTTGGTACGTGCTTCATCACCGTAAGCCAGGCCGTGGGCACGGACGAACTCGATGTCGGTGATTCCCAGGAAGCCCAACAACACGCTCAAGTAATCTTCGTGCGCGGCGCCCGTCGGCTGGCCGACGTGCAAGCCACCCGAGGTGGAAACAATGATGACTTTCTTGCCACCACACAGGCCTTCGGGGCCGGCTTCGGTGTAACGGAAGGTCTGGCCGGCGACGGCAATGCGGTCGATCCAGGCTTTCAGTTGAGTCGGGATGGTGAAGTTGTACATCGGCGCGGCCAGCACTACGGCATCTGCTGCGAGGAATTCGGCCAGGGTGGAGGCGCTCAGGTCGGCTTCATGTTTTTGCACGGCATCACGCAATTCGGCGGCGGTGCCCAAGGCGCCCAGGGTGACACCCGAGAAGTGACTGATGGCGTCGGCTGCCAAGTCACGATAAACCACTTCGACACCCGGCTCTGCTGCCTGCCAGGCCTTGACTACACCTGCGCTCAACTGACGGGAAACCGAGTTGTCGCCGAGGATGCTGGAATCGATATGCAACAGTTTCATGGACCATCTCCAAGTAAGTATCGCCAAGGGCGACTGAATGGAAATAAGCCTACAGATGAAACCAATCAGGGATTAGTCGGGCAAAATGCGATTGTTCGTCCCACTGGCGGGACAATTCTTTTAATGTGACGAAACGTAGATAGACGCAGTGGTGGGCGCGGGCAGCGCATACGTACGCTTCATCCAATCGATCTCCTCATGAGGCGTGCGCCCAAAAAACCGCTTGAACTCACGGCTGAACTGCGACGCGCTTTCGTAACCCACCCTGGCGCAAGCCGTAGCGGCGGTGATGTCATTCCTGAGCATCAGCAGTCGCGCCTGGTGCAAGCGCGTCGACTTCAGGTACTGCATGGGCGAGGTCTCGGTCACCGTCCGAAAGTGCGCGTGAAAACTGGGCACGCTCATCATCGCTTCCTTGGCCAGCTCTTCCACGTCCAGGCGCTGACCATAACAAGCATGAATCTTGCGAATCGCCCGGGCCACCTTGCCAAACTGGCCCTGGCGATTCAGCGCGGCGCGCATCGAGCCGCCCTGCTCCCCCGTGATGATGCGGTAGTAGATCTCGCGCATAAGGGTGGGCCCGAGCACCTGCGCTTCCACCGGCACGCTCATCACTTCCAGGAAACGCAACAGTGACTCACTGAGTTTGTCGTCCATCGGTGAGGCGTACATGCCCTTGGGGCAGGCTTCGGGCTGCGGGGCCAACTCGTCAAGCGCCAGCATCAGTTCGGCGGCCAGGTTGAAGTCCAGGCGCAAGTACACCGCGAGCATCGGTTCGGTTTCACTGGCCTCGGTCTCCATGGTGAACGGCACCGGCACCGATACCACCAGGTAGTGCTGGGCGTCGTAGACGTAGATGTCTTCCCCCAGGAAACCGCGCTTGCGGCCCTGGCACACAATCACGATGCCCGGGTCGTAAAGCACCGGGACCCGCGTCAGCGGCCGGTTGGAGCGCAGGAAACGCACGTCATCCAGTGGCGTCAGGTTGTAGCCCTCCACGGGCGCCAACTGCCCCATCAACTCGATGATTCGGTGGGTACGTGGATGTTCAAGGTTCATTGGAATGCGCTGGCCGGGGAAAGCCAAAAGGTAACCCGCCGGTGCCTCACTGGCCAGCCGACTCTGGCTGCGGGCTTGCGCGCGCCTGCAGTTGGGGGTGGATTTGCCGACGTCAGACGCGGATAGTTCGTCCCATTGACAGGACAATAGGCCGACCATGCAAGATCTGAATGACCTCTACTATTTCGCCAAGGTAGTGGAAGCCGGCGGTTTTGCCGCCGCCGGACGCCTGCTGGGGATTCCCAAGTCCCGGCTGTCGCGGCGTATTGCCGAGCTGGAAGAACGCCTCGGCGCTCGCCTGCTGCAACGCACCACCCGCCAACTGACCCTGACCGCCGTGGGTGAACGCTACCTGCGCCACTGCCAGGCGATGCTGCTGGAGGCGGAAATGGCCGATGAGGCGGTGGCCAGCATGTCCAGCGAGCCCCGTGGCCGGTTGCGGGTCAGCAGCCCGGTGGGCCTGGCACACCAATTCCTGCAAACCGTAGTGGCAGAGTTTCTCACCGCCAACCCGCTGGTGCAACTGGAGATGAGCCTGGTCAACCGGCGCGTCGACCTGGTGGCCGAAGGCATTGACGTAGCCTTGCGCGTGCGCGACCTGGGAGATGAGGACCCACTGCTGGTGACCAAGCGCCTGCGCCAGGCCCAGACCGCGATTGTTGCCAGCCCAGCCTTTGTGCGTGACCGGCAGATCAACACCCTGGAAGACCTCAAGCAATTGCCGGTGCTGGGCGCCCTGGAAGCAGACCGCATGGTGCACTTTCGGATGCTCGACCCTGCGGGCAACAGCCACGACCTGGTGATGGAAGCGCGCCTGGGCATCGACGATTTCCTCGTACGCAAGGCCTGCGCCCTCGCGAGCCTGGGGTTTACCGTGCTGCCGATGATGTATTGCGAGGAAGAGTTGGCCAGCGGCCAGTTGGTGCAACTGTTGCCGCAATGGTCATTGCCGGGCGGCTGGTTGCAGGCGGTATACCCTCACCGGCGCGGTGTGCTGCCGGCGGTGCGGGCCTGGATCGATCACCTGGATAACGCCTTCAAAGGGTGTGGAGACCGCTTGTTATGAGGATGACTGAGGAGCAGGTTGCCGAGTTTTGCCTGGGCTTGCCGGGCGCGCGCGAGGATTACAAATGGGGCGGCGTGCGGGTGTTCTCGATCGCCGGCAACAAGATGTTCGCCGTGCAGCACCTGCGGGGTGATTCGCTGGCCTTCAAGGTCGACAAGGAGCTGTTCCTGGGCCATGTGGACCGCCCGGGCATCCACCCGGCGCCGTACCTGGCACGGGCGCAGTGGGTCATCATGGAAACGCCCTACCCGCTGGGCGCTGAAGAACTGCGTGGCCTGTTACAGCGTTCCCACCAGTTAGTGGTGAGCAAGCTGCCCAAGCGCACGCAGGTCGGCTTGTTGCTAGAAGATCGACAGTAGCGTGCCGCCCAGGAACAACTGATCAATCCAGAACACCTGGTGCAGCAACACGATCAGCCAGAACACCACCTGATAAGACACCTTGCGCGTCTTGTGGCGAAACACCTGTTGGGCGAGCAACGCCCCCGGCCAGCCGCCTGCCAGCTCCACGGCGTGCAGAACGTTTTCCGGGGTGCGCCAGCTGTCTTCGCGGGCCTTGCGTTTGTCGCTCCAGTACAGCAGGAACGCCACCACGCTGACCCCGCCATAGGCCACCAGCGGGATCAACGAAACCCCGCGGTACCACAGCAGGCCTGCGCCAAACAGCGGCGCGGCGCACAACAGTGCAAACACCAGCGCCTTGAAGCGCGGATGCTGGATGTTCATGGCTTGACGGCCGACCAGTCGATCCAGCCGAACTGCCACGTCGCCAGGATCACCAGGCCGAAGGCGATCCGGTACCAGGCAAACGCCGCGTAGCTGTGGCTGGCGATGAACTTGAGCAGCGCCTTGACCGCGATCATCGCGAAGATGAACGAGGTGACGAACCCGAGGGCAAACACCGGCAGGTCATCGGGCTGGAACAGGTGGCGGTACTTGTAGCCCGAATACACCGCCGCGCCGACCATGGTTGGCATTGCGAGGAAGAACGAGAACTCGGTGGCGGTCTTGCGCGACAGGCCGAACAGCAGGCCGCCAATGATCGTGGCGCCGGAACGCGAGGTGCCTGGAATCATCGCCAGGCACTGGGCAAAGCCGACTTTCAGGGCGTCCTTCCAGGTGATCTGGTCGACGGTTTCGGCGTGCACTTCATGTTGGCGACGCTCGGCCCACAACATGATGACGCCGCCCACCACCAACGCCGCCGCCACAGTGACCGGGTTGAACAGGTAGTGCTTGATCAGGTCGGCAAAAATCACCCCCAACACCACCGCCGGCAACACGGCGATGATCAGGTTGACCGTAAAACGCTGGGCGTTGCGCTGGGTCGGCAAGCCGATCACCACGTCCAGGATCTTGCGTCGAAACTCCCACACCACCGCCAGGATCGCGCCCAACTGGATGATGATATTGAACGCTTCAAAGCGTTCGCCGCCGAAGTTGATCAAGTCGGCGACGATAATCTGGTGCCCGGTACTGGAGATCGGCAAAAACTCCGTCAACCCTTCTACAACCCCGAGTATCAGCGCCTGAACGGCGGTCCAAAGATCCATCGATTCCCCCAAAGGTCATGCACCCGGCACGCCTCGATAATAATTTTAAGTGTTCACTGACGATGAGTGCGCGGCGAAAGCCACGCCGCTAATCAAGACCGGGCCGCGAAAATTCCGTGAAAAATCAGGCAGGACTCAGGTTTTTTGATTCTGCGCCGAGAGCCTATCAGACAAGCCGGAAATGTCGATGCAGCACCCAAATTTATAAGAACACCGAGTAACAGGACCATGAACAGTTTGCGCAGTATGTCGATCAGCCGGCGCCTCTGGCTGATCCTGATCGTCGCCGTGCTGATGCTGCTAACCCTTGGCCTGCTTATGCTCAAGCAGATTCATGGCGACCTTTACCTGGCCAAGAGCGAGCAGACCCAGCGGGTGATCCAGGCCGCCAGCGGGATCCCGACGTATTATCACACCCTCGAAACCAGCGGCGTCCTGCCCCGTGCAGCGGCGCAAAAGCAAGCAGCGACCTGACCCGCACCCTCGACACCCAACGCCAGCGAAATGCGCAATGCACAGGTGCAGGCCAACCTGCTGGCCCTCAATGCCGCCATCGACGCGGCCGGGTTGTCCCACAGCACGGCGTTGGCGGCAGAGCAGTCGAGCGTGGCCAGTGCGCACATGAAAGGCTTGAGCAAACAACTCGACGGGCTGCTGCGCCAGTTCAAGGTCTGACTCGATCTCTGCCAAAAGGACTTTCTGTGGTGAGGGGGTTTGTCCCCTCACCACAGAGGAGCTCTACCCCGTGCCCACCACTCTGGTTACAATCACCGCCCTCTTCGACTCCCCAAGGAACCGCCATGTCCGGGCTTGAACTGTTTGCCGCCGCCCTGGGGGTGATCGCTGTCTGGTTGACGGTTAAACAGAACCCGTGGTGTTGGCCCATCGGCCTGGTGATGGTGCTGCTGTACACCTGGATCTTCTTCGATGTGAAGCTCTACTCCGACATGCTGCTGCAAGTGATCTACGCGGCCCTGCAACTTTACGGCTGGTGGCAGTGGACCCGCGCCGGCGAGGTCAGGCAAGGCCGGCAGGTCACCAGCCTGGGGCTGCTACCGATCCTGCAAGGCCTGGCCATTGGTGCGTTGGGCAGCCTGTTGCTGGGCGCCGCCATGGCCCACTGGACCGACGCCGCCCAACCCTGGCTGGACGCCGCCCTGACCGGCTTCAGCCTGGTGGCGCAGATGTGGATGGCGCAAAAACGCGTGCAATGCTGGCCGCTGTGGATTGCCGTGGATGTGATCTTCGTCGGGCTGTTCCTCTATAAAGGCCTGTACCTGACCGCCGCGCTCTATGCCTTGTTCACCGTTATCGCCGTGCAAGGCTGGCGCGAATGGCGCGCCGACCCGGCGTTGCACGCATGAAAGTGGTGGTGCTGGCCGGCCCCGAATCCAGCGGTAAAAGCTGGCTGGCGGCGCAGTTGCAGGCGCATTTCGGTGGGTTGATGGTGGGCGAATACGTGCGCCATTTCATCGATTACCACCAACGCGATACCACCCTGGCCGATATCCCGGCCATCGCCCGCGGCCAACTGGCCTGGGAAGATGCCGCCCGGGCCGCGCAGCCCGCATTGCTGATCCTGGACACCAACCTGCTGACCAATACGCTGTGGAGCCAGATCCTGTTTGACGACTGCCCGGCATGGCTCGACAGCGAACTGCTCGCCCGCCACTACGACCTGCACCTGCTGCTGTCGCCGGAAGACGTGGAATGGACAGCCGATGGCCAGCGCTGCCAGCCGGAATTTGCCGACCGCCTGGCATTCTTCCAGGCCAGCCGTGACTGGCTGGAGCAACATCATCAGCCATTACGGATAATCCGGGGGGATTGGCAAGCACGCCAAGACCAAGCGTTTTCAGCTGTGGAACAACTGCTGGATTAACCGGCGAGGACAACACCCATGAACCGCTCATTACGCATTGCCATTGTCGGTGGTGGCCCCGCGGGCTGACCCTGGCGCGGATTCTCCAGGTCAACGGCTTTACCGTCAGCGTATTCGAGCGTGAGCGCGGGCCGCACTGCAACGCGCAGGGCTGAAGGCCGATTATCGGGTCGACGCAGTCCTCGACGCAGGCCACGGGTCAATCCCTAAAAGGAGATTGGCCTATGAACATGCGCATTGTTGCCCGCTTGATCAATTTGCCCGAAGACCGCGGCGTTCGGGTTGAAACCGCCGCCCGCAAGATTCTGCTGGTGCGTTCGGGTGACAAGGTCCGTGCCTACCAGGCGGACTGCCCCCACGCCGGGGCCCCCTTGGAACAAGGCGTGATCTGCGACGGGAAGCTCATTTGCCCGTGGCACAAGGCCGCCTTCCGGGTGGATGACGGCCAGGTCTGCGAGCCGCCCGCCTTGGAACAACTCAAGCAGTATCCGGTTGAAATTCACCACGGTGTAGTCAGCGTGGGCGACGAGCCACTGCCCTTTTCACCCGCCCGACCTGCCGCTGATTCCCGCCGTTTTATCGTGGTGGGCGCTGGCGCAGCGGGCTCGGCGGCCGTCGCCACCTTGCGGCGCGAAGGTTTCACCGGGCGCCTGTTATGGATCGACCAGGAACCAGGCCCCGCCTACGACCGCACGGCCTTGAGCAAATTTGTCATTGCAGGCGAGATGGCACCGCAAGAAACCCCGCCCTTGCTGGACGAGAACATCTACCGCAACCTCCGGATTCACGGCGAAGTGCAACACCTCGACCCTCAAACAAAATGCCTCCAGCTCGTAGACGGCCGCCGCTTCGACTATGACGCGGCGCTACTGGCCACCGGCGGCGTAGCCAAGCCGCTGGATATTCCGGGCACCGTGCTCAATAACGTCTTTGTGCTGCGCTCCCGGGACGACGCGGCGCGTATCGTCGAGGCCGCTCAACCGGGCACCTGCGCGGTAATCATCGGCGACAGCTTTATTGGCCTGGAAGCTGCCTCAGCCTTGCGCAAGCGTGGTTTGACCGTGCAGGTGGTGGGTCGCCACGAGATCCCGATGGCCGCACAGTTGGGCAAGCGCATCGGTGCGTCACTGCGCCAATTGCATGAAGCCAACGGCGTCATATTCCACAGCGCCAGCGAGCCCGACCGCCTGGAAGGGCACGCGAATGTGACCACGGTGGTGCTGAAAAACGGCCACCGACTGGCGGCAGATCTGGTGTTGATGGGCGTCGGCGTCACACCGGCCACCGGGTTTGTTCATGGGCTGCAAAAAGCCGAAGACCAGTCACTCAAAGCCGACGCGAGTTTGCGTGTCGCTCCCGGCCTATGGGCGGCGGGCGATATGGTGAGCTTCCCATGGAACGACCACCCCGTACGTATCGAGCACTGGCGTGTGGCGCAGCAACTCGGGGTGCTGGCAGCGCGCAATATGCTGGGTGCCGAACAGACGTTTGCCGATGTGCCGTTCTTCTGGACCTATCACTTCGGCAAGACCTTTGAACTGCTGGGCCATCCACGCCAATGGAACCGGCTCCACGTGGAAGGCGACCTGCAGCACCACGACTTCATCGCCCTGCTCTGCCATGGCGATGACGTGGAAGCGGTGATTGCCTGTGAACATCAGCGGGCGATGGCGCTGCTTTCGCAACGCCTGAAACACCCGCTGAAGAAGGCAGAAGTGCTTGAGTTGATCCGCGGGCTTTAGTAGCCCAGGGACAGCCCGGTATTGCGCCGTGGGTCGTTGGCCCCATAGAAACGGTTGTTGCCGACTGGCTTGCCATCCAGCGACGGCGCACCAACCAGGATCGCGGCCAGGTGGTTGGCATCCTGGGGGCCTGCAAACTTGTGGCCCCAGCCTTCAAGGATTTTCTGGGTGTCGGGGCTCAGGGCAAAGCGCTCGATATTGGTCGACTCAGGCAGCCATTGCTGGTGGAAACGCGGCGCGTCCACGGCTTCCTGGATGTTCATCTTGTAGTCGATCACGTTGAGGATAGTCAGCAACGTGGCCGTGATGATACGACTGCCACCCGGCGTGCCCACCACCATCACCGCCTTGCCATCCTTGGTGACGATAGTCGGGCTCATAGACGACAGCGGCGTCTTGCCCGGTGCGATGGCGTTGGCTTCGCCCTGCACCAGCCCGTACATGTTCGGCACACCGATCTTGGAGGTGAAGTCGTCCATTTCGTCGTTGAGGATCACCCCGGTCTTGCTCGCCATTACGCCGGCGCCAAACCAGTCGTTGAGGGTGTAGGTCACCGAGACCGCGTTGCCCCACTTGTCGACGATGGAGTAGTGGGTGGTGTTATTGCCCTCGTGCGGCGAAACGCCGGGCTTGATGTCTTGGGAGATGCCGGCTTTCTGCGGGTCGATGGCGGCGCGCAGTTTGGCGGCGTAGTCCTTGTCCAGCAAATGGTCGATCGGGTTTTGCACGAAGTCCGGATCGCCCAGGTAGCTGTTGCGGTCGACGTACGCGTGGCGCATGGCCTCGATCTGGTAGTGCAGGCCCTGGGCGGAGTGATAGCCAAGATCGGCCATCGGGTAGCCTTCGAGGATGTTCATGATCTCGCAGATAACCACGCCGCCGGAGCTCGGTGGTGGCGCGGAGACCACGTGGTAGCCACGGTAGTCACACTCGATGGGCGCCAGTTCGCGGGTCTTGTATTTGTCCAGGTCGGCCTGGGTGATGAGGCCTTTGCCTGACTGGCTGGAATCGACAATCGCCTTGGCCACCCAGCCCTTGTAAAAGCCGTCGGTGCCCTTGGCGGAGATTTCCCGCAGGGTTTTCGCGAGGTCTTTCTGCACCAGTTTCTGGCCGAGCAGCATCGGCTCGCCGCCGTGCAGGAAAATCCCGCGCAGGTCTTTGTCTTTCTTGAATTCGTCGGTGGCAGTGTGCAGCAGGTCGATATCGCCCTGCTCCAGGGCAAAGCCGTCTTCGGCCAGCTTGATGGCCGGGGCGATCACCTGGGCGCGCTTGAGGGTGCCGTACTTGCTCAGTGCCAGTTCCATGCCGGACACGGTACCGGGCACGCCGACTGCCAGGTGGCCCTTGGAACTGAGGTCCGGCACCACGTTGCCGTCCTTGTCCAGGTACATGTCGGCCGTCGCTGCCAACGGGGCTTTTTCGCGGAAGTCGAGGAAGGTCTTGCGCCCGTCGGCCAGTTGCACGGTCATGAAGCCGCCGCCGCCCAGGTTACCGGCCGCCGGGTACACCACGGCCAGGGCGTAACCCACCGCCACCGCCGCATCCACGGCGTTACCACCGGCCTTGAGCACATCCACGCCCACATGGGTGGCAAGGTGCTGCGCCGTGACCACCATGCCATTTTCGCCAGCCACCGGGGCCTGGGAGGCCGCCTGTACACCGCTGACGGTCAACACCAGCGCAGTGGCAATCAATGTTCGGGTAAACGGTTGGTATTTCATCCCTGGCTACTCTGTTTATTGGAAGAACTAGAAAGTAATACGTTTCGGATCCAAGCCCCAGCGTGATGCCGCGTTTGTGACAGAGCCTGTCGGTAACGGAATAATGCCCATGCTATATTCCGGGCCTTTACGCGGTGCAGCAGAGGCTTTTCGATGGTGATCAAGAAGACCGGTATCCGCGCCCAGCAGGCCGACCAGACGCGCGCACGGATTCTCCAGGCGGCGGTCAAGGTCTTCACCCGCGACGGCTATTCCGGCGGGCGCGTCGAAAGCATCTCGCGCGAGGCCGAGTCCAACGACCGCATGCTGTATTACTACTTCGGCAGCAAGGAACACCTGTTCGTGTGTGTGCTGGAGCACACCTATGAACAGTTCAATAAAGCCGAAGGCAAACTCAAGCTCGACCTGGCAGCGCCGGTGCAAGCCTTGCAGGCGTTGGTAGCGTTTATCTGGAATTACTACGTCAAGCATCCCGAGTTTGTGGCGATCCTGAGCATCGAGAACCTGCACAAGGGCAAGCATGCGAAACAGTCCGGCGAACTGCGCCGGTTGTCCGGGGAAGCGGTTGGGGTGTTGCGGCCAATCATTGAAGCGGGCCAGGCGCAGGGGTTGTTTCGTGAGGATGTGGACATCAAGCATGTGTATTTGATGATTGCTTCGTTGTGCTACTTCTACAATTCCAACCAGCACACCCTCAGTTCGTTTCTGGGAGAGGATCTGGCGGACAAGACACAGCAGCGGGATTGGCTGGGGTTTATCAGTGATCTGGTGTTGCGTGGGGTACGGTAGAAACCGAATCAACATGTGGGAGCTGGCTTGCCTGCGATTGCGGTGGGTCAGGTAATAATTCAGTGGCTGGGGCACCGCTATCGCAGGCAAGCCAGCTCCCACAGTTGATCTCCATATGGCTTGAATCTGTCAGTGGGTACCGGGGTTGGCTCTTAGGTGAGCGACCCTTCGCTCCAAGCTGTCCCATTGCGGTGCATTGGGTGCGAAGCGCCCGCGTAGGTAGGCGGCCAATTCCGCCACTTGGGTGTTCGACAGGCTGTCCTTGAACGCGGGCATATAACCCAAATCCTTGGTGGCCGGAGTGCTGATGCCTTGCAGGATCACCTTGATCAGGTTGTCCGGTTGATCGCTGTGCACATTGGAATTGGTCGCCAGTGACGGGCTGACGCCGAACAGTGTCGGCCCCTGGCCGTCGGCATGGCAGGCCTTGCACGAGCCTTCGAATACCCGGCGTCCATTGGCATTGGGCAGCGTTGCGGCGGCCACGACTTGCGCTTCGGCGGCGCCGCTGTCATTCAGCGAGGCCAGGTACACCGCCATCGCGCGGATATCGGTCTTGGGCAATTTCGCCAATTCGGTTACGACCGGCCCCATCGGACCGGTCGCTACGCCGTGGGCATCGGAGTAACCGGTGCTCAGATAGGTGAACAACTGATCTTCAGTCCACGGTGTCGGCGCCTTGGACAAACCATTCAAGGCAGGCGCTTCCCAGCCATCCACCATGCCGCCCGCCAGGAACGCCTTGCCGCCCTTCTCCGCCCCCATCAGGTTGCGTGGGGAATGGCACGCTGCGCAGTGCCCCAGGCCATTAACCAGATAAGCGCCGCGATTCCATTGCTCGCTACGCTGGGGCTGTACGGTGATTTCTCCCCGACGCAAAAACAGCGCATTCCACCCGGCCATCAACGGCCGGATATTGAACGGAAAGCTCATCGCATTCGGCACGGGTGCCTGGCTCACTGGCGCCTGTGACATCAGGTAGGCATACAGCGCCTGCATGTCGGCATCGTTGATATTGCGAAACGCGGTATAGGGAAACGCCGGGTACAGGTTGCGACCGTCGCGGCCAATGCCGTCGCGCATCGCCCGCTCGAACGCCGGGTAGGACCAGTTGCCAATCCCGGTCTTCTGATCCGGGGTTATGTTGCTGCTGTACAGCGTGCCGAACGGCGTGTGCATCGCCAGCCCGCCAGCATTGGTGGCGCCGCCCGGCGCGGTGTGGCACACCGCGCAGTCCCCCACGGCGGCCAGCAAACGCCCGCGCTCCAGGGTGGCCTTGGACCAGGTGCCGGCGCTGGGTGGCGCAATCGGGGCGATTTCACTGTGAAACGGCCATGCGGTGGCGGCCATGCCCAGCACCGCGCCAAAGGCTGCGAACAATGAGCCGAACAACCATTTGCGGCGTTTCTGCGGGGACTTTTCCGGCTCGCCCAAGGTGCCCGCATTCAGCGCGGCCAATACGCGCTCGGGGGTGATCGGCAACTCGCGAAAACGAATGCCGGTGGCATCATAGATCGCATTCGCGATTGCCGCTGCGCTGGGTACCGAGGCGGATTCACCGGCGCCCATCGGCGGCTGGTCCTGGCGCGGCATCATCAGCACGTCGATCTGCGGCACCTCCGGGAAGGTCAGGATCGGATAACCGCCCCACTCCTTGCTGGCTACGGTGGACTCTTCAAAGGTCACGCGCTCCTTGAGCACGCGGCTGGTGGACTGGATCACATTGCCATGGATCTGGTGCTGCACACCCGCCGGGTTGATCATCATCCCCGAGTCGTGCCCGATTACTACGCGGGTCACCGAGACGTCACCGGTCTGTTTGTCGATGGCCACGTCCGCCACCCACGCCGCCCACGCCGCGCCGAAGCCGGGGAACTTGCTGTGGATATAGCGCGCGTAGGCAAAGCCCCGGCCCCGCAGCAGGTGGTCTTCGTTAGCGGTTTGCATCGGCGCGGTACGCGGTACCCAGTTGGCGCGTTCGGCGGTGGATTTCACCAGCTCGATGGCACGCTCATCCTTCAGGTAACGCAGGCGGTATTCCACCGGATCGACGCCGGCGGCGAAGGCCAGTTCGTCAATATAGGATTCATGGGCGAAGGTGTTGGGCAACGCCGACACACCGCGCATCCACGAGGCGCGCACGATCGGCGCCATGTCGTTGATGGTGACGCGCATGTTCTCAATGTCGTAGGGCGGGATCGACGTGCGGTCGCCCATCTCGAACATCGCCGCCACCGGCTCGACCCGGCCGGTCAGCAGCAGCGCCAGGGTGGGTGCACCGTTGGACGGGTAGCTGGTTTCAAAGTCATAGGCGGCGATGCTGCCATCAGCGTTCAGGCCGCCGTCGACATCCATCAGCTGCGCGGTGCCCTTGGGCTCCCACAAGTGCTCCTGTTCGCGGCTCAGTTGCACCCGCACCGGCTTGCCCACGGCGCGCGACAGCAGCAAGGCGTCAGCGCACACATCGTCGGCGCAGTTGCGGCCGTAGCAGCCGGCAGCTTCCATGCGGATCACGTCGATGGATTCTTCTGCACATTCCAGTAGCCAGGCCAGGTCTGCCCGCAGCAGGTGCGGGTTCTGGCTGCCGGACCAGACCCGGCTCACCCCAGGCTGATAATCCGCCACGCCGCAGGACGGGCCAATGGAGCCGTGCATCTGGTACGGCCACAGGTACGTGCGGGGCATGCGCTGGCTGGCGGCGGCCAGCGCTTCATCGACGTTACCTTGGTCGAGCACGGTTCGGCGTACCCGTGGGTTGTCGCGAATCGCTTGCTCGACATCGCTCATGTCCGGCAGGTTGTTGTTCCAGGGCTTCCAGTGGACGATCAACTCCTGGGCGGCCTTGATCGCCTGTTCCTCGCGCAATGCGACCACGCCAACAAAATCACGGATCACCACCACGGCGACAATTCCCGGGATATGGGCAATGGAGGCCTCGTCGACCTTCAGCAGGCTGTTGCCAACGAAGTCGCCGCAGTCCAGGCCCGCATACGGCGGACGGATCACCCGGCCATGGAGCATGTCCGGCACGCGCATGTCGTGCACGTACGTCAGCTCGCCGGTAGCCTTGCCCGGGATATCCACTCGGGCGGCACCTTTGCCCACCAGGCGGTAATCGGCGGTGGCTTTGAGCGGTGCGTCGCCGCTGATGTGCAGCTCGTCATGTTCGCCAACCACCAGTTCGCCATAAGTGGTGGTGCGTCCGTCTTCGGCGCTAATGATGCCTGCGTCGACCTTGAGCTCCTGTACCGCGACAGACCAGCGTTGCGCGGCCCGCGCCAGCAGGAAACGCCGCGCTTCGGCAGCGGCATTGCGCAGCGGGATTGCGGAAATCTGCAAGGTCGCACTGGCAATGGTCGCGCCCTGGTTGGGCACGCGCTCGGTGTCGCCGAGCACCATGCGTACCTGCTCCATCGTCAGGTCCAGTTCCTCGGCGACGATCTGCGCCAGTGAGGTGCGAATACCGGTGCCCAGGTCCACGTGCCCGTTGAAGGCGTACACCAACCCGTCATCGTTCACCGCAATAAACAGCCCCAGTTCCTTGGGCTTGACCGTCGGTGTGCCGCCCTTGGCCACCGGCCCCGAAGGTGGCAGCACGTCGTCGACAATCAACAGGACGCCGGCCTTGGCCAGCCATTGGTCGCGGGAAGGGATTGTGTCGTTCATGGTCATCGATCCACGTTCAAGGCGTTTGGCGGGCGGCACGCAGCACCGCGCGGAGGATTTCGATATGGGTGCCGCAGCGGCACAGGTTGCCCGACAGTTCGCTGCGCACCTGGGCTTCGCTGGGGTTTGGATTGCGGTCTAGCAAGGCCTTGGCGGTCATGATCATGCCGTTCAGGCAGTAGCCGCACTGGGCGGCCTGCTCGTCGATAAAGGCCTGTTGCACCGGGTGCGGGGTTTGGCGGGTGCCGAGGCCTTCGAGGGTGACGATGTCGCGGCCCACGGCGCCCGACAGGGGGAAGACGCAGGAGCGTGCGGCCACGCCATCGATGATCACCGTGCAGGCGCCGCACTCCCCCAGGCCGCAACCGTATTTGGGGCCGTTGAGTTGCAGGTCATTGCGCAGGATGAGCAATAGCGGGGTGTCGGCCATTGCGCTGACTTGCGTGGTGTGGCCGTTGACCTCAAGCGTTACCGTGATGTGCTGGCTGATCATTCGCTTCGCCCATGGCTTTGGTGAAGTGCCCACTACATTAAATAGTCAAAAAAAAGCGTCGCGCACCTGGGGTCTCGCGACACACTTGACTGGTGAAGTGGTTACTACATCAATGCACAGCAAAAACGGTGCCAGCCCGTCAGGCAAATGCCATTTACGTAGCAGCTGTCGAGCCTTGGCGAGGCTGCGTGGGCGCGATGCGGGGTGTGCATGGCTCGCTATAGAGGTGCGGCCGACGCAGCCTCGCTGGGGCTCGACAGCTGCTACGGGGGGGGGGCTTCAGGTGGTTTGGGGGTCGTCGATCATTTTGCGTAGCAGGAATAGCACGGCGACGCGTTCGGCAGGGTTGAGGTTGCTCAGGGTCAGTTCGGTGATGGTCGCGGCGCAGGGTACGGTTTGCTGCACTAGGGCGGCGCCGGAGTCGGACAGGTTGACCACGACTTTGCGCTTGTCCTGGGGGTCGGGCTCCAGGGTGATCAGTTCGCGGGCCTTGAGGCGTTCGACGATGCCGCGGATGGTCGCCTGGTCGACGGCGGTGGCCTTGACCAGTTCGGTCAGCGAACTTGCACCGTGATCGCGCAGGGCGCACAGGGTGACGAACTGGACGGCGGTGAGCTGGGAGTCGCCGACGTTCTGCTGGAAGATTGCCAGGTGGCGCTGGTAGGCCTTGCGCAGAAGGTGGCCGACTTGTTCGGAGAAAACATAGGAATCAGGCACGGCGGGCTCGCGGAGACGGTGGGCGATGGGGTGGCATGATGGCGGGGTTGTGGGTTGGACTCAAGCATCAGCCACTGAAGGAATCAAATCGAATGTGGGAGCTGGCTTGCCTGCGATTGCGGTGGATCAGCCAGCTCTCTGTTGGCTGACACTCCGCTATCGCAGGCAAGCCAGCTCCTACAGGGGATTTTTAGCGGGCCAGGGAGGCTTGGGGGGCTACGACGTCGCCGGCGATGACGACGGCTTGGTCGTCGAGGTAGACATCGCAATTGCGTAGCGGGATGTCCATATGGCACGGCGTTTTGCGGGTGCCGCCGACCTCGGTGTTCGGGCCGGTGGAGAACAGGAAGTTGCCGTAGAACGCCCGGGCGTCCATGCACATGCCGTCGTTTTTGTCGTGCAGGCCCATGGCTGTCCATTGCGCCCGTGGCTGCAGGCCCCAGCCGATGTGGGAGATGCCGTATACCTCGGGGTCGTTGAAGTACTTCATGTACTCGCGCAGGTATTCGGCTTCGAAACCGCCGTGGATGTTGGTGATGAAGCCCTTCTCGATCTCCAGGGTGATTTTTTCCCGGGTGTAGGTCTTGAAGGGCAGCAGGATGTCGCCGATATCCAGCACCAGCACGCCTTCGGCGGTTTCTTCGTTTGGCCAGGAGAACAGGAAGCCGCTCGGCCAGTGATCCCAGCGCCCCGGTTCGTCGGCAAAGCCGTATTCGGTGACTGACGGGTATTGCCCCAATGCTGCACGAAAATCACTGCCGGCGCGGGATTTGACGTGGATCGAACGGGCCTTTTTCAACAGCTCTTCGGCCGCCAGTACGCGCACCTTGTCTTCTTCGGTCGGCAGCATGCGCGCCAGTACTTCCGGGGGCTCCACCGCCAGCAGGATGCGCGTGCCGGTCTTGAGGATCTGCTCCTGCTCCGGCGAGTGCAGCAGCATCATGGTGTCGACAATCAGGTCGGCCGCCTCCAGTGCCCGCTGGGCCGCGATATTGCCGGTCAACGCGGTGTCACCGCAGTAGGCCGTCATGTCATTGCCCATCGCCCGGGGATGGTTGAACGACGGCAATTCCACCGCGTACACCTTGGCCCCCAGGCGCTGGGCAGCGTCCATCGCGGCACGCACGGTGCGTGGGTCGGAGTAGTGGCTCTTGAGCACGGCGACGCTCTGGGTCGGATCGACCTTCGAGAGCTTCAACACGTGTTCAAACATCTGGGTCAGTTCGCAATCACTTACCGGCATTTCCTGTCTCCTCAGCTGCTGCACCAAGATCTGGCAGTGCGCTTCACTCTAGTGCGTTTTTATAGCGTATACGCCAATTAATCACGATAAGAACTGATTTCATGACGGACTGCAAGCGCCACGCCAAAACGTTACTAATCCACACACGCCCAGTGAAATATAGCGAAATACAGTGACAGGGGATCGATACGGCCAAAATGATAATTTTTCAGGTGCAGGCTTTTCATTTGAAAAAATGAGCGTATACACTTTAAAAACCTTGCGGACAGACGCCGCCGGCCATCATTCGAAAAAGAGGACCACGCCCCATGGGAAGCACACAAAAAATAGCAATCGTCGGCGCCGGCCTTGGCGGTGCCGCCGCTGCCACCCTGTTGCAACAGGCGGGGTTCGACGTGGACATCTTTGAACAGGCACCGGAATTTTCCCGCCTGGGCGCCGGGATCCACATGGGGCCCAACATCATGAAAATCTTCCGGCGCATGGGCATTGAAAAGCAACTGGACCTGATGGGCTCGCACCCCGAGCACTGGTTCAGCCGCGACGGTGAAACCGGCGACTACCTGTCACGCATCCCCCTGACCGGCTACGGCGCGTCCTACATCACCGTGCACCGTGGCGACCTGCATGCGTTGCAGATGTCGACCCTCAAGCCCGGCACCCTGCACTTCAACAAGCGCCTGGAAACCCTCGAAGAAACCGACACCCAGGTGCGCCTGACCTTCGCCGACGGTGAAGTGACCTACGCCGACATCGTGATCGGTGCCGACGGCATCAACTCGCGTATCCGTGAAGAACTGCTGGGCGCCGAAAAACCCCTGTACAGCGGCTGGGTCGCCCACCGTGCATTGATCCGTGGCGATCAACTGGCCATGTACGACCTGAAGTTCGAGGACTGCATCAAGTGGTGGACCGAGGACCGGCACATGATGGTCTACTACACCACCGGCAAGCGCGACGAGTACTACTACGTCACCGGCGTGCCGCACCCGGAATGGGACTTCCAGGGCGCCTTCGTCGACAGCAGCCGCGAAGAGATGTTCGACGCCTTCAAGGGCTACCACCCCACCGTCCAGGCACTGATCGAATCCACCGAAAGCGTGACCAAATGGCCGCTGCGCAACCGCAACCCGCTGCCGTTGTGGAGCCGTGGCCGCCTGGTATTGCTGGGCGATGCCTGCCACCCGATGAAACCGCACATGGCCCAGGGCGCCGGCATGGCCATCGAAGACGCCGCGATGCTCACCCGCTGCCTGCAGGAAACCGGCATCAGCGACTACCGCACCGCGTTCGAGCTGTATGAAGCCAACCGCAAGGAGCGCGCTTCCCGGGTCCAGGCCGTGTCCAACGCCAACACCTGGCTGCGCACCCAGGAAGATCCGGACTGGGTCTACGGCTATGACCTCTACGCCCAACAGTTGAAATCGGGGGTGGCGGCGTGAGCAGCTTTCTCTACGGCGGCAACGTGCAGGCCAACGGCATTCGCCAGCATTACCTGCGTTATGGCGGCAAGGGCCCGGCGCTGATCCTGATTCCCGGCATCACCAGCCCGGCGATTACCTGGGGGTTCGTCGCCGAGCGCCTGGGCCTGCATTTCGATACTTATGTGCTGGACGTGCGCGGTCGCGGCCTGTCGTCCACCGGCCCGGAACTGGATTACAGCGCCGACACCTGCGCCGATGATATCGGTGCCTTTGCCGACGCTCTCAAGCTCGACAGTTATCACCTGGTCGGCCATTCCATGGGCGCGCGGTTTGCCGTGCGCAGTGCCGTGCGGCATCCGCAGGGCGTCGACCGCGTGGTGTTAATCGACCCACCAGTGTCTGGCCCAGGGCGCCGCGAATACCCGAGCAAACTGCCGTGGTACGTCGATTCGATTCGCCAGTCGCTGGTGGGTATGGACGCCGAGGCAATGCGCGCCTTCTGCCCTACCTGGACCGACGAACAACTGCAACTACGCGCCGAATGGCTGCATACCTGCTACGAGCCGGCGATCGTGCGCGCGTTCAACGACTTCCATACCGTCGACTTCCATCAGGACCTGCCGCACCTGAGGGCACCTGCCCTGTTAATTGTTGCCGGACGCGGCGGCGTTATTCAGCCCGAAGATGTCGCGCAAGTCCGGCAGTTACAGCCAAGCCTGCAGGTCGCCCACGTGCCGAATGCCGGACACATGATCCCCTGGGACGACCTTGAAGGCTTTTTCGCAGCCTTCGGCGACTTCCTCGGCCAGCCCCTGACTGCATAACGGAGACCACCATGCTCAAGCCTTACCGCATCGGCCAGATCGTGCCGAGCTCCAACACCACCATGGAAACCGAGATCCCGGCGATGCTCAACGCACGCCAGGCGATCCGCCCCGAACGCTTCACCTTTCACTCCAGCCGCATGCGCATGAAGCAAGTGCGCAAGGAAGAACTGGCCGCGATGGACGGCGAGTCCGACCGCTGCGCCATCGAACTGTCCGACGCCAAGGTCGACGTGCTGGGTTACGCCTGCCTGGTGGCGATCATGGCCATGGGGTTGGGTTATCACCGCAACTCCGAACAACGCCTGCGCAAGGCCACCGCCGACAACGACGCCAACGCCCCGGTGATCACCAGTGCCGGCGCGTTGATCGAAGGCCTGAAAGTCATGGGTGCCAAACGCATCGCCATTGTCGCTCCGTACATGAAACCGCTGACCGAGCTGGTGGTGAACTACATCCGCGAAGAAGGCTTTGAAGTCGTGGACTGGCGCGCCCTGGAGATCCCCGACAACCTCGAAGTGGCCCGCCACGACCCGGCCAACCTGCCGGCCATCGTCGCCGGGATGAACCTGGAAGGTGTCGACGTGATCGTGCTGTCGGCCTGCGTGCAAATGCAGTCGCTGCCGGTGGTCGCCAAGGTTGAAGCGCAAACCGGCCTGCCGGTGCTCACCGCCGCCATCGCCACCACCTACGCCATGCTCAAGGCCCTGGACCTGGAACCCATCGTCCCCGGCGCCGGCGCCCTACTCTCCGGCGCCTACTAAAAACGCTTTTGTGGCGAGGGAGCTTGCTCCCGCTGGGGTGCGAAGCGCCCCCAAAAAAAACAGGCCTGCTACGCAGTCCAGCGGGAGCAAGCTCCCTCGCCACAGGGTACGTGCACTGTCCATTACCGAGGACTGAAAGATGACCGAACAATCTGCCGACGCCAACTACCAGGGCGTCTGGGGCAACCGAATCGGCTTCGGCAAGAAATCTGCCCTGCTGATGATCGACTTCATGCAGGGCTATACCACCGAAGGCGCGCCGCTGTTTGCCCCCGAAGTGCAAATCGCCGTCGCCGAAAGCGTCGGGTTGCTGGCCTGCGCCAGACGCCACGGGATCACCGTGGTACACACCAATATCCGCTACCATCCCGGCCATTTCGCCGATGGCGGAATGTGGGTAAAAAAGGCCCCGGTGATGAAAGACATGGTCGAAGGCAACCCCATGGCAGCCTTCTGCAGTGAAGTCCTGCCCTTGGCGAACGAAGTAGTGATCACCAAGCAATACGCCAGCGCGTTTTTTGGCAGCAGTCTGGCCCCGATGCTGCACGCCCAAGGCATCGACACCGTGGTGCTCGCCGGCTGTTCCACCAGCGGCTGCATCCGGGCTACCGCAGTCGATGCAGTGCAACATGGCTTTCGTACCATCGTCGTGCGCGAATGCGTCGGCGACCGCCACCCGGCGCCCCATGAAGCCAACTTGTTTGATATCGACAGCAAGTACGGCGACGTGGTCAGCAAGCAGGAAGCGATGAGCAAGTTCAAGGAGCAATAAGGCTTCATTAAGAACCGCGCCACAGAGCGCGGTCTTGCACCCTTCTGTCACTGCCTTTGGAAGTCGCTTGCACAGCACTCCGAAGTGCTGGAAAAAGCGGCCGTATAAAAACCATAAGTCACCGCCAGGAGACACCCCAATGCCCATTGCGAATGCAGCGCCCGCGACCACCGTCGCCGACCCCGTCCACACGCTTTACCACAAGATCACCTGGAAGCTGATTCCGTTCCTGTGTTTCTGCTACTTGGCCGCTTACCTGGACCGTATCAATATCGGCTTCGCCAAACTGCAGATGCTCGACCAGTTGCACTTCAGCGAAACCGCGTTCGGCCTCGGCGCCGGGCTGTTTTTTGTCGGCTATATCATCTTTGAAGTGCCGAGCAACCTGATCCTGGAAAGGGTCGGCGCGAAGATCTGGATCGCCCGCATCATGATCACCTGGGGCCTGCTTTCGGCGTGCACCATGCTGGTCACCTCCACCACCCAGTTCTACATTTTGCGGTTCCTGCTGGGCGCCGCCGAGGCCGGGTTCCTGCCGGGCGTGCTGTATTACCTGACCACCTGGTTTCCCACCCATCGCCGGGGGCGCATCATCGCGTTGTTCATGATCGGCCTGCCGCTGTCCAGCGTGATCGGCGGCCCGTTGTCCGGCTGGATCATGGGCCACTTCGACAACATGGGCGGCCTGCGCGGCTGGCAATGGTTGTTCCTGATCGAGGCGGTGCCCAGCGTACTGCTCGGTATCTGGACCTTCTGGGCGCTGCCCAACTCCTACCAGCAAGCCAAATGGCTGTCGCCGGAAGAAAAGACCCTGCTGCAAAGCGAACTGCGCAAGGACGACGCCGACGGCGCCGACAGCAAGCACAGCTTCCGTGACGGTTTCTTCAACCTCAAGGTGTGGATGCTCGGCGGGATCGACTTCTCGATCCTCCTCAGCGCCTACGCCATGGGCTTCTGGATGCCGACGTTCATCCGCAACGCGGGCATCACCGACACCTTCCACATCGGCATCCTCACCGCGTTGCCCAGCGTGGCCGCCCTGCTGGGCATGCTGCTGATCGGCGCCAGTTCCGACAAACACCGCGAACGCCGGTGGCACATCATCGTGCCGTTTTTCATCGGCGCAGCGGCGATGGCCACCAGCACCTTCTTCACCCATAACGTGGTCGCCACCGTGGCCCTGTTTGCGATTGCCTCGGCGGCGATCATCGGTGCGGTGCCGGTGTTTTTCAGCCTGCCGGCGACCTTTCTCAAAGGTACTGCCGCGGCCACCGGTTTTGCCCTGGCCTGCTCACTGGCGAACATCGCAGGCCTGGTGAGCAACTCGTTGATGGGGGTTGCGATTGACGTCACAGGCAGCAGTGCCGGGGCCTTGTGGTTTTTCGCCGGCTGCCTGATTCTCAGCAGCTTCCTGGTCATCGCCTTGCCGGCAAAACTGGTGAACCGTTAATAACAACAATTGCTGGGGTAAATCTGCATGCAAGGTCTCATCAAGCGCTGTGCCCTGCTTGTCGCCATCGGCCTGTGTGCCGGTACGGCGCAGGCCGCAGAAAAGGTCATCTTCGACACCGACTTCAACGTACTCAACGATGACGGCCAGGCCTTTATCATGCTCGCCCAGTTGCATGCGCAAAAACGCATCGACCTGCTGGGCATGACCCTGGTCAGCGGTAACGCCTGGGTCGACCAGGAACAGGTAGACGCCCTCAAGGCGGTGGAACGCATGGGCGTGGAAAAGCAAGTCGGCGTGTATTCCGGCGCCGCCTACCCGCTGCTGCATGACTACGCCACCTATGAGGCGGAAAAAACCCTGTTCGGTTCCGGCTGGCCAGGCGCATTCAAGAACCCGCGCCCAACGAACGTATCACAGCTGGTTGCACCGCCGGACGGCCTGGCGACCCACACCACGCTGCGCAAGGAAACCGCCGCCCAGTTCATTGTCGACAGCGTACGGGCCAACCCCCATGAGGTAACGATTCTTGCAGTAGGCCCGCTGACCAACATTGCCCTGGCGATTCGGTCGGCGCCAGACATCGTGCCGCTGATCAAGCGCATCGTGTACATGGGTGGTGCGTTGGAGATTCCGGGCAATACCACGCCGGCGGCGGAGTTCAACTGGTGGTTCGACCCGGAGGCCGCAAAAATCGTATTGCGCTCGCCGATCGAACACGTGATTTTCCCCAACGACGTGTGTGAGAAAGTCACCTTCGACAAGTCGGTGTACCAGCGGGTGATCGCCCATAAAGGCGCGATTGCCGACCTGTACAAGCACGAGTTCGGGCCACTGTTCGACAAGGACCCGGGCTATCACAGCTTCACCTGGGACAGCCTGCCGGCGCTGTTTCTGGTAAGCCCCGAGATCGTCACCGAATCACGCGAATTGTGGGTAGACGTAGACGCTACCTTCGGCGCCGATTACGGCCGGGCCTTGGGCTACAAGAAAGGCGCGCCGGTGGGCACGCAGAAGGCTAAGGTCGTGTTTGCCGTGGACCAGAAGAAGTTCTGGGACGGCTACGTGAACCTGGTCACCCTGCCAACGCCGGTCAACATCTTGCGCTGACTACGCAGGAACCTTGGGGGCTGTGGTTTAATTGCGCGCTTTGCCCAGCCCCTCAAGGAATCCGTTGTCGATGAATCAGCCCGCCACCAAAGTCCTGGTCATTGGTTACGTCTGGCCAGAGCCCCGCTCTTCGGCCGCCGGCGGGCACATGATGCAGATTCTGGAGAGCTTCCTGGCCCAGGGCTGGGACATTACCTTCAGCAGCCCGGCCGTCACCGGCGAACACAAGGCCGACTTGCCTGCCCTGGGCATTCGCGAATGTGCGATTGAGCTGAATAACAGCAGCTTCGATGATTTCATCACCGAACTGGCCCCGGATATCGTGCTGTTCGACCGCTTCATGATGCAAGAGCAGTTCGGCTGGCGTGTGGAAAAATGCTGCCCGAATGCCCTTCGCGTGCTGGAAAGCTCGGACTTGCAAAGCCTGCGGGATGCCCGCCACCAGCGCCTCAAGGAGTTCTTGAAGGCTCAACCCGACGCTGATGACTTCAGCCCTTTGTTCAGCCCGGGCCTGAGCGCCGAATTCGACTACATGGCCGACACCGATGTGGCTAAACGCGAGATTGCGGCGATCTACCGCTGCGACATCAGCCTGATGATCTCCGATGTGGAAATCCAGCTACTGACCGAGCACTTCAAGGTACCCGCCGCCCTGCTCCACTGGTGCCCGCTGATGGTCGCGCCGCCCGCCCAGGCCTTCACGCCGTTCGAAGACCGCGCACACTTCCTGAGCATCGGCAATTTCCGCCATGCACCCAACTGGGATGCGGTGCTCTGGATGAAGAACAGCGTCTGGCCGCTGATCCGCCAGCAACTGCCCGGCGCTCAATTGCACGTGTATGGCGCCTATACACCGCCCAAGGCCACCGCGCTGCACAACCCGGCCCAAGGCTTTCATGTGATGAACTGGGCTGAAGACGCCTTGCAGGTAATGGCCGCCGCGCGGATCTGCCTGGCGCCGCTGCGCTTTGGCGCCGGGATCAAGGGCAAGCTGGCCGACGCGATGCTCTGTGGCACGCCCAGCATCACCACACCGATTGGTGCCGAAGGCATGGGCGAGCCGTGGCCCGGCGCGGTGGAGCACAGCGCCAGTGCGCTGGCGGCTGAAGCCGTTGCGTTGTACCAGGACGAAGGGCGCTGGACCCAGGCCCAGGAACACGGCCGGCAATTACTCGCCCGCCGTTATGCCCAGGACCTGCACGGCCCGGCGCTGGTGGCGCGCTTGGAGCAATGCCGCCACGAGTTGGCCGAGCACCGCCGCAACAATTTCACCGGCAGCATGCTGCGCCACCACTTGCACAAAAGTACCCAGTACATGGCGCAGTGGATCGAGGCGAAAAACCGCACCCTGTAGACACAGAGGCTGGCGAGGTGGCGCGCAAGGGGGCATTATCCTTTTCGCGACCACAATAAAGCGACGGCAGCATGACCCGAGCAGCGAGAATCACCGACCCTTCCTACGAGTTGATGGACGATCACAACGGTCTGTCCATCATCTATCGCCAACACGGCTTCCCATGCCCGCTGGTGCGCTGGCATTTCCACAAGGAATACGAGCTGCACCTGATCGTTGCCAGTTCCGGCAAGGTGTTCATCGGTGACTACATCGGCAACTTCTACCCGGAAAGCCTGTTCCTCACCGGCCCCAACCTGCCCCACAACTGGATCAGCCAGGTGGCTGAGGATGAAGTGGTGCCCAAGCGCGACATGCTGGTGAACTTCACGGATGACCTGCTCGAAGGCGGCTGCCATATTTTTGCCGAGCTCAAGACGCTCGCGCCATTGCTGGAGCGGGCGCAGTACGGCATCGAGTTTCGCTGCAAGAAGACCATTGCCCAGGCCATGACCCTGATGCAACGCATCGAGGACGCGCAAGGCATGGCGCGCCTGGGGCATTTCTTCATCCTGATGGAGGTACTCAGTGCCTGTGAGGACTATCAACTGCTCTCCGGCGTGACCACCCCGCAACTGGCGGACGAACACAGCATCGACCGCACCAACCGGGCGGTAGACTACATTTTTGCCCACTACGCGCGCGAATTGTCCCTGGAAGAGGTGGCCGAATACCTCGGCATGAAACCCACCTACTTCTCCCGCGTGTTTAAACAAGCCACCGGGCGCACCTTCATCGAATTCGTCAATCGCCTGCGCATCAGTAAATCCTGCGAACTGCTGGCCGATGGCGACAAAGCCGTGACCGATGTGTGCTTCGAGTCAGGCTTCAACAACATTTCCAACTTCAACCGCCGCTTCCAGCAGCTCAAGGGCATGACCCCCTCGCACTACCGACGCCTGGCAGTGCAGCGCTTGACCGAGCAAAACCTCGCCTGAAGAACAAACGCGGGCCCGCTTTCCTGTGGGAGCTGGCTTGCCTGCGATAGCGCCGTGGCTGACACACCGCCATCGCAGCCAAGCCAGCTCCCACATTTGCACCGTGTTTCCAGCGAAAATCCGCCGAGTGCAAAAAAGTATCAGTAAAAGTGCTCCCAAGGATTTGTCAGCGCGCCAATTGAAGGCTGTAATCAACGCACACTCTTCCAGCTGTCGTGGGAGACACAACAACAATAACTGTCCTTCTGTAGCCTCTGGGCGCAGAAATGGAGTGCGCGATGAAGTTCACAGCTAAAGCTCTGCTTGCCTGTACCTGCATGACCCTCAGCGCCGTCAGTCTTGGCGCGCAAACCCTGACCATTGCCACCGTCAACAACAGCGACATGATTCGCATGCAAAAGCTCTCGAAAACCTTCGAGACCGAGCATCCGGAGATCAAGCTGAACTGGGTGGTACTTGAAGAAAACGTGCTGCGCCAACGCCTCACCACCGACATCGCCACCCAGGGCGGACAGTTCGACGTGCTCACCATTGGCATGTACGAAGCAGCACTCTGGGGCGCCAAGGGCTGGCTGGAACCGATGAAGGATCTGCCTGCTGCCTACGACCTGGACGACGTTTTCCCATCCGTGCGTGACGGCCTTTCCGTCAAGGGCTCGCTGTACGCCCTGCCGTTCTACGCCGAAAGCTCCATCACCTACTACCGCACCGACTTGTTCAAGGACGCCGGGCTGACCATGCCTGAGCACCCGACCTGGACGCAGATCGGCGAGTTCGCCGCCAAACTCACCAACAAAGACAAGGAACAGTACGGCCTGTGCCTGCGCGGCAAAGCCGGTTGGGGCGAGAACATGGCGCTGATCACCACCCTGGCCAACGGCTACGGTGCGCGCTGGTTCGATGAGAAGTGGCAGCCGGAATTCAACGGGCCCGAGTGGAAAGACGCACTGAACTTCTACGTCGACAACATGAAAAAATCCGGCCCTCCGGGGGCTTCCAGCAACGGTTTCAACGAAAACCTGGCGCTGTTCAACAGCGGCAAGTGCGCGATCTGGGTCGACGCCAGCGTCGCCGGCTCGTTTGTGACTGACAAAACCCAAAGCAAAGTGGCTGACCACGTCGGCTTCACCTTTGCCCCTCACGAAAAAACCGAGAAAGGTACGTCGTGGCTGTACTCCTGGTCCCTGGGGATTCCAACCAGCTCCAAAGCCAAGGACGCCGCCAAGGTGTTTACCACCTGGGCCACGTCCAAGGAATACAGCCAGTTGGTCGCCAAGACCGACGGGATTGCCAACGTACCGCCAGGTACCCGCAAGTCGACCTACAGCGACGAATACATGAAGGCTGCACCGTTTGCCAAGGTGACGCTGGAATCGCTGAAAGTTGCCGACCCGAAAGACCCGTCCGCCAAGCCGGTGCCGTATGTGGGCATCCAGCTGGTGACCATCCCTGAATTCCAGGCGATTGGTACCCAGGTCGGCAAGTTCTTCTCCAGCGCACTGACCGGTGGCTCGACGGTGGACAAAGCCCTGGCAGATTCGCAGACGTTCACCGAACGCGAAATGAAGCGGGCCGGTTACCCCAAGTAAAGCGGTCTCACCACCGTAAATGCTTTATGTGGGAGGCTCTTGGTGGGAGCTGGCTTGCCTGCGATGCAGACACCTCGGTCTGTCAGTTAAACCGGGGGGATGCCATCGCAGGCAAGCCAGCTCCCACACAAGCCAGCTCCCACATTGACCGCGCTTCGACTCTCGCTCTGCATGTACCTGAATGGTCCTGATCACCATGAATACCACCACTGCCCAAGTGCAAACCGCTACGCCGGACAAGCCGCGTAAAAGCCGCTTGATCAACCCCGGCTGGTTCCTCGTCAGCCCCTCGGTGGCCTTGTTGCTGCTGTGGATGATCGTGCCGCTGGGCATGACGCTGTACTTCTCGCTGATTCGCTACAACTTGCTCTACCCCGGCGAAAACCAATTCGTGGGCCTGGAGAACTTCACCTACTTCATCACCGACTCGGGCTTCCTGCCCGGCGCCACCAACACCCTGTTGCTGGTGGGCAGCGTGTTGCTGATCAGCGTGGTGTTTGGCGTACTGATCAGCGCGCTGCTGGAGGCCAGCGAGTTCTTCGGTCGCGGCCTGGTGCGGGTATTGCTGATTTCACCGTTCTTCATCATGCCCACCGTCGGTGCGCTGATCTGGAAGAACCTGATTTTTCATCCGGTGTCGGGGATTCTCGCCTACGTGTGGAAGCTGTTCGGCGCCCAGCCCGTGGACTGGCTGGCCCACTACCCGTTGCTGTCGATCATCATCATTGTGTCCTGGCAGTGGCTGCCCTTCGCGATCCTGCTGCTGATGACCGCCATGCAGTCCCTCGACCAGGAGCAAAAGGAAGCCGCACGCCTGGACGGTGCCGGCGCCATCGCGATCTTCTGGCACCTGACCCTGCCGCACCTGGCGCGCCCGATTGCCGTGGTGGTGATGATCGAAACGATCTTCCTGCTCTCGGTGTTCGCCGAAATCTTCACCACCACCAACGGTGGCCCCGGCTACGCGTCGACCAACCTCGCCTACCTGATCTACAACCAGGCGCTGGTGCAGTTCGATGTGGGCATGGCCTCAGCCGGCGGCTTGATTGCCGTGGTCATCGCCAATATCGCGGCGATCATCCTGGTGCGGATGATCGGCAAAAACCTGACTGACAAGCCTTGAGGGCCGCGCCATGACGCTTCAACAATCCCGCCGCCTGCAAAGCGTGTTGCTCGGTACCCTGGCCTGGGCCATCGCGATCCTGATCTTCTTCCCGATCTTCTGGATGGTGCTGACCAGCTTCAAGACCGAAATCGACGCGTTCGCCACCCCGCCGCAGTTCATCTTCACGCCGACGCTGGAGAACTACCTGCACATCAACGAGCGCAGCAACTACTTCAGCTACGCCTGGAACTCAGTGCTGATCTCGTTCAGCGCCACTGCCTTGTGCCTGCTGATCTCGGTACCGGCCGCCTACTCCATGGCTTTCTACGAGACCAAGCGCACCAAGGGCACGCTGCTGTGGATGCTCTCCACCAAGATGCTGCCGCCGGTGGGCGTGCTGATGCCGATCTACCTGCTGGCCAAGACCTTTGGCCTGCTGGATACGCGCATTGCGCTGATCATCATCTACACCCTGATCAACCTGCCGATCGTGGTCTGGATGGTTTACACCTACTTCAAGGACATCCCCAAAGACATCCTCGAAGCCGCCCGCCTGGACGGCGCCACCTTGTGGCAGGAAATGGTCCGGGTGCTGCTGCCGATCGCCAAGGGTGGCCTGGCTTCCACGGTGTTGCTGTCGCTGATCCTGTGCTGGAACGAAGCGTTCTGGTCGCTGAACCTGACCTCGTCCAACGCCGCGCCGCTGACCGCGTTGATCGCCTCTTACTCCAGCCCCGAAGGTTTGTTCTGGGCCAAATTGTCTGCCGTGTCGACCCTGGCCTGTGCACCGATCCTGATCTTTGGCTGGATCAGCCAGAAACAGCTGGTCCGCGGCTTGTCCTTCGGCGCCGTGAAATAACCGCCAAACCACACCTCTGCAGGAGCCGGCTTGCCGGCGATGGCGGCCTCAAGGTCGCCGCAAGGCTCAAGGCCTCATCGCCGGCAAGCCGGCTCCTACATAACCTGTTTGGCTCTAGCGAATAACAACAAGCGGAGGCCCATCATGGCCAACCTGAAAATCAAGAATCTGCAAAAAGGCTTCGAAGGTTTCTCCATCATCAAGGGCATCGACCTTGAAGTGAACGACAAGGAATTCGTGGTGTTCGTCGGCCCGTCAGGCTGCGGCAAGTCCACCCTGCTGCGCTTGATTGCGGGCCTGGAAGAAGTCAGCGAAGGCACCATCGAACTGGATGGCCGCGACATCACCGAAGTGACCCCGGCCAAGCGTGACCTGGCGATGGTGTTCCAGACCTACGCCCTGTACCCGCACATGAGCGTGCGCAAGAACATGTCGTTTGCCCTGGACCTGGCCGGCGTCGACAAGAAGATTGTCGAGAGCAAGGTCAACGAAGCGGCACGTATCCTGGAGTTGGGCCCGTTGCTTGAGCGCAAACCCAAGCAGCTGTCTGGCGGCCAGCGCCAGCGTGTGGCGATCGGCCGTGCGATTGTGCGTAACCCAAAGATCTTCCTGTTCGACGAACCACTGTCCAACCTCGACGCCGCCCTGCGCGTGCAGATGCGCCTGGAACTGTCGCGCCTGCATAAAGAACTGCAAGCCACCATGATCTACGTAACCCACGACCAGGTCGAAGCCATGACCCTGGCCGACAAAGTGGTGGTGCTCAACAGTGGCCGCGTGGAACAGGTGGGCTCGCCGCTGGAGCTGTACCACCAGCCGGCCAACCTGTTTGTCGCGGGCTTCTTGGGTACGCCGAAAATGGGCTTCCTCAAAGGCAAGGTCACCCGCGTGGATGCGCAGGGCTGCGAACTTGAACTGGACGCCGGCGGCCGTATCAGCCTGCCCTTGAGCAGCGCGACCTTGAGCGTTGGCAGCGCGGTGACCCTGGGCATTCGCCCGGAGCACCTGGAAATCGCTTCCCCCGGCCAGGCCACCCTGACCGTTACCGCCGACGTCGGCGAGCGCCTGGGCAGCGACACGTTCTGCCACGTCATCACCGCCAGCAAAGAGCCGTTGACCCTGCGTATCCGTGGCGACATGGCCAGCCAGTATGGCGAGACCCTGCAGCTGCACCTGGACCCGACCCAATGCCATCTGTTCGACGCTGACGGCGTGGCCGTGGCCCGCCCACTGCGCGCCGCCGCCTGATTTCGCGAGAATTTCCCGATGAAACTGAACAAGCAAAACCTCACGCAACTGGCGCCAGAAGTGCAACTGCCAGCCTATGCGATTGCCAACACCAGCCAGGGCATCGCGCACATCGGCGTCGGCGGGTTCCACCGCGCCCACCAGGCGTACTACACCGATGCCTTGATGAACACCGGCGCGGGCCTGGACTGGAGCATCTGCGGTGTCGGCCTGCGCGCTGAAGACCGCAAGGCCCGGGACGACCTGGCCGGCCAGGACTACCTGTTTACCCTGTATGAGCTGGGCGACACCGACGACACCGAAGTGCGCGTCATCGGCTCCATCAGCGACATGCTGCTGGCCGAAGACGGCGCCCAGGCACTGATCGACAAGCTGGCCAGCCCAGAGATTCGCATCGTCTCGCTGACTATCACCGAAGGCGGCTACTGCATCGACGACAGCAACGGCGAGTTCATGGCCAACCTGGCGCAGATCCAGCATGACCTGGCCAACCCGGGCTCACCGAAAACCGTGTTCGGGTTTATCTGCGCAGCGTTAACCCAGCGCCGGGCAGCCGGGGTGGCGGCATTTACCGTGATGTCCTGCGATAACCTGCCCCACAACGGCGCCGTGACCCGCAAGGCGTTGCTGGCCTTTGCCGCGCTGCATGACCCTGACCTGCATGCGTGGATCAAGGCCAATGTGAGCTTCCCGAACGCCATGGTCGACCGGATCACACCGATGACCAGCACCGCGCACCGCCTGCAGTTGCACGACGATCACGGCATCGATGACGCCTGGCCGGTGGTCTGCGAACCGTTTGTGCAGTGGGTTTTGGAAGACAAGTTCGTCAACGGCCGCCCGGCATGGGAGACGGTGGGCGTGCAGTTCACCGATGACGTGACGCCCTATGAAGAGATGAAAATCGGCCTGCTCAACGGCAGCCACCTGGCGCTGACGTACCTGGGCTTCCTGAAGGGCTATCGCTTCGTCCACGAGACCATGAACGACCCCTTGTTCGTCGCGTACATGCGCGCCTACATGGACCTGGACGTCACGCCTAACCTGGCGCCAGTGCCGGGTATCGACCTGACCGAGTACAAGCAGACCCTGGTCGACCGCTTCTCCAACCAGGCGATTGCCGACCAGTTGGAGCGTGTGTGTTCCGATGGCTCATCGAAATTTCCCAAGTTCACGGTACCGACCATTAACCGCCTGATTGCCGACGGGCGCGAGACCGAGCGCGCTGCACTGGTCGTCGCGGCATGGGCGCTGTACTTGAAAGGCGTGGACGAGAATGGTGTGATCTACCGCATTCCGGATCCCCGCGCCGAGTTTTGCCAGGAGTTGGTGACCGAGGACACATTGATCAGCAAACGACTGCTGGGCGTAGAGGAGATTTTTGGTACGGCTATTCCCAATTCACCCGCGTTTGTGGCAGCGTTTGAGCGGTGTTTCGAGAGCCTGCAGGATGTGGGTGTGAGTAAAACGCTGGAGCGGCTGCTCGCCAATATCAACTGACGGAACCGAATCAAACTGTGGGAGCTGGCTTGCCTGCGATAGCGGTGTATCAGTCACAGCATTACGGACTGAACAGGCGCCATCGCAGGCAAGCCAGCGCCCACATTGATCGCATTCCACATCCCTAATGTGTTGAGCGACCTACCATGACCCAGCAAAACCTTTACCTCGGCATCGACTGCGGCACCCAGGGCACCAAGGCCATCGTGCTCGACGCCAGCAGTGGCAAAGTCCTGGGCCTGGGCGCTGCCAGCCACACGCTGATCAGCGGCGCCAACGGCCGCCGCGAACAGCACACCCAGGAATGGCTGGACGCCTTTACCGAAGCCACCCACCGCGCCTTGCAACAGGCCGGCGTGGACGGCCAGGACATCCTCGCCATCGGCGTCTCCGGCCAGCAACACGGCCTGGTGCTGCTCGATGACCAAGGCCAGGTGCTGCGCCCCGCCAAGCTGTGGTGCGACACCGAAACCGCCCCGCAAAACGCTCGACTGCTGCAACACCTGGGCGGCGAAAGCGGTTCCCTGGAACGCCTCGGCGTGGCCATCGCCCCGGGTTACACCGTGTCCAAGCTGCTGTGGACCCGCGAACAACACCCACAGGTTTTCGCGCGCATTGCACATATCCTGCTGCCCCACGACTACCTCAACTACTGGCTTACCGGCCGCGCCTGCGCGGAATACGGCGACGCCTCGGGCACCGGTTATTTCAACGTTCGCACCCGCGAATGGGACCTGGCACTGCTGCGCCATATCGACCCCGAAGGACGCCTGGAAGCCGCACTGCCGGAGTTGATCGAGGCCAACCAGCCCGTGGGTACGATCCTGCCCGCCATCGCCGAACGCTTGGGTATCAACCCGAATGCGCGGGTGTCCAGCGGCGGCGGCGACAACATGATGGGCGCCATCGGCACCGGCAATATCGCCCCCGGCGTGATCACCATGAGCCTCGGCTCATCGGGTACCGTGTATGCCTTCGCCGAGCAGGCCAACGTGAGCCCGCAGGCGTCGGTCGCAACCTTCTGTTCGTCCAGCGGCGGCTGGCTGCCATTGATCTGCACCATGAACCTGACCAACGCCACCGGGGTCATCCGCGAGCTGTTCGGCCTGGACCTGGAGGCCTTCAACGCGCTGGTGGCCGAGGCCCCGATTGGCGCCGACGGCGTCTGCATGCTGCCGTTCCTCAACGGCGAACGGGTGCCCGCCCTGCCCCACGCCACTGGCAGCTTGCACGGCTTGACCATGACCAACCTGACCCGCGCCAACCTGTGCCGCGCCGTGGTCGAAGGCACCACCTTCGGCTTGCGCTACGGCCTGGACCTGTTGCGCCAGACCGGCCTGCAAAGCCAGAGTATCCGGCTGATTGGCGGCGGCTCGAAAAGCCCGGTGTGGCGGCAGATGGTCGCCGATATCATGAACACCGAAGTGGTCTGTACCGAACAAAGCGAAGCCGCCGCCCTGGGCGCGGCGATCCAGGCGGCGTGGTGCCAGTCCGGTGAAAGCCTGGCGCAGCTGTGCCAGCGCTGCGTCAGCGTCGACCCGGCCAGCCGCACGGTGCCCGACGCCGGCAGCGTCAGCGCTTACCAACACGCTTATGAGCGTTATCAACAGCACGTGGCATCCCTATAAGAGCGAACGAATATGTATTTGGTATGTGGTGAAGCGCTGTTTGATTTTTTCAGCGAGGACGATGCCAGCGGCAAGGCGTCCAGGGTCAATTACAAGGCGATTGCCGGCGGCTCGCCGTTCAACGTCGCGGTAGGCTTGCGTCGCCTGGGAATCGATGCGGGCTTTTTTGCCGGCATCTCCGACGACTATCTGGGCCGGCGCCTGTTGCAGGTGCTCAAGGATGAAGGCGTGCGCGAAGATTTCCTGCTGGAGTTCGCCGCACCGACCACCCTGGCAATGGTTGCCGTGGGCGCCAACGGCTCACCGCAATACAGCTTTCGCGGTGAGGGCTGCGCCGACCGCCAGTTACAGCTTGAACACTTGCCGGTGTTGGGCGACGACGTGCGTGGCATACACATCGGATCATTCTCGCTGGTGGTACAGCCGATTGCCGACACCTTGCTGGCCTTGGTCCGCCGGGAAAGCGGCAAGCGCCTGGTCAGCCTCGACCCCAACGTGCGCCTCAACCCGCAGCCGGATATCGACCTGTGGCGTACGCGGGTGGCCGAATTGGTCAGGCATGCCGACCTGATCAAGGTCAGCGACGAAGACCTGCACCTGCTGTACCCCGGCCAAGCACCCGAAAGTATCCTGCAAGAGTGGTTGCAGCACCGTTGCCAACTGGTGTTCCTGACCCGTGGGGGCGACGGCGCGACGGTGTTCAGTCGCCAGCATGGCAGTTGGTCGGCGCCCGCGGTCAAAGTCGTCATGGCCGATACCGTGGGGGCAGGCGATACCTTCCAGGCCGCGTTGATTGCCTGGCTTACCGAGCAACAACTGGACTCGGTACAGGGCCTGCAACAGCTGACCCGCGAGCAGATCCAAGACATGCTTGCCTTCGCCATTCGTGCAGCAGCGCTCACCTGCGGCAAGACCGGTCCGGACCTGCCCTATCGTCATCAGCTGGACTGACGAGGACCATATACAAACCAATATGCCACTATGTAAGCCACGCATCACGTGGCTTACAGCCCGGGTGTCACCCGTCCGAAAAACCTGCGGTGTATAAAAAACTGTACTAGACACAAGTTACGTGCAGTTTTTTATAATAAAAGCAGGACAGAACCATGGGCAATAAACGGACTTTTCGAACCCCCGCCGTTTTAGCTGTCGGCATTATCTCTCTACACTCCCTCGCCCCTCAGTATGCCCAGGCGGCTTGCGTGCTCACCCCGGGCCCGGGCAACGATGCCTATACCTGTGACAGTGGCAACAGTCCTACCGGCCTTACTGACCTTGCCGGCAATAACACCCTGACCCTGCCCACAGGCGGCACCGGCACCATCAGCGGCAACATTATCTTCGGCGCCGGCACCGACTTCGTCGACATGAACTCCGGGCGCATCGTGGGGAGTATTACCCAGGGCGACGGTGCCGACCGCTTCCAGATCAGCGCGGGCACCGTGACCGGTGCCGTTTCCCAGGGCAACGGCATCGATGATTTCGTAATGAGCGGTGGGCAGATCCAATCCTTGGCTCAGGGCGACGGCCGCGATACGTTCCTGATGACCGGCGGCACCATCGTCGGCGCTTTCGAAGATGGCGACGTAGCCAGGCAAACCGCTGGCACTATCGGCCGGGTCGACATGAAGCTGGACAACAATATCTATGACATGTCCGGCGGCGCGATCCTGGGCAACCTCGTGACGGGTTTCGGGACCGATACCATCATCGTCTCCGGCGGCAGCATCGGCGGCAATATCAGCACCAGCGGTGGCAACGACAGCATTACCATCAGTGGCGGCGTGATCAATGGCGAGATCCGCGCCAGTGTCGGCAATGACACACTCAACTGGCTCAACGGCGGCCAGATCAAATCCGCGGTACTGATGGGCGATGGCGACGACACTGCCCTGCTCACCGGCCTTAACGAAACCCTGCTCGCCACCACGCCCTCGATCGACGGTGGCCTGGGCAACGACCAACTGACGTTTGACAACACCACATCCAGCACCGCCGCGCGCTATATCGGGTGGGAGACGGTCAACCTCAACAACAACTCACGCTTGGACCTGGCCGGCGACTTTTTCCTCGGCGACAGTGCCAGCAACACCGGCACCTTCAACATCGATGGCAGCAGCACCCTGAGCGTGACTCAAGGCAGTATCCGCCCCTATACCGCAGGTTCCCTGGCCACCCTCAACAACGCCGGCACCATCGACATGACCACCCGCAGCAACAGCGCCACCGATACGTTGACCGTGTATGGCAACTACGTCGGCAACAATGGCCAGTTGTGGCTGCAATCGGTACTCGGTGATGACAGCTCTGCCAGCGACAAGCTGGTGGTGTCGGACGGGACCATCAGCGGGCATACCCAATTGGCCGTGACCAACCTCGGCGGCGCGGGCGGCTTTACCCAAAACAACGGGATCGAGGTGGTGCAGGCGCTTAACGGGGCCGTCAGCAGCACGGACGCCTTTGCCCTGAAAGGCCCGGTGTCTGCAGGGGCTTACGAATACCTGCTGTTCAAGGGCGGTGTGACGGCGGGCACCGAAAACAACTGGTACCTGCGCTCGTCAGTGGTCGCCGTGCAACCGCCGGCGGTGCCACCAACGCCACCAACACCGCCGGTGATCGTGCCGGTGCCTCCGATCCCGCCGGTGCCGCCCGTGGTGGCACCGGATGAGCCACCTGTGGAACCACCCACCTCGCAACCCGTCGCGCCGGTCGAGCCCCCTGCTCCACCGCCCAGCCAGGTCGCGGCGGCCAATTCGCCGGAATCGGCGGCGAGCAACCCGGTACTGCCCACAGCCGTCGCCGGGGCCGAGCCGATTGCGTTGTATCGCCTGGAGGTGCCGGTGTACTCGGTCGTCGTGCCGGCGGCGCAGTTGATGACGCTGCAGGCGCTGGGCACCTTCCATGACCGCCAGGGCGAACAAAGCCTGCTCAGTGAAACCGGGGCGGTACCGGCGGGCTGGGGCCGCGCCTATGGCAGTGACTTCAACAAAAGCTGGTCGGGCACGGTGTCACCGAGCTTCGACGGCTCCATCAAGGGCTATCAAGTCGGCCATGACCTCTACGCCTCAGAAACCAACGGCGGGCAGATCCAGCGGTTCGGCCTGTTCGTCGGCCAGAGCCGTCTGCAAGGGGACATCAAGGGGTTTGCCGAAGGCTTCCAAAACCGGCGCTCCGGGCGCGTCAAGCTGGACGGTGACAACTTCGGCGCCTACTGGACCCTCACCGACCCCAAAGGCTGGTACGTGGACCTGGTGGCCATGGGTACACGCTTGGACGGTGACAGCAAATCCGAGCGTGGCGTGAAGATCGACAACAAGGGCCATGCCCTGGCCCTGTCAGCAGAGGCCGGCTACCCGATTACCGTTTCCGAACACTGGGTGGTGGAGCCGCAGGTGCAGGTGATCAACCAGCAGATAGACATGGACAACCAGCACGACGGCATCTCGAAGGTCTCATTCGACTCCCAGGACTACTGGACCGGCCGCCTGGGCGCACGCCTGAAGGGGCGTTACCTGATGCAGAACACTCCCATCGAACCGTATGTACGGGCCAATGCGTGGCGCACCTTCGGTGGCAGCGACACGGTGACCTACGATGACGTGGACCGGATCAAGACCGACCACAAGTCATCCACCGCCGACCTCGGCGTGGGCGTTGTCGCCAGGCTGTCGTCCACCATCAGCGTTTCCCTGGCGGCGGACTACAGCACCCAGCTGGACAGCAACGCCCAGGAGGGTTTCGGCGCTAACGTAGGGGTACGCGTGAGCTGGTAGGCTCACCCCTCCTTGGGGCAGGTGACTGAACGGGCGACGATGGCACCCACCACCGCGCCCACTATCGGCGCTACCCAGAACATCCACAGTTGCATCACGTATTCACCCCCGGCGAACAACGCCGGCCCGGTGCTGCGAGCCGGGTTGACGGAAGTATTGGTGACGGGAATGGATACCAGGTGAATAAGGGTCAGCGCCAGGCCAATCGCAATGGGCGCAAAGCCCGCCGCCGAGCCGGGGCCTGTGACACGCATGATGATGAACACAAAAAAGAACGTCGCGACGGCTTCAACCACCAATGCCGCCAGCAGGCTGTACTGCCCCGGGCTCAGTTGGCCATAGCCATTGGCGGCAAAAGCACCCATTTCAAAGCCTGGTCGGCCGCTGGCAATCAGCGCCAGCACGGCGGCGGCCACAATCGCACCGGCGACCTGGGCAATGATGTAAGGCACCACGTCAACGCCTGCCACCCGACGGCCAACCCACAGGCCAATGGTCACCGCCGGGTTGAAGTGCGCGCCGGAAATACCGCCCACCGCGTAGGCCATGGTCAGCACCGTCAGGCCAAAGGCCAGGGCCACACCGGCAAAGCCAATGCCCAATTCCGGAAACGCTGCCGCCAGTATCGCGCTGCCACAGCCGCCGAAGGTCAACCAGAACGTTCCAAGAAACTCTGCTGCGATTTTCTTTTGCAAACTCGACTCCGCCTTTTACACACGCCATCCGATTGATGGACCCGTGGGCGACGGTAGCAAGCAGGCCCACCCGCCCCGTATCGGACTTTTCCGGATTGTGTGCGACCTTGGCGGATACGCTGAAGATGAAGCTTTTGTCAGTAAAGCCTCACTTAATCGATGGTTAATCCCCCGGGACGAGAGTTGAATCGACCGCACTCGCACGGCTTTGGCCGTTGCCCAGGGCGGCCGCGGCTTATCACTCTGATGAGCCTGCGAACGACTTGCGGAGAAACACCATGAAACTGCGTACGCTAATGCTCGGCGGTGCCCTCGCACTGACGGCTGTAACGGGAATGGCGCAGGCTGATACCGCGCCCGTCGTCACGCCCTACCACTACGGCGAGAAGATGGATGTGCAGAAGGTACTTGCCATGCACGAGACCGATACCAATGTCTGCAAGGTGATCAATGCCGATATCAAGTTCGTGGACAGTGCCGGTAAAGTCCAGGACGTGGGCTATCGCAAGCTGTCGGAAGCCTGCGATTGGCAGAATTGAGCCACGGCACTTTATTTGTAGAAGCGAGCTGGCTCGCGAAGGTCGTTAACGATGACATTGGCCGTCTGATTCAGCGCGACGTTCTCGGGTTATTCGCAAGCAAGCTCGCTCCTGCAACGGTATCCTTGGGCGCTCATTACGGCTGAAAGGATTCGCCATGCAGTTGCACTTCCGTCCCCTTGCTACCCTCACTGCCCTGCTGTGCTTCGCCCTCGCGCTGATCTGGGGTTTGCGTCCCGACCTGCTGCTCTGGGTGTGGAGCGTCGAATACTCCAGCGCCACCGGCCTGGTCGCCCGCCGTAACGCCGCGCTGTTCCTGGCCATCGGTATCATGTTTTATCGCGCCCGCCATTCTCCCCCTGACGCAACACGACACGCCATGACAACCGGCTTCGTCATCGGCTGTTTTGTACTGGCTATGTTGGGGATCTGCGAATGGATCAGCGGCCACGCGGGCCCGGGGATTTTGTTGGCGATTATCACGGAAACGGCGTTGGGCCTGGCGTTTATCCAGGCCCGTAGGTCTTCACAGGCTGAAGTTCAGCCGTGCCCTTAGTAGAACGGACGCGCCCCGGCTCGCTTGAGCGCCGGGGCGGGGGCGTGAGTGTGCTTGAGGTCTTCGCGCAACTCGGTAATCAAGTTGCAGATCGCCCGACTGCTGTCGAGCTTGTTGGCGCAAATGCCGGTAACCACCAGGTCCACCCGGTCATGATCGATCTCGTGATAGACCTTGACCGTCAGCGAGGCGTCAGGCGCCTTGGTGACTTCACAACGTTTAGGCAGGAAACTTCCTTCAATAATGCCGCGTAGTTCCAGATCCGAAAGCATGGCCGACCTCTCCTTTTAATGAGATTGCCAATTGATTGTTATAAACGTTCGTACAGCGTGCGAGCGCGATGACACGTTCGCTGTTGGCGCCTTGCCTACCCTGGGAGACGCCTACAATGACCAAGCCTACCCGGCCCGATCCGGATGCGTTGGAACCTTTCCTCATAAGCGGCTGCGTTACTTATATAAGTTACGTGGCGGACTGCCACTAACCCACGCATTTGCAGCGCTGGTGGGGCTGTCTCCGGTCCCAGCGTGGTTGTAACAAGATCTTTATAAGCACTAAACATGCCGTGCGCGATACTGCCGCTTCGCATATAAAAATCAACGACTTGTAATAAGTAACGCGCTGCAGGGTCGTGCATTCTGCAAGGCGCCCTCAATGGCCTCATGCAATTTGAAAGGTACTGGCGCCAGCGTTGTTTGAAACGAGTTACCGCACGCCAAAAGCCTCTATCCAAATGAGTGGGTCGCACTCGGTTAAACTTTTTTAGATTAAACGTTTAACCTGCCTGGGCGGCCACTCGCTCGGCAACATGGCGCAAACTATCGAAGTTGATATTCGCTCCCGAGTTGATCGCTACCCATGTTTCCCCCTGGATACCCGTCGTGGCGACATGCTTGTGCATGCCGGCCACTGCCAGGGCACCTGAAGGCTCGGTGATCGATCGCGTGTCGTCGTAGATCAGCTTTATTGCGCTACACAACGCGTCATTGCTGACAGTAATCACCTCGTCCACATGGTGCCGGCAGATCTCAAAGCCATGGGCGCCGATCTGCGCGACGGCCGTGCCATCGGCAAAACCGTCGACACTCGGCAGCACCACCCGACTGCCCGCGCGCAACGCTGCCAACAGGCAACTGGAGCCTTCGGGCTCGACGCCGATGATGCGTACTTCAGGGCGCAGGTATTTGACATAGGCCGCGATACCGGCGATCAAACCGCCGCCGCCCACCGGCACAAAAATCGCGTCCAACGGGCCCTGCTGCTGGCGCAGTACTTCCATTCCCACGGTGCCTTGACCTGCAATCACGTCCGGGTCGTCGAAGGGCGAAACAAAGGTACTGCCCGTGGCCTCGGCCAACTGCAGCGCGTGGGCCAGCGCAAAGGGGAAGCTGGCCCCGTGCAACACTGCCTCGCCGCCGCGGGAGCGCACGCCCAGCACTTTCAGCTCGGGAGTGCTGCACGGCATGACGATGGTTGCCTTGATCCCCAGTTCCCGTGCGGCCAGCGCGACGCCTTGGGCATGATTGCCCGCCGACGCGGTGATCACGCCGCGGGCCTTTTGCGCGTCAGTGAGCTGCACCAGCTTGTTATACGCACCGCGAATCTTGAAGGAAAAGGTCGGTTGCAGGTCTTCACGCTTGAGCAGGATTTGATTGCCCAGCAAGGCCGAAAGGGCCGGTGCCGCCTGCAACGGCGTACGCACCGCCAGGTCATACACGGGTGCTGCCAGGATCTTCTTTAAGTAGTGCTCAAGCAATCCCGAGTCTGGGGTCTGACTCGCCGGGCGGGTACTCATGGGTGTCTCCTGGGTGTTTACAGGGCCCTGGAGACGGAAAAACAAAACCCGCCTCTAGGGCGGGTTTGGGTGCAGCCGAGCGCTATCCCGCCAAATGAGGAATGGCGGTAATAATGCTTGGCTGGCAACGAAACGTTTGAAATGTCATGAATCAAAATTAACCGGCGCTGGCAGGCAAAGTCAATGGCGAAACGCCAGGCTTTACGCGGAGCATACGAAACGTATACGCTTTGTATATCAACCCGGCACAGTGAACATCATGGGCATCGTCAAGATCACCGACCAACTGCACGAACAACTCCGTCTGGCCAGCGCCACCATGGACCGTTCCATCAACGCCCAGGCCGAGTTCTGGATCAAGATCGGCCTGCTGGCCGAACTTAATCCGCACCTGGCCTACAACGACTTGATCAACAAATTGCTACTGGACAAACCCGACCTGATCCGGGGGCGCGCTCAATGATCAAGACTGCCGAGCAACTTGCTGTAATGCGCGAATCGGGCCGCCTGCTGGCTCAGGTGTTTACCATGCTCGACGGCTTCGTGACCGCCGGCCAGTCGACCCTGGAGATCGACAGCGCCGTAGAAGCCTACATTCGCAATGACCTGCAATCGCGGCCCGCAAGCCTGGGCCAGTACGACTACCCCTTTTGCATCAACACCTCGATCAACGAGGTGGTGTGCCACGGCATGCCCAACGCCAACGCGGTGCTCAAGGACGGCGACATCGTCAACATCGACATCACCCTGGAGAAAGGCGGCTTTATTGCCGACTCCAGCAAGATGTACATGATCGGCAACGTCGCGCCCAAGGCCCGGCGCCTGGTGGAAATGACCTTTGAAGCGATGTGGGCCGGGATCCACCAGGTCAAGCCCGGTGCACGCCTGGGAGACATTGGCTACGCCATCCAGAGCCACGCCCAGAACAACGGCTACAGCGTAGTGCGCGAATATTGCGGGCACGGTATAGGCCGCGAGATGCACGAAGACCCGCAGATCCTGCACTTCGGCCGCCCCGGCGCCGGCCTGGAACTGCGCGAAGGCATGGTGTTCACCATTGAGCCGATGCTCAACCAGGGCAGCGCCAAGGTACGCAGCTTGAAGGACGGCTGGACGGTGGTGACCCGCGATAACAGCTTGTCGGCGCAGTGGGAACATACCGTGGCGGTGACGCGGGACGGGTTTGAGGTGTTGACGTTGCAAAACAGCACCGGCGAATAACCTGTGGCGAGGGAGCTTGCTGTGGCGAGGGAGCTTGCTCCCGCTGGAGTGCGCAGCGCTCCTGTTCTTTTGGGGGCGGCTGCGCAGCCCAGCGGGAGCAAGCTCCCTCGCCACAACAAGCCTCCCGAACATCGTCACACTGCCTTGTCGCCACTGCCCGCAACCCGCTTCAACCCCAACACCATCAACCCCGCCCCCAACCCCATCGCAGCCATAAACAATGGATACGAAATCCACCACGGCGTGCCTGCCGTCATCATGCTGAACTCCGACATCCCGCCCACACTCGCAATCAGGTTCAACGGCAAGAACACCACGTTGATCAACGTCAGCTTGCGCAGCAGGTTGTTCATGCTGTTGTTCATCAGGTTGCCCCGCGCATCGATCAGCCCGGAGAACACGTTGGAGTAAATCTCCGCCTGCTTGTAGCACTGGTTGTTCTCGATGATCAGGTCATCGATCAGCCCCAGTATTTGCGCGCTGAAATGCTCCTTTTCCGCATGGTTTCGCAGGCGCGCCAGCACTGCGCCGTTGCTGTGCAGGGCGTTGATGTAATAGATCAGGCTTTCGCTGAGGTTGAACATCTGCATCAGGTGGCGGTTGCTCATCGATGCGTTGAACTGCTGCTGCAACTCCCGGGCGACCATCTTGATCACCTTGAGGTGGCCCAGGTAGTGGTGGATGTTGTTGAGCAGCAGGTCCAGCAACACATCCAATGGCGTGTGTAACGGCCGCCGTGCCCCCAGCCCGGAAAGCTGACTGTCGTCGGTGGCGATCACCAGCAGTTGGTCGCCGGAAAACAGCAAGCCGCAGGACGCCACTTCAAACACCAGGTTGCCGCCGCCGGAATAGTTCTCCGGGCGCTTCCAGATCAGGAACAGGTTATCGGGGTGAAACTCGATGCGCGATACTTCGTCCGGGTCCAATGCCGAGGCCAGGGCATGTTCATCGAGCTTGTAGCAGTCGCGCAGGTACTTGCGCTCATGGGGGTCGGGGTTGCTGAACAGCAGCACATTCGCGTCGTCCCCCAGGCTGTTGTACAACTTGCCATCGGCTAATTCAAAGCGCTGGATCATCGCGCGTCACCACGCCTGGCCTTGACGCTTCAGCTCCAGGCGTCGCACGAACTCCTCCAGTACCAGGGAATACAAATCGTCTTGCAGGTAGGCGTCTTCGATGCCGGCGTCCATGTTGGGGTTGTCGTTGACCTCGATCACCACCACCTTGTCGCCGGACTGCTTGAGGTCGACGCCGTACAGGCCGTCGCCGATCAGGTTGGCGGTTTTTACCGCCAGTTCCACCACGGCCCTGGGGGCTTCGTGGACCGCCAACGTGCGGCATTCGCCGTTGATGTCCTGGCCGATGGCCTTGTGATTGTAGATCTGCCAATGGCCCTTGGACATGAAGTACTGGCAGGCAAAGATCGGTTTGCGGTTGAGCACGCCAATGCGCCAGTCGTACTCGGTGTAGAAAAATTCCTGGGCCAGCAACAACACAGAATGCTCGAACAACTCGGCGGTGGCGGTCAGCAGCGCTTGCTGGCTTTCCACCTTGATCACACCCCGGGAGAAACACCCGTCGGGGATCTTCAGTACTAGCGGGAAGCCGAGGCGCTCGCCCACCCGTTCAAAATCCTCGGGTCGCTCCTTGTAAAGGATTTCGGTGGCGGGCATGCCCAGTTGGTGGCTTTTGAGCAGGTCAGTGAGGTAGACCTTGTTGGTACAGCGCAGGATCGAGGCCGGGTCGTCCATCACCACCAGCCCTTCGCTTTCGGCCTTTTTCGCGAAGCGGTAGGTGTGGTTGTCGACGCTGGTGGTCTCGCGGATCAGCAGGGCGTCGTATTCGGCCAGGCGGGCGTAGTCCTTGCGTTCGATCAGTTCCACGTCGATGCCGAGCCCCTTGCCGACCCGGACGAAATTTTCCAGGGCGCGGGCGTTGGACGGCGGCAGTTGTTCCTGCGGGTCGTGCAGGATCGCCAGGTCATAGCGGGCCAGACGGCGGGAGCGCGGTTGGCGCCAGATCTTGCGGCTGAAGTTATCCAGCGCATTGGCAAACTGATCTTCCTGGTCATCGCGCAACTTGTGCAGTACGCCGGACTTTATGCCTTCGATGTGCCAGCCGTTGTTCTTGCGAAACTCAACTAGCAATATCGGACAGGGAAATGCTTCAAACAACTGGCGGGCCAAATCCTGCAACGGTTCAATATTGGTTCGGCCAAAATAAAGTGTCAGGGTAAAGCCTTCAGTGTTGCTGTAGAGGTGATGACTCAAGGCTTTATCGAGGGTTTTATCCAGGTCGACCAGGGCCAGCCCATACAGGGATTTTTTTGTCAGCTCGCTGATGGTGCGCACCGACGGAATCACCTTGTGGCCCCTTGCCTCGGCCAGCAGCGAGCAGTAGTAGCCGTGGCCCAGGTACTTGTAGCTGCGGCACAGGTTGATCACCTGCACGCGCTTGCCGGTCTCGTTTTCCCTGGTTTGCTCAAGGTATTCCTGGGCGGTGACGATGTCTTCGCTGGGGAAGTAAGACGCCCAGTCTTCCTTGCGTTCGACAATGATCACGACTTGGCTTGCACTCTTGGGAGGGCTGGAAAAATAACCGCTGGAAGTTATTGTCGCCGCCACTGTTTGCTCGGATACTTCACGCCAATGACCTTGTACCGCTGACATAGTGATTGATCCGCTTTAGAGAACTAGACCTTTTCTATTAAGCACGATCTTTTAGAGAAGTCCCGTTTCGTTACGTAACTTTTACGGCGGTCACATGGCTCTTTCCTTTCGCGTTGCAACACCCGAAGACGTGCCCCAATTGGTGGCACTGGAACAGCACTGTTTCACCACGGACCGGCTCTCCACCCGCAGCTTCCAGTGGATGGTCAGCCGCGCCCACGGGCAACTGCTGGTAGCAGAAAAGGACGACGATTTGCTCGGCTACGCCCTGGTGCTGTTCCACCGTGGCACCTCCTTGGCGCGCCTGTATTCCATCGCCATCGCCGAGTCGTCCCGGGGCCTGGGACTGGGCAAGCAACTGCTGACGCGCATCGAAGCCTGCGCCGTCGATCATGACTGCGCGTACCTGCGCCTGGAAGTACGCACCGACAACCCCGGCGCCATTGCCCTGTACGAGCGCAACGGCTACCGGCGCTTTGCCCTGGTCAACGACTACTACGAAGACCACGCCCCCGCCCTGCGCCTGGAGAAACGTATCCTTCAGCACCAGGACGCACGCGCCCTGAGCGTGCCCTATTACCAGCAGACCACCGACTTCACCTGCGGCGCCGCCAGCCTGCTGATGGCCATGGGCGCGCTGGAACCTGCGCGGGTGGCCCAACGCCGGGAAGAACTGCAGATATGGCGCGAGGCAACCACCGTGTTCATGACCGCCGGCCATGGCGGTTGCAGCCCCCAAGGCCTGGCCCTGGCCGCCTGGCGTCGGGGCTTTCGGGTGCGCATGCAGGTCAATGTGCGCGGGCCGTTATTTCTCGACGGGGTACGGGACGCGCATAAAAAAGACGTCATGCGTTTGGTGCATGACGCCTTCGAGGAAGAACTGGCATTGAGTGACGTTGAGCAAGTGCTCGGCGGCCCGCTGGATTTACCCCAGGTGCTGCGCGACGGCGGGCAGCCGCTGGTGTTGATCAGCAGCTACCGGCTCACCCGCTCCAAGTCACCCCATTGGGTGATCGTCACCGACTGCGACGAAGACTTCGTGTACCTGCACGACCCGGACGTGGACCACAGCCAGCATCGCCAACCCATGGACTGCCAGCATCTGCCGGTCAGCCACGGGGAGTTCGAGCGCATGTGCCGGTTCGGCAACAACAAATTACGCGCAGCGGTAGTGGTGTTCAGGCGACTTGCTTGATCCCGGCCTTGGCCTCCAGTTCGCGCACCAGCGGCAGTACGCGTTTGCCGAAGTACTCGACCTCTTCCTGGAAGTGCAGGAAGCCGGCCAGCACCAGGTCCACGCCTACGGCCTTCAACGCGACAATGCGTTCGGCGATCTGTTGCGGGGTGCCGATCAGGTTGGTCTTGAAGCCGTCGTTGTACTGCACCAGATCCTCAAAGGTCGACTTGGCCCAATTGCCCTCACCTTCCGGTGAAGCCTTGCCCGCCTGCTTCGCCGCATCGCCAAACGCGTTGACGGCTTCGGGGTCGGCTTGCTCGATGATTTGCGCGAGCACGGCGCGGGCCTCTTCCTCGGTGTCGCGGGCAATCACAAACGCGTTCACTCCAACTTTCACCGAGTGGTTGTTGGCCGCCGCCTTGGCGCGAATGTCGTCGACCTGGGCCTTGATGCCTTCCGGCGTATTGCCGTTGGTGAAGTACCAGTCCGACACCCGCGCGGCCATGTCCCGCGCCGCCCGCGAACTGCCGCCCTGGAAGATTTCCGGGTGTGGCTCGCCCAGTGGCTTGGGTTTGAGGCTGTAGTTGTTGAAGCGGTAGAAATCGCCCTTGAAGGTGAAATTGTCCTGCGTCCAGATACCTTTCAGAGCGCGGATGAATTCCTCGGACCGCCGGTAACGTTCATCGTGCTCCAGCCAGTGTTCGCCAATGGCCTGGAACTCGCCCTTGAACCAGCCGCTGACAATGTTCACCGCCACACGGCCATTGGTGAGTTGGTCGATAGTTGCCAGTTGCTTGGCCGCCAGGGCTGGCTGCCACGGGCCAGGCAGGATTGCCGCGATCACCTTGAGCGTGGTGGTGGCCGCCAGCAGCGCGTGGCTGAAGGCAACGGACTCATGCTGGTATTCGGCGCCATAACCGGCGGTGAACCGAATCTGCGTGAGGGCGTATTCAAAGCCGGCTTCCTCGGCCAACTGCGCCAGTTTGCGGTTGTAGTCGATGCCCCAATCGGTGCGTTGTTCGATCTTGCTGACCACCAGCCCACCGCTGACATTGGGCACCCAGTAGGCAAATTTTACGGCTTGCTGACTCATCGGACTGTACCTCGCACATTGGCTTGTACACGGTGTGGAGCAGCAAGCGTGCCAGCGCTCGTGACAGGCCCGGGCGGCAAGCCCTCCAGCACTGACGCGGGCGAAAATCACCCGACGCCGAGGTGTCACCGATTGCAGCGGTTTGTCGTTTTGCTGTTGCACCAGCAACAGTTGAATTCGCCCCGCGCCCGTAAATACGCGCCTTGGCGCCCGGCATGGACTGTGCAACGGCTTCACTATTCAACTGCCCAGGAGCCGTCCCATGACCGAACACCACGTGATCAATCCACTGTCCATCGGCGTGGACTATCCCGCCCTGGCCGAACGCTTCCGCCCGATCTTCCAACGCATCGCCGAGGGTGCCGTGGAGCGTGAGCAAACCCGCGCCCTGCCCTACGAGCCCATCCAGTGGCTCAAGCAAGCCGGCTTCGGCGCCGTGCGTGTGCCGGTGGAGTACGGCGGCGGTGGCGCCTCCCTGCCGCAGTTGTTTGAATTGCTGATTGAGCTGGCCGAAGCCGATTCCAATGTACCGCAGGCCCTGCGCGGGCATTTTGCATTTGCCGAAGACCGCCTGAATGCCGCGCCCGGCGCGGCGCGGGACATCTGGTTCAAGCGCTTTGTCGACGGCGACATCGTCGGCTGCGCCTGGACCGAAATCGGCGGCGTAGCCATCGGCGACGTCGGCACCCAAGTCAGCCCCGATGGCGACAAATGGAAGCTCAACGGTGAAAAGTTCTACAGCACCGGCAGCCTGTTTTCCGACTGGATTGACGTGTACGCCCAACGCAGCGACACCGGCGCCGATGTGATTGCCGCCACCCGCACCCGCCAGCCTGGCGTGGTGCAAAGCGATGACTGGGACGGCTTTGGCCAGCGCACCACCGGCAGCGGCACCTCGCGCTTTACCGATGCCGTGGTAGAGGCAGAAAACGTCATCGACTTCGCTACCCGTTTCAAGTACCAGACCGCGTTTTACCAGTTGGTGCTACTCGCCACCCTGGCCGGTATTGGCCGCGCAGCCCTCAACGATGTGGCGCATCAGGTGCGCAGCCGCAAGCGGATCTACAGCCACGGCAACGCCGCCCATGTGAGCCAGGACTCACAGATTCAGCAGGTGGTGGGCGAAGTGGCGGCGCTGGTGTATGCCGCCCAAGCCAGTGCCTTGAAGGCCACCCACCCGGCGCAACGAGCTTACATAGCGCGATTCGGCGGGGATGATGCCGTGGAGCGAGAGGCCAATGTCGCCGCTGAGATCGAATCCGCCACGGCGCAGGTGGTGGTCTCGGAACTGATCCAGCGCGCCACCACCGAACTGTTCAACGCACTTGGCGCGTCAGATGTGCGCCAGGGCAAATCCCTCGACCGGCACTGGCGCAACGCCCGCACCGTGTCGTCCCACAACCCGGTGATCTACAAGGCGCGGATTGTCGGCGACTGGGTAATCAACGCCAGCGAGCCGCCGTTCGTGTGGCAGATCGGCAATGGGCCGGCGCGTTAAAACGCCAGCTTGAAGCCGATCATCACCAGCATGAACGCCAGGCACGGGCGCAAGATCCCGTCCGGGACCTTGCCGGCCATATGGCTGCCGACATAAATCCCCGGCAGCGAGCCCAGCAACAGGAAGCCCAGCAGGTGCCAGTCCATGTTGCCCATGCTCGCGTGGCCGAGGCCCGCGACCAGGGTCAGGGGCACGGCGTGGGCGATCTCGGTGCCCACCAGGCGCTTGGTGGCCAGGAACGGGTACAGGATAAACAGCGCCACGGTGCCCAGCGCGCCCGCGCCAATGGAGGTCAGGGCAACCATGGTGCCGAGGACCGCGCCGGTGATGATGGTCAACGCATTGAGGTTGCGCGGCGCCATCTTGTAGTCATCGCCGGCATGCCGCTGGGCGAACGCCAACAGTTTGTTCTTGAACAGGATCGCGGTGGCCGTCAGCAGCAACACCACGCCGAGGGACTGCTTGATGACCGCGTTCAAGGCGGCGGGATCGGTGTTCAGGCTCTTGAGGAACCACAAGGTCAGCAACACTGCAGGCACGCTGCCCAGGGTCAACCAGCCGGTGATGGTCCAGTCGATGTTGCGGTTCTTGCTGTGAACCAATACCCCACCAGACTTGGTGATGGCGGCATACAACAGGTCGGTGCCCACGGCAGTGGCCGGGTTGATGCCGAACCAGAGCAGGATCGGCGTCATCAACGAGCCCCCGCCTACACCGGTCATTCCCACGATGAATCCAACAATCAGGCCAGCAATCGAGAAACCAAAATTACCCACATCCATTACAACTACCTGCGGCCTTATAAAATTCTGGCCGCAGCATAGCGATTTTTCTTATAACGACTTATATCAAAAAGATCTGACTTTATGCCTTTCTTGTCAGTCGCTGACTGCAATAGGCTTGGGTCTGGTACGGGAACGCGACCGTTTCACGACCGCGCAAGTCCGGATGGGTATTGATCAGCGCATGTAGCTGCTCGGTGACCCGCGCCTTTTGCGCCTCTGGTAACGCCGCGATAAAGCTCACGGAGAGGAAGCGATCCATGATCACCTCCTGGGGGCTGCCCACATGGCTGTAGGGAAAGCAGGTCATTTCGGGGGCGGAAAAATACTCGCCGGTAAATGCCTCGCGCCAACGCCCGGTGTGAAAACGCGGCGTGTCGCCCTCGTAGGGCGTGATGATTTCGGTGATCGCCGCGACCCAGTCCACTGATTCGTCCCGCACATTCCAGATCAACCCCAGGCGGCCGTCCGGCTTGAGCACCCGGTGAATTTCCGCCAGGGCCGCTTCCGTGGAGAACCAGTGAAACGCCTGGGCACACACCAACGCATCGGCGGCCGCCGCATCAAGCGGGATGGCTTCTGCGGTGCCCGACAGCAGGCGCACATCCGGCAGCAGTTTTTTCAACTGAGCGCCCATCGCCTCCACCGGCTCAACCGCGATCAACCTCGGCGCCACGGTGTTGAGCAAACGGGTGAACTTGCCAGTGCCGGCGCCCAGGTCGATGACTGTGGAGTGGGGAGTGATCTGCAGGGCGTCGGTCAGCCAGCCCGTGAGTTGTCGTGGGTAATCCGGCCGACCTTGAGCGTACGTGACGGCTTGAGTAGAGAAACCCTGTTGAGCAGACGTGTGAACACCGGTCATTGCCAATCTCTCCTCTGGGAGTGCGGGGGCCCACAGTGTGCGCCCTTGCCGATTTATTTTCTAATCGCTGCATCCGTTTGCACGTGTCGTGGGTAGTACCGGTAGCAGCACCTCGCTGCCCTAATGGAGAGACATCGATGAACGTCAAAGCCTTGTTCTGCGTGACCTGCCTGTTCGTTGCTGCACCCACCGCCTTTGCCCAGACCGGCTTGCCCGACAGCATCAAGGTGCCGGACGGTCACAAGGTGGCGATGGAAACCACCGGGGTCGGCGAAATCACCTACGAATGCCGGGACAAGGCCAACGCCGTCGGCCAGACCGAATGGTTTTTCGTCGGGCCCAAGGCCGTGCTCAATGACCGCGCCGGCCAGCAGGTCGGCACTTGCTTCGGCCCGCCTGCCACCTGGCAGGCCAAGGACGGTTCGAAAGTCACAGGCACCCAGTTGGCGGTTGCGCCGTCCAGTGCCGGCAACTTGCCCTATCAACTGGTCAAGGCCAACCCTGCCGAAGGCAAGGGCGCGATGACTAACGTCGCGTACATTCAGCGGGTGGCCCTCAAGGGAGGCGTGGCGCCGAGTGCCGAATGCACGGCGGCCAACAAGGGCAAGCAGGAAGTGGTGAAGTACCAGGCCGACTACATCTTCTGGGCGGCCAATTAACCAAACTCGTCTACGCTGCTGCCAAAGCGCCCCGGGCTCACCGCCGCGGCCTCCACCAGGGAACCCTGTCTTTGCCTGAAGCCGATTTTGACTATGAAGCCTGCCTGCTGGCTTGCGCCCGTGGCGAACAACCGGCCCTGCATCGCCTGTATCAACAGGAAAGCAGCCGGCTGCTGGGGGTTGCCTTGCGCATCGTGCGTGACAAGGCGGTAGCCGAAGACATCGTGCATGACGCCTTTATCAAGATCTGGAATGGCGCCGCCAGCTTTGACCCCCACAAAGGCTCGGCCCGCGGCTGGGTGTACAGCGTTACCCGGCACCTGGCGCTCAATGCCATGCGCAGCAAAGGCCGCGAAATGCCCCTCGGCGAAGAGCATGAAACCACCGAACACACCGACACTTTCGACTACCAGGCGCGCTCGGGACGCCTCTACAACTGCCTCGAACAACTCGACCCGGCCCGGCGCAACTGCATCCTGCATGCGTATGTAGACGGTTACTCCCACACTGAAATCGCGCGCAAACTCGGCGCCCCGCTGGGCACCGTGAAAGCGTGGATCAAACGCAGCCTCGCGGCATTGCGTGAGTGCATGGCATGAACAGCATCGACGAACTGGCCAGCGAATACGTGCTCGGCACCTTGCCCGCCGAGCAACGCGCAGAAGTGCAACAACGCCTGGCAACCGACCCCGAATTACGTGCGGCGGTGGACGCCTGGGAACAGCGCCTGCTGCCATTGACAGAACAGGCTGCGCCCGCGACGCCTTCGGTTTATTTATGGCGACGCATCGAGGGCAGCCTGGGGCATTCAGCTAGCCAGGACCCACCCGTCTCGTGGTGGAACAGACTGGCATTGTGGCGCGGGCTGGCTGGCGCCGGCATCGCGGCAAGCCTGGTCCTGGCATCGCTGTTGCTGACCCGTACGGCTAGCGTGACCCCGACCGCTTATGTGGTGGTGTTGGTCGCCCCGCAAAACCAGGCGCCGGGCTGGGTGATTCAGGCGAGTAATGATCAGAAAATCCAGCTGATTCCACTGGGCGTCATGGAAGTACCGGCCGACAAGACCTTGCAGTTCTGGACCAAGGGCGAAGACTGGCAAGGCCCGGTGTCGCTGGGTTTGGTCAAGCCCGGGCAGACGTTATCAGTGCCCCTGGACAAACTCCCGCCGCTGGCGCCGAACCAGCTGTTTGAGCTGACCCTGGAAAACCCGGGCGGCTCGAAAACCGGCAAGCCGACAGGTCCGATTCAGGCAATTGGCCGGGCCGTTAAAGTAATCTGAACGTAATGCAATGTTGTGCAAGGCCGGTTCGCGCACTTGCATTACATCTCGGGGCTATGGCGTCAGCATTGCGCTATAGAATCGGCCTCGAAAACCCGGCTCCCTGGACCCTCCATGCCCTCAAAAACCCGTTCGCTGCTGATTCTCGCCCTCGTCGTCATCTTTACCGGCATCGGCGCCGGCCTGGGTGGCATGCTCCTGGCGTTGCTGCTGCACGGCATCCAGCACCTGGCGTACGGCTACAGCCTCGACAGCCTGATCAGCCATGAAACCTTTTTGCTCGGTGTCACCGCTGCCTCACCCGAACGCCGGGTGCTGGTGCTGATGAGCTGCGGCCTCATCGCAGGCATCGGTTGGTGGCTGATCTATCGCTATGGCCGCCCGTTGGTAAGCATCAAGCAAGCCGTCTCGGCCGACGCGCCGATCATGCCGCCCAAGACCACCCTCGCCCACGCCGTGCTGCAAATCATCACCGTGGCCCTCGGGTCGCCACTGGGCCGTGAAGTGGCGCCACGGGAAGTCGGCGCGCTGGCCGCCACCTGGTTGTCACAACGGGCCCGCCTGGCACCCGACATGCACCGGCTGATCGTCGCCTGCGGTGCGGGCGCCGGGTTGGCGGCGGTGTACAACGTGCCGCTGGGCGGCGCGGTGTTTGTGCTTGAGGTGTTGGTGGGCGTGTTCAGCTGGCCGGCGGCGGTGATTGCGCTGGCCACCTCGGCCATCGGCGCATCGGTGGCCTGGATTGGCCTGGGGGCCGAGTCGCAATACGTAGTGCCACACTTTGTACTCAGCCCCGGCCTGATCGCCTGGGCGCTGATCTGCGGCCCGGTGTTTGGCCTGGCCGCCTATGGGTTCACGCGCCTGACCGGCGCAGCCCGCAGCCATGCCGCCCGTGGTTGGCGGCTGCCGGTATTGTCGTTGATCAACTTCACGATCATCGGTGGCCTGGCGATTTTCCTGCCGCAGATCCTCGGCAACGGCAAAGGCCCAGCGCAGTTGGGCTTCGACAATGAGCTGACCATCGCCCTCGCCGCTGTGCTGTTGGTGGTCAAGGTACTGATCACCGCCAGCAGCCTGCGCGCCGGTGCCGAAGGCGGCCTGTTGACCCCGGCGCTGGCCAACGGCGCATTGCTGGCGATCATCCTCGGCGGCGCATGGAGCCTGCTGTGGCCCGGCGTGCCGCTGGGCGCGTTTGCGATCATTGGCGCGGCGGCGTTCCTGGCGTCGAGCATGAGCATGCCGCTGACGGCGATTGTGCTGGTGGCGGAATTTACCCGCATCGATCACGACTTCCTGGTGCCGATCATTCTCGCGGTAGCGGGCTCGATGTGCATGAGCAAGCTGTGCGTGTTGTGGGAAAAGTGCTGAAGAGGCTGGATTAAAAACCTGACACGCGCCATCCTCCGCGCTTTCAGCCGCCCCATCAGCGGCGTTCCACGCACAAAGGACAGGCCCATGCTCGACCAACCCCTCACCTCCGCCGATTTCGAATTCATCGACGAAACCCTGCTCAAGTACGGCGATGATCACTCGGTGCTGAACCTGGCCGAGCTTGACGGCTACTTCACCGCACTGGTCTCAAGCCCTGCGCAGGTGGATGTGGCCGAATGGTTCCCCGGCATCTTTGGTGGGCAGAACCCGGATTGGGAAAGCCCGGAAGAAGCCGGGCAGTTCCTTGAACTGTGCGTGCGCCATATGAACGCCATCGCCAAGCAACTGGCGACCGATGCGCAAGGCTTTAAAGCGCGCTTTGAAGAAACCGAGCATCAGGGCCAGCCACTGACCCTGGCGGAAGAATGGTGTTTTGGCTATATCCGTGGCGCGGCCATCGGCAACTGGCCGGAGCTGCCTGCCGAACAGGCCGGGCAGTTTGAGAAGATTTCCTGGTGCGCCGAGCAGGACAACTTTGAACTGCCGGCAGACCTGGATGTTGATGCCCATCAACAACGGGTAGCTACAATCGAACCGGCCGCCCGTGCGCTGCACGATTACTGGTTGGTTCAACGCTGACTTACCTTGCACCTGAACACAATGCCTGTGGCGAGGGAGCTTGCTCGCCACATTAAATCAGCACCAACACATGCCGGCCTTGTTTGCCCTTGGGCAACGTCACTTGACGCTCAAACCACGCACCTGCCGTTCGACCAGTGGTGCCCCACGTCGTCGTAACCCCTGAATATCAACGATCCCCGCTCGACAACGGTGGCGTGTTTGGCCGATTATTCGTGTCCGCCAAACGCCAGCCGCCTTGAAGCAGGAGCCTTGTACCTTGAGTTCGCAGAAAACCGTGACCGTTACACCGCCCAACTTTCCATTGAACGGCAAGGTAGCGCCCCCCGGCTCCAAATCCATTACCAACCGTGCCCTGCTGCTGGCCGCCCTGGCCAAGGGCACCAGCCGCTTGAGCGGCGCGTTGAAAAGCGACGACACCCGGCACATGTCGGTGGCCCTGCGGCAGATGGGCGTGGTGATCGATGAACCGGACGACACCACGTTCGTCGTCACCAGCCTGGGCAAGCTGCAATTGCCGGCGCAACCGCTGTTCCTCGGCAACGCCGGCACCGCGATGCGCTTTCTCACCGCTGCCGTGGCCACCGTACACGGCACCGTAGTGCTGGACGGCGACGCCTACATGCAAAAACGCCCGATCGGCCCGCTGCTCGCGACCCTCGGCCAAAATGGCATCAAGGTTGACAGCCCTACCGGCTGCCCGCCGGTCACCGTGCACGGCACCGGCCGGGTGCAGGCCAAGCGTTTCGAGATCGACGGCGGCCTGTCGAGCCAGTACGTGTCGGCGCTGCTGATGCTGGCAGCATGCGGCGACGCCCCGATCGAAGTGGCGCTGACCGGCAAGGACATCGGCGCCCGTGGCTACGTCGACCTGACCCTGGACTGCATGCGCGCCTTCGGTGCCCAAGTGGACATCGTCGATGAAAGCACCTGGCGCGTGGCCCCCACCGGCTACACCGCCCATGATTACCTGATCGAGCCTGACGCTTCCGCCGCCACCTATTTGTGGGCCGCCGAAGTGTTGACCGGTGGCCACATCGACCTCGGTGTCGCCCCGCAGGATTTCACCCAGCCCGACGCCAAGGCCCAGGCAGTGATCGCGCAATTCCCGCACATGCAGCCGGTGGTCGTCGGCTCGCAAATGCAGGATGCAATCCCCACCCTCGCCGTATTGGCCGCCTTCAATAACACACCGGTGCGCTTCACCGAACTGGCCAACCTGCGGGTCAAGGAATGTGACCGGGTGCAAGCCCTGCATGACGGTCTGAATGAAATCCGCCCGGGCTTGGCAACCATTGAAGGTGATGATTTGCTGGTGGCCAGCGATCCGGCCTTGGCAGGCACCACCTGCAACGCGCTGATCGACACCCATGCCGACCACCGCATCGCCATGTGCTTTGCCCTGGCGGGCCTGAAAGTGTCGGGCATCAGGATTCAGGACCCGGACTGCGTCGGCAAGACCTATCCTGAGTACTGGAAAGAGCTGGAAAGCCTTGGGGTCCATTTGACCTGGTAAGCCATCGGCGCCGGTAACGGGAGGGAGACTTCATGACGATTCGCCAACCCTGCCCACCCGGCGCCTGCGACTGCAATCGCGAGCAACTGCTCGACACAGCCGGCACCGATGCACGCATCCTGCATTTGACGCGCCAGGAAGAAAAACGCCTGCTCGAACGCCTTGAAAACCTGCAAAGCCTGTCGGACCTGGAACGCATGCAACAGCTGATGCACCAGCAACTGGGCATCCGCGTGCACATCGCGCCAGGTCATACGGAAGTGAAGACGATGCGCGGGATTCAGATCGTCATCGACGAGTTACCGGGGCTGTGTCGCAAGACCCGGCAGTCGATTCCGGCGGCGATTCGCAAGGGCATGGAGAAGCGGCCGGAGATTGCGTATCGGTTGCTGGATGCTAATGACTTGTTTCGGGAGCTTTGAGTCAGTTCCCCCTGCCACCCGCAAACGACCACTCATCCGCCGCGGTCGTGGTAATCACCACCATCACATCCTCAGGGTTCAGCCCTATGGCCGCCTCCAATCGCTCCACCAGCACCCGGTAGAAGCAGCGTTTGGTCTCGGTATCACGAGGTTTGCCGCCGGTGATCGCGATCAATACATAGTCGTGGCTGCGTGGGCCACCCAGGTAGTTGGGGTCGATGATCATCTCGCCCACTTCATGCTGGTGGATCACATGAAAACGATCCGCGTCAGGAATCTTGAAGCTTTCAACCAGGGCGTCATGCAGCCCCTGGGACAGCGCTTGCAGGTACTCGGGGGATTTCCCACGATGCAGGGAGATTCGGGCGTAAGGCATGGGGTTACTCCGCAGGATTGATGGCTGCCAGCAGGTTCAGCGCCGACGCCGCCGTCGGCCAACCGGAATAAAACGCCAAGTGAGTGATGACTTCGCCCAGCTCATCGACGCTCACTCCGTTGCCCATCGCGCGCTGCAAGTGAAACGGCAATTGCTCCAGGCGATACATCGCCACCAATGCCGCCACAGTGATCAGGCTGCGCTCCCTGGGCGACAGGCCATCACGCTCCCAGATGTCGGCGAACAGCACATCGCGGGTCAGCTCGGTAAATTTGTTGCTCATGGACTCTCGCTCCGACAATTCAGTTGACGGGCAAAAACTAGCAAGCCAGGATCGTTCCGAATATCAGATTTAATGGCACCCACCATCCCGCTTTAATGGACTATCCAATGCGCCGCCCCACCTTCGACCTTGATGTACTGCGTACCTTCGTGACGGGCGTGGAACTGAACAGCTTTGCCAGGGCGGCGGACCGCCTGGGTCGTTCGACCTCGGCCGTCAGCGCGCAATTAAAGAAACTCGAAGAACAGGTCGGCACGCCGGTGCTGAGTAAATCCGGGCGCGGCCTGGCGTTGACACCGGTGGGCGAGGTGCTGCTGAGTCATGCCAGGCGATTGCTCGAACTCAATGACAGCATCTTCAGCAGCCTCCACGAAACCCAAACCGCCGGCACCTTGCGCCTGGGCTTACAGGAGGATTTTGGCGAGCATGTGCTCAGTGACATCCTGCGGCGCTTCGCCAGGCTGTACCCGATGATCAGCCTCGAAGTGCGGATTGGCCGCAACGCCGAACTGCTGGCGCTGATCGACAGCGCCAGCCTGGACCTGGCGCTGACCTGGGAAACTGGCCACGCCAAGTCCAACTCCACGCGCCTGGGGCAAACACCGATGCACTGGATCGGGCCGCGCGACAAGCCACCACTGCCGCGCGCCGAGGATGCGCCGCTGCCACTGGTGATGTTCGAGGCGCCCTGTGTATTGCGCAGCGCGGCCACCGAGGCGCTGGACCGTGCCGGGATTGCCTGGCGCATTGCGTTGACCAGCCCGAGCGTGGGCGGGATCTGGGCGGCGGTCGATGCCGGGTTGGGCGTGACCTTGCGCACCCGCATCGGGTTGCCGGCGCACCTGCGTGTGCTCGACGGGCTGCCGCCGGTGCCGTCCCTTGGCTACGCCCTGCATCGCAGCCATCAGGCGCCGAGCGCGGCAGTCGCTCAGTTGGCGACGCTGATACAGGGCAGCCTGGAACAACCGGCTTTTTAGGCAGGCTCGCAGGCGGCCAGCGTGACGAACAGTTGTCGCCCCAACTTCGCCACCGTCTCCAGATGCTGCTCGGCCGCGCCGCTCTCCGAGTCCAGCAGCAACTCGGACGTCAGCACCTGCGCCCCACAGTAATCAAAGATCCCATGGTCGATTTGCGTGCGCATGGCATTGGCATAGCCGTGGCGTTCAAACACCCCCTCGTCCGCCCCGCCGACGCCCAGCAAGTGAACCTGCAGGTGGCCGAGTTTTTTCACCACTTTGGTTTCCAGGCTGTAGTCAATCGCCCAGCCGTTGACGAACACCCGGTCGACCCAGCCCTTGAGCAAGGCCGGCATTGACCACCAGAAAATCGGGAACACCAGCACCAGTGCATCGGCGCGGTCGAGCCGGGCCTGTTCGGCCAGCACATCGGCCGGCGGCGTGGCCCGGGTGCGGTGCACTTTATGGTCGGCGGCGTTGTAGCGTGGGTCGAAGCCTTCGGCGGCGAGGTCGGCGATTTCGAAGGTATGGCCGGCGGCCGTGATGCCAGCAGCGGCTTGTTTGGCGAGGCTGTGGGTCAGGGACTGTGGGTCGTGGTGAGCAATAACGATCAGGGCGTGCATGGCAGTCACTCCTTCGGGGTAGCGGCGAAAAGGCAAATTGAGTAGGCTTGAGCTAAGTTACCGTTGGTAAGTTACTTTTGGTATATAAGCATGTCAAGCGATCAATCCCCTGCCCCTCGCCGTCGCCTGTCCCGGGATGACCGGCTACGCCAGTTGCTCGACGTGGCCTGGCAACTGGTGCGCGAAGAAGGCACTGACGCCCTGACGCTGGGGCATCTTGCCGAATTGGCCGGTGTTACCAAGCCGGTGGTGTATGACCATTTCGGCACTCGTGCGGGGCTGTTGGCGGCGTTGTATGAAGATTTCGACGCGCGTCAGAACCAGGTATTTTCCACCGCAATCGAGACCAGCGACGCCACCCTGGACGACCGCGCTTGGGTGATCGCTTCGTGTTATGTCGATTGTGTGTTGCTGCAGGGGCGTGAAATACCGGGCGTGATTGCGGCGCTCGCCGGCAGCCCGGAGCTGGAAACCATCAAGCGTGAGTACGACGTGATATTCCTCGGCAAGTGCCGCGATGCCCTCGCCCCCTTTGCCGTGGACGGTGTGATCGGGCAGGCAGGTTTACGTGCAATGTTGGGCGCGGCAGATGCCCTGTCCCATGCCGCCGCCAGCGGGGAAATCAGCCCGTTGGAGGCGCAGGAGGAGCTGTTTGCAAGCATCAAGGCTATGGTCAATCGGGGCCGTCCTTAAAAGAATTAAACACATGAGGGGAATAAACCGGCGCGACGGGTGTTTACCTGAGTACGCCTTGTGAATACAGCACAAGGCCAGTACTCAAACCAAGAAAAACCCCCAGGAGTTCGTCATGTTGAAAAAATTCTCCCTTGCTGCCGCTGTCATGATTGCGTGTGCTTCGACCATGGCCTTCGCCGCCCCTGCCAAAATCGCCGACAGCGCCAAGGGCAAAGTCCTGGTGGATGGCAAGGGCATGACCCTGTACACCTTCGCCAAGGACAGCGCCGGCAAATCCGCCTGCAACGGCCAATGCCTGGCCAACTGGCCGGCCCTGACCGCCTCGGCCGGTGCCAAGGATGCCGACGGCTACACCGTGGTCAGCCGTGACGATGGCAGCAAGCAGTGGGCTTACAAAGGCCAGCCGTTGTACACCTGGGTCAAGGACAGCAAGCCGGGCGACATCACCGGTGACGGCGTTGGCGGCAACTGGAACCTGGCCAAGCCATAACAGGCATACCAATCACAATGTGGGAGCGGGTCCGCTCCCACATTGTGCTGCGTCACCCCAGCCTTGCGTGCACAAACATCCGGGCTTTGTGGGTCATCTGGTCGAAGTGCCGGTCGCGCTGTTTCTCGGCATCGATCATCGCCCGCTTGCCGTGCTTTTGCAGCAGATAGGTGTGGATCTGCCGCACCTCCAGCGAGCTGTAGATCGACGCCACATCCAGCAACCCCATCAAGCCGTCCGTGCTGTAGTCGCGGGTGTTCATCAACACCTGAGTGCCACGCACACCGCGCAGTTGAAAGCCCATGGACTCAAACGCCGGCACCTTCTCCACCGCGCAGGTCAGTTCGGCGTGAGGGTAGCGAGCCAGCATGTCCTGCATCATCGCCCGCGCCACGCCTTTGCGCCGATGGCTGGCGTGCACCGCCATGAAGGCCACGCCGCACGCCTCGGGATCGTCCTTCACCGGCAGGTAAAGCAGGAAGCCAATCACCTGCTCCTGCGCGTCCAGCGCGACGATCAATTCAACCGCAATGCCCTTCGACCCGCCCAGCGCCTCCAGGTACAGGTGCACCTCATAGCCGATCGCATACTGGTACACGTTGTACAGCAGGTTGCTCGGCGCGATGGCGACCATGCTGATGTCGGTCAGGTAGTCGACCACCATCTGCAGGATCTGCGCGTTGATCGGTTCGGGGCATGGTGTTTCGTAACGGGTAAGGCTGAACATTCGAATTCCTGGTGTTTCGTGTCAAGGCTGGGCGGATTGTACCTGTTGAAGGGCCGCAGTAGGCCCGGAGCGAATTACTTCAGTCCTATTGTGGCGAGGGAGCTTGCTCCCGTTGGGCTGCGTAGCAGCCCCAATCAAACACACCGCGTTCTTTCAGCTAGAAACAGGATGCAGGTTTTGGGGCTGCTCCGCAGCCCAGCGGGAGCAAGCTCCCTCGCCACAGGGAGTCGGTGCTTTCCAAATTGGTGAGCCAGGCTCGGCTGTCGGCGTCCAGGCGCGGGTGCCAGAGCATCGACACGGTGAAGTCCGGGAACGCGAACGGCAGCGCAAAGCGGTGGAGGTCGCTGTGCAGGTTGGCGGTATGGCGCTCGGGTACGCTGGCGATCAGGTCGGTGCTGCGGGCCAGCGCCAGGGCGACACATATCTTGACAAGATAAAATCGTTACGACTATTGTCTGACAACCTGATCACCAAGGTTTTCCCATGCTTGAGCTCCAGCGCCCTGATTCGCTCGTTGTGCGCGTTGTCAGCGCCATCCGCGCCGAAATCGATTCTGGCCAACTGGCGCCCGAGGCACGCCTGCCCACCGAACAGCAACTGGCTGAACAGCTCAATGTCAGCCGTTCGGTGGTGCGCGAAGCGATTGCCCAGCTCAAGGCCGACGGCGTACTCACCGCCCGCCGTGGCCTGGGCTCATTTATCTCGCAAACCCCGGCCGGCACTGTATTCCGCTTCCCGGAAAAAAACGGCCGCCGCCCGGACCTGGCGCAGATGTTCGAAGTGCGCCTGTGGATCGAAACCCAGGCCGCCTCGATTGCCGCCCTGCGCCGCGACGCTGCAGACCTGCAGCGCATGAAAAGCGCCCTGCAGGAAATGCACGACAAGCGCGCCGACTTCGAAGCCGCCGCCCTGGCCGATGTGGAATTCCATCGCGCCATCGCCGAGGCCAGCAAGAACGATTATTTCGTGGCCTTTCATGACTTCCTCAGAAGCCAACTGGCCAGCGCCCGCAAGACCGCCTGGGAAAACTCTGCCACACGCTTCGTCAGCGGCTCGGCCGACGCCACCCAGGAACACACCGCGCTGTACCAGGCCATCTTCGACAGTGATGCCCAAGGCGCCGCCGCCTGTGCCGAGGCGCACTTGCGCGCCGCAGCCAGGCGCCTGAACCTGGAATTGCCCGCCATCAACTGACCGATCCAGACCCTTTTGAAGCGTGCCTTGGGTACGCCGTTTTTTTAATAAAACCATTAGTCTGACAACCTGATAAGCAGACTGAAATGCGTAGGTACTTAAAACAATGATTTATGACTTTTGCATCATCGGCGGCGGCATCGTCGGCCTGGCCACTGCGATGGAGTTGCTCAAGCGCCAGCCCAACGCCTCTTTGGTGATTTTGGAAAAGGAAAGCCTGCTGGCCAAGCACCAGACCGGCCACAACAGCGGGGTAATCCATGCCGGCATCTATTACGCGCCGGGCAGCCTCAAGGCCGATTTGTGCAAGCGCGGCGCCGAAGCCACCAAGCAGTTCTGCACCGAGCACGGCATCAAGTTCGAGGTGTGTGGCAAGCTGCTGGTGGCCTCCACGCCGCTGGAAGTGCAGCGGATGGAAGCGCTCTACGCCCGCTCGCAGCTCAACGGGATGAAGGTCGAACGCCTGGACGCCGACCAGTTGCGCCAGCGCGAACCGAACATCGTCGGGCTGGGCGGGCTGTTTCTCGACACCACCGGCATCGTCGATTACCGCGAAGTCTGCGAAACCATGGCCCGGGTGATCCGCCGCGCCGGCGGGGAAATCTGCCTGGAACGCACCGTCACCGCGATCGTCGAGGACACCGACAAAGTCACCGTCAGCACCCGTGGCGAAAGCTGGCAGGCCAAACACCTGGTGGTGTGCGCCGGCTTGCAATCGGACCGCCTGGCGGTGATGGCCGGGGTAAAGATCGACCACCAGATCATCCCGTTTCGCGGCGAATACTTCCGCCTGCCAGCATCGAAAAACAACCTCGTCAACCACCTGATCTACCCGATTCCCGACCCGGAGCTGCCGTTTCTCGGTGTGCACCTGACCCGCATGATCGACGGCAGCGTCACCGTCGGCCCCAACGCCGTACTGGGCCTTGGCCGCGAAAACTATCGCAAGTTTTCGGTGAACTGGCGCGACGTGGCGCAGTACGCAAGCTTCCCGGGCTTCTGGAAAACCATCTGGCAGAACCTCGGCTCCGGCAGCGTCGAGATGAAGAATTCACTGTTCAAGTCCGGCTACCTGGCGCAATGCCGCAAGTACTGCCCATCGCTGAACATCGAAGACCTGCTGCCCTATGAAGCCGGCATCCGCGCCCAGGCCGTGATGCGCGACGGCACCCTGGTGCACGACTTCCTCTTCGCCCAGACCCCGCGAATGCTCCACGTGTGCAATGCGCCTTCACCCGCTGCCACCTCCGCGATTCCTATCGGCGCGATGATCGCCGACCGCATGTTCACGCCCGCCTGACACACCGCAATACGCCTCACTTTGACAATAAATATAATGACCAGGAAGGAACTCCAGAATGACGGCAACAGCCCGCACCCCAGACACCGAAACGCCCGAACAAACCAGCAAACGCCTGCGCAAAGTCGCGGCCGCAACCATCTTCGGCTCGATGCTGGAGTGGTATGACTTTTATCTGTACGCCACCATGGCGGCGATTGTGTTCTCGAAGATCTTCTTCGATAACAGCGACCCGAAAGCCGCGACGCTGATGGCGTTTTCCACCTTTGCCATCGGCTTTATCGCACGCCCGTTTGGCGGCATCCTGTTTGGCTACCTGGGCGACAAATTCGGGCGTAAACAAGTGCTGGTGCTGACCTTCTGCATGATGGGCGTGTGCACCACCCTGATCGGGCTGATCCCCAGCTACGCCTCCATCGGCATCTGGGCGCCAATCGTGCTGGTGTTTATCCGCATCATCCAGGGCCTGGGCGCCGGGGCCGAATTGTCCGGCGCGGCGGTCACCTCCTACGAGCACGCCAGCGAAGGCAAACGTGGCAGCCAGGGTGCATGGCCGGCGCTGGGGCTGAACCTGGGCTTGTTGCTGTCGTCGCTGACCGTGTACCTGCTGACCATCAACGGCAATGAATTCCTGCTGGCCGGCGGCTGGCGGATTCCGTTCATTTGCAGCATCGCCCTGGTGGGTGTAGGCCTGTGGGTACGCAACAGCATTCCGGAAACCCCGGAGTTCAAGGAACTGAGCAAGGAAACCGCGAAAGCCCAGGCCTCGCCGCTCAAGGCGCTGTTCAAGAACGACCTCAAGGGACTCGCGGTGGTGTTTTTCGTGGCGATTGGCTACAACGCTCTGAGCTACATCTTCAAGACTTTTTCCCTGGCGTACCTGACCCAGTTCAAGGGCGTTGATGTGCACGTCACCTCGCTGTCGGTAACCATCGCCAGCCTGATCGCCATCGTCGCCGTGCCGTGCTTCGGCTGGCTGTGCGACAAGTGGAGCAGCAAGACCGTGCTGATGCTCGGGGGCCTGTTCTCGCTGCTGTTTGCCTACCCGTTCCTCGCGCTGCTCAATACCGGCGAGAGCCTGATGATCTATGTCGCCATCGGGGTGGGCACCGGCATCCTCGCGCCCATGATGTTTGCCCCGCAGGGTTCGTTCCTGAGCCGCCAATTCCCGACTCAAACCCGCTCCTCGGGTTTTGGCACCGGGCGCGAAATCGGCACCGCGATCGCAGGTGGCCTGGCGCCATTAGGGGCGTTGTCGATGGTCGCTGCGTCAGCCACTCACTCCACTGATGGCGTTGTGATAATCCTTGCGATCTCGTCCCTGCTGGTGGTGGTGTTCGCCTTGTGTGACCAGGGCCGTAAACACTCGGCATTCAAGAACTGAGGCAAAAAGTTCGGACCAACGGGTGCATGGATGCCCCTTCATCGCGCATCATGGGCACTTTCAAGCTCAAGGGAAACGTCCATGCGCGTTCTGTCATTGATGATGGGTCTTACGACGCTGGCCGCCAGTCTGGTGTTTAGCGCCCAGGCGCAGGCGGGTGAAGAAAGCCTGTTGGTCGACTCGATCAATCAATACCGCAGCCAGGTCCAGCGCTGCGGCAACCAGGGTTCCCAGGAGTTGCCGCCCCTGGCCAGCGACTCGCGGCTGGTGTTGCCGGTCAACAGTGTCGGCGACTTGCAGCAGGCGCTGGCGCGGGCGGCGTACCCGATGGTCAACGTGCAGGCCATCAGCCTGAGCGGGCCCAAGAATGCCGAGGCCGCGATGAAAGCGGTGCGCGAAAGTTTTTGCCGGGTGGTGCTCGACCCGCAATTTATCGATATCGGCGTGAGCAACAGCGGCCAGGACTGGCGTATTGTGCTGGCCCGCCCGCTGCTGACCAGCGGCCTGGGTGAAACCCAGACCGAAGGCAGGAAGGTACTCGACATCATCAACGCCGCCCGCCAACAACCGCGGCAGTGTGGCGTCCAGGCGTTTGCTGCCACCACGCCCCTGAGCTGGAACGAAGAACTCGCCAGCGCCGCCGCCGGCCACGCCCGCAACATGGCCAACGGCAACTTCTTCGATCACCTGGACCATGACGGCCGCACCCCGGGCGACCGGGCAGAACTGGCAGGCTACATCGGCCAGCAGATCGGCGAAAACATCGCCGCCGGCATGGACACCCCACGCAAGGTGGTCGACGGCTGGCTCGCCAGCCCCGGGCACTGCGCCAACCTGATGAACCCGCAGTTCCGCGAAATGGGCGCCGCCTATGCCATGGACCCGAAGAGTGACGCGGGCATCTACTGGACCGGGTTATTTGGCGCGCAGCAGTAGCGGTGTGTATCCCAGGGTATCCTCGCAGCGGTTCGACACACTGCGAGGCGTTGCGCCCCCGGGAGTGAAACATTACGGATACGCCAGCACGGTTTCCTGTGCACACCGGCCCACCCCGAGGCCACTTATCAGGAAACCGTCATGTCCCAGAACAGCACCGTGCTCTACACCGGCAAGACCCACACCACTGGCGGGCGTGAAGGCGCGTCCCACAGCGATGACCTGCAACTGGACATCAAGCTGGCGCCGCCAGGCTCCAGGGCTGCGGGCACCAATCCCGAGCAGTTGTTCGGTGCCGGCTGGTCCGCCTGCTTTATCGGCGCGATGGGCAAGGCCGCGCAAACCCTTCAGGTTCGCCTGCCGGCTGGCACAGCGGTGAACGCCGAGGTAGACCTGCTGCACAGCCCGGAACATGGCTACTCCCTGCAAGCCCGCCTGCGCGTCAGCCTGCCGGGTATCGAACACTCGGTCGCCCAGGCGCTGGTCGACCTGGCCCACCAGACCTGCCCGTATTCGAAGGCAACCCGCGGCAATATTGATGTACTGATTACCCTGATCTAAAGCGCAACATGGTATTCAAGTTGGTAGCCGGCTTTTTGTGGGCGCACGCCTGCTCGCCTATTTTTGGCCGGCGCGAAGCGTGATTATTGGCGCAGACATTAAAATGCCATCTAGTCGATAATCCTGCTGAACTGGCTGAATCCAGGGGTGTCTGTACGTTGGCACCCCTACTTCAGCAACCCGTGGCAAAAAGGCGCGCACCGAATGACAAACTGGCTGCAAGGCGGCGGCGAAATGGCCGAACGGTTCCGGCATCACGACTGGGCCACCACGCCACTTGGGCCGCTGGACCACTGGCCGGATGTGCTCAAGACCACCGTTGCGCTGTGCCTCGCCTCAAGCTTTCCCCAGGCAATCGTCTGGGGGCCTTCGCTGGTCACCCTGTACAACGACGGGTTTATGCCGATTCTTGGCAACAAGCCCGACGCACTCGGGCGGCCTTTCAGCGAGATCTGGCAGGAAGCCTGGGCCCAAATCAGCCCCATCGCCGACGCAGCCTTTGCCGGTGAAGCCACCTTCATCGAAAACTTCCCGTTGATCGTCGAACGCGGCGGTGCACCGGAGCAGGCATATTTCACCTTTTGCTACAGCCCGATTCGCGATGTGCAAGGTACCGTGGTCGGCATGCTCGACACCGTGACCGAAACCACCGCCACCGTCGTCCTGTCCCGGCGCCTGGCCGAGCTGAATGCAACCCTGGAGCAGCGGGTCGACGAAAGGAGCACCCTGCTGGCCCAGACCGAAGCGGCGTTGCGCCAATCACAAAAACTCGAAGCCATTGGCCAGTTGACCGGTGGAGTGGCTCACGACTTCAATAATCTGCTGACCATCATTCGCTCGTCCGTGGATTTTCTGCGCATGCCGAGCCTGTCCGAAGAACGTCGCCAGCGGTACATGAGCGCCGTCACCGACACCGTGGAACGGGCAGGCAAATTGACCAGCCAGTTGCTCGCCTTTGCTCGGCGCCAGCCGCTGAACCCGCAAGTATTCGACGCATGCCTGCGGGTAAAAAATATTGGCGAGATGCTCGAGACGGTCACGGGCGCGCGGATTCAGGTGCGGGTCGAACTGCCCGGGCAACCGTGTTACATCCGTGCCGACTCCAGCCAGTTTGAAACCGCCCTGATCAACATCGCCCTTAATGCCCGGGACGCCATGAACGGCCAAGGCACCCTCACCCTGCGCCTGGACGCCGACCAACCGCTGCCGCGCATCCGGGGCGATGCTGGCTCGCGCCAGGCGTTCATCGCGATTGCACTGACCGACACCGGCAGCGGTATTCCCGGTGAATCTTTCGAGCGCATCTTCGAACCGTTTTTTACCACCAAGGACGTCGGCAAGGGCACCGGCCTGGGCTTGTCCCAAGTGTTCGGTTTCGTCAAGCAATCGGGCGGCAACGTTGATGTCGCGAGCAGGGTCGACCAAGGCACGGTGTTTACCCTGTACCTGCCGCAAGTGGCGCCCGAAGAGGGTTCCGAGCGCGGCACCGAGGCGGCTGGCGGGCTGATCGCGGAAGACGCCCAGCGCCATATCCTGGTGGTGGAAGACAACCTGGAAGTAGGCCGCTTTGCCAATCAGATCCTCCAGGACCTGGGCTACCAGACCACCTGGGCAACCCATGGCGAACAAGCGCTGGCGCTGGCCGGCGAGGATGCTATGGCGTTCGACGCGGTATTTTCCGATGTGGTGATGCCCGGCATCAGCGGCGTGGCACTGGCCAGGGAATTGCGCCGGCGCAGGCCCGACTTGCCGGTAGTCCTGACCTCGGGTTACAGCGAGGAACTGGCCGAAAGCGGCTATGAAGGCCTGGCGTTCCTGCCCAAACCCTACTCGGCCGACCAGGTTTCACAGGTGCTGGCCAAGGCGCTGCTCAAGGGCTGAAGCTACTCGGCCACCGCCACCTGGTTGCGCCCCAGGGCCTTTGCCCGGTAAAGCGCCTTGTCTGCCGTGTTCATCAGCCCGTGCAAGTCTTGATCCACAGCCCGGGCCCAGGCCACCCCGAGGCTGGCGGTAAGCCCATGCACCGGCTCGCTGGTCAGCCCGGCGATGGCCTTGATCAACTGCTCGGCGATGTCGCGCCCGGTCTCCAGCGAGGTGTCCGGCAACAGCACCGCAAACTCTTCGCCGCCCAACCGGCCATAGACATCGGCCTGGCGAAACGACGCGCTGATCACCCCGCCAATTTGCCGCAGCACCTGGTCGCCGGCCTGGTGGCCGTAGGTGTCGTTGATGTTTTTGAAGTGGTCCATGTCCATCATCAGCGCGCATAAGGGTTGCTGGTGCTGCCGGCATTGCTCGTACAGCAACTGCGCATGTTCAAAAAACGCCCGGCGATTCATCAGGCCGGTGAGTTCGTCGGTTTGTGCGGCGCGGGTGGAGATATTGTGGGCGCGTTCCATTTGCCGGGTCAGGCGAAAGGCTTTCTCCAAGGCATCGGAGAGTTTGCGCGTGGCGCCGCCTACAAAGGAAGAAAACACCAGCACCGCCAGCCCCATGCCCACTTGCATCGAGGACGGTTGAAACAGCAGCCACACCGTACACGGCAGCAGTACCAGGGCCATGGACACCAGCGTCATGTAGCGATAGGCCGAATAACACGAGACCGCGCTGACGGACATGCCCACGGTAAACAGCATCACCAAAGCCTGGGACAGTCGGTCGTCAGTCGGTATCAGCGCCAGTGCGCCTGCGCCCCATACCCCGGCAGACAGCATCAGCGTGATCCAGTAGCGCCGTTCCCAGCGGGCGGGAGTGCGCTCATGGTTGGGGCAGCGAAACCAGGCCATAAACATCGATACACGCAACAGTGACGTGCCGGCCAACACCACCAGCCAGACCATTATTACCGTGTGGTCAAACCGTTCCCAGCACAGCCAGCACAGCATGGCGGCCGCCATATAACTGCCGAAAACCGCAGAGAATGACTGTCGAAATAGCTGATGCAACCGATCTGTTCGTACCTGCTCCTCGATGAAGCAATCCTGGTCCTGCCCACGCCCAAGGCCATTCATTTGGTCCGCCTGATCATACTGCCGCGACAAAGTGCCATTGTGGCATCCTGCCAGTAGCCCTAACAACTGAATCAAGCGTGCCAGAGCGCCGAAAGCAGGATAAATATAGGTGAACACCTTCTCTCGCGCTCCAGGGATCAGAGCCTACTCATGAATACCCACCCAATAACCACCCAACGCCTGGTTCTCAGGCCCCCGACGGTGAACGATGCAGCGAGTGTGTTCGCCATCTATGGCGACCCCGAGACCAATCGCTACAACCCGGCGGGCCCACTGGCCAACCTCCCTCAAGCCAAAGCCGCCCTTGCCCGCTGGCTCAAGCATTGGGCAGACCATGGTTTTGGCCAATGGGCAATTGCGACCCAAGAGGCGCCGGAATGCGTAATCGGCTTTGGCGGCATCACGTTGTACCACTACGGCACGGTGGAGCGAATCAACCTGGGCTACCGTTTCGCCGTCAGCGCCTGGGGCCAGGGATTTGCCACAGAGCTTGCCAGGGCGGCATTGCAATTTGGCTTTGTCGAACTGGGCCAGCCAACCGTCTACGGCGTGGTTCGACCGGCGCATGCAGCCTCGATCAAAGTGCTGGAAAAAATCGGCATGCAGCGTATCGATGAATTGGACGATGTACCCGGGCAGGCACCCAGCCTGGTGTACAGGGCCACGCGGATCCCCTGAGCTGTGTATCGCAGTGTGTCCAGCCCGCCCTGGGATACAAACGCTTTAACCCGGCGGTTTTCTCGAAACAGGCCAGATACACAACGGCGTTCAACTGTGGGCACGCACACTACCCGCCGCTGGAGACTCGCCATGCACACTGCGTTGAACACACCACCGCGCTTCAAGCCCCGCCGCCTGATGGGCGCTTCGCTGCTGGCCTTCGCGTTTTTGCAGTGCGGGGCCCTCGGTGTTGCCAGCGCACAAACCCTTCAAGCGCCAACGGCTGCCAGCGCCAGCACCGAAACGGCGTTTGGCCCGTTGAAACACGTAAACGCGGGGTTGCTGAATGTAGCCTACGCCGAAGTCGGCCCGGCCGATGGCCCGGTGGTGATCCTGCTGCACGGTTGGCCCTACGACATTGACAGCTACGCGCAGGTTGCCCCTTTGCTGGCCGCCCAAGGCTACCGCGTGCTGGTGCCCTATGCCCGGGGCTACGGCGACACCCGTTTCCGGTCGGCCAAGACCCTGCGCAACGGCCAGCCGGCCGCCCTTGCCGTCGACCTGATCAACTTCATGGACGCCCTCAACATCAAACACGCCGTGCTCGGCGGCTACGACTGGGGCGCACTCACCGCCGACATTGTATCGGCGCTCTGGCCAGAGCGGGTCAAGGCGCTGGTGTCGGTCAGTGGCTACCTGATCGGCAACCAGGCGGCCGGTAAAAACCCGCTGCCACCCAAGGCCGAATTGCAATGGTGGTACCAGTTCTACTTTGCCACCGATCGCGGCGCTGCCGGCTACGCGCAAAACACCCACGACTTCGCCAAGCTGATCTGGCAGCTCGCCTCGCCGAAATGGGCGTTTGACGACGCCACCTTCGACCGCAGCGCCAAAGGCCTGGACAACCCCGACCACGTCGCCGTGTCGATCTTCAACTACCGCTGGCGCCTGGGCCTGGTCCAGGGCGAGAAGCAATATGCAGCGCTGGAACAAAAACTCGCCACCGCCCCGTCTATCGGCGTGCCCACCATCACTATGGAAGGCGACGCCAACGGCGCGCCGCACCCGGCAGCGCAGGACTACGCCAAGCGCTTCACCGGCAAGTACGAATACCGGCTGATCAGCGGCGGCATCGGCCACAACCTGCCGCAGGAAGCACCGCAAGCCTTTGCCAAGGCTGTGATTGATGCGGACCACCTGTGATGAAGCGCCTGGACCTAGCTGCACTCGTCGCTGCAACAGCCGCCATTGTGGCCACGGCTACCGGGTTCGCCTTTGGCGGCGCGCCCACCCGCGAGCCGTCACCGATCTACGGCGTGACCATTCCCGATGGCTACCGCCAATGGGAGCTGATCGCGCCGGCCCAGGAAGCCGACCCGCTGAACGAACTGCGAGTGGTGCTGGGCAATAAAGTGGCGCTCAAGGCTTACCGCGACGGCACGCTGCCGTTCCCTGACGGCACCGTGCTGGCTAAACTGGCCTGGAAACATGTGCAATCGCCGGAGTTCAAGACCGCCTCGATTCCCGGCGCGGCCACCACTGTGCAGTTCATGGTCAAGGACTCGCAGAAATATGCAGCGACCGGAGGCTGGGGTTTTGGACGGTTCATCAACGGCAAGCCGGTGGACCAGGCGCAGCATGAGACATGCTTTGCCTGCCATCAGGCGTTGGTGAAGAACCACGATTACGTGTTCACCCGGCTGGCGCCTTAGCGCAATAGCCCGTTTCAACAACAAACGCCGCGGCAACCGGACATCCCGTAGCAGCTGTCGAGCCCAAGCGGGCTGCGTCGGCGGTGTGTCAGATACACCGCAAACGCAGCCTCGCTTGGGCTCGACAGCTGCTACGTTGTGTGGGGTTTTATCAGGCCGGCACGCCCAGGATGATATGAGACGCCTTGATCACCGCCGTCGCACTCACACCCGGCTTCAGGCCCAGCTCGGCCACCGCATCGCGGGTGACGATGGAAAACACCTTCGAACCGCCCGCCAATTCAATTACCACCTCAGCATTCACCGCGCCGTCATTCACGCTCAACACCTTGCCTTCCAGGCAATTGCGGGCCGACAGGCGGATGTCGCTGGATTCAGTCATCAGCATCACCCACGGCGCCTTGATCAGCGCGACCGCTTCCTTGCCCACGGCGATGCCCAGGTTGCGGATGCTTTCCATGGTCACCACCGCCACCAACTGCTCGCCGCCCGGCAGGGTCAACACGACTTCGGCGTTGACCGCCCCATCCTGGACCTGGCTGACCTGGCCCTTGAATACGTTACGCGCACTGACTTTCATGGAAACGACCCTTTTGTTGACTTTTAGGTTAGGAATTGCCGCGCATGATTAAACGTAGCGTTGATTAAAAGCAACTATAGCGCCCTGCTCCGTGGGCAGATCGCTGAAAGTACCTGCCAAAAAAAAGACCGCCCAATCGGCGGCCTTCTTTCAGGTGCTTGTGCGCGGCTTATTAAAAGATCGCGTAGGTGTAGTTGAGGATCAGGCGAGTTTGATCCTGGTCGGCGGTGCCGGTGTTGTGGCCGTGGTAGCTACCGGTACGGAAGGTGGTACCGAAGCCTTTGAGCGGGCCTGCTTGCACGACGTAGTCAAGACGGAAATCGGTTTCGCGTTCCGACTGATCACTGCCACCGGCGACCTTGGACTTGATGTCGCTGCCGTTGAGGTAGGCAATCGAGGCTTTGAGGCCAGGTACCAGGGTTCTGAAGTCATACAGGTACTGGCCGAAATTGACTTGCTCGCCTGCGCGGGAGAACTGGCCAACCACCGCGTCGGTGAACAGGTAGAAGTCGGAGCCGCCCGCGCCTTGGGCAGTTGGGTCTGCGATGCTGCCCTGGTTGACCCAGACGAAGCCGCCGTCATCACTCACGCCGATGTGGCCGAGCATCAACTGGCTGCCGCCCAACTGATAGGTGAATGCAGCACTGTAGGTTTTGTTGTCGACTTCACCGGCGTGCTTGGCATAACCGCCGTTGTTGTTGAACGCGTAGCCAGACGAGCCGTTCTTGCCGTCGCTGGTGCTATCAAAGTAGCGCAGGTCGGTTTTGAACGACTGGTCATTACCCAGCGGCAGCACGTGGACCAGGCCGAAATAGTTCTGCTTGTAGAAGTCTTCCAGGTCGGCGTAGTAGTACTGCAACGTCAGGTTTTTAGCGATGACGTTGTCGGAAGAACCAAACGGCTGGTAGTCAACGCCGCCGAAACGGAAGCTGTCGCTGTCGCGCGAAGCACCGGCGACGCTCAAGCCCGTGGAGTTGCTCGATGCACGACCTTCAGCCTTGTTCAGTTCACCGCCCACGAACGTGACGTTAGGGATGTCCTTGGAGGTCAGGATACCGCCGTCGAAGGTTTGCGGTGCGGCACGGCTGTCGTTGGACACCAGGATCGGCAGGATCGGGGCCAGGCCACCGCCCACGTGCAATTCAGTCTGGGAAATCCGGAACTTAACGTTCCCGGCTGCGCGACCGAAGCTGTCAGCCGGCTCGGTGCCATTGTTCTTGACCGGGAAGAAACTGTTGCCGTTGCCCGACAGGCCAGCACCCGCTGCGTGGCCATCGCCACCGTCCAGACGCAACGCACCAAAAGCCATCACGTCAAAACCGACGCCGACGGTGCCTTGGGTGTAACCGGATTTGTAGTCGAAACGCAGTACTTGAGCCGCTTCACGCAGGTCATTCGCGGTGCCGGAGTGAACGTCGGCGTTGTAGTACATGGTGCGCGAACTGATCGAAGAATGACTGTCTTCGAGGAAGCCGCTGTGGCCGTCACCCGTGCCGAGTGAGCCGAGACCAAAGCCATCTGCGCTGGCGTGTTGTGCGAGCACGGCCGCGGTCATGGCCAACGCTAATGTAGAGAGTTTCATTTACTGCGCCCCTGTGAACATTATTTTTTTACTGTCCTTCGAGCGAATACCGTTGCGGCCCTGCAAACACAGCGGATTGTGGCATGGGGCCGCTAGCGCAGAATGTGAAATTTTTGTCATGTAGCAATGAAAAAACCGTCATGAAAAGGCCGTACAGGGCGGGCTTTTTTGAGGGCTGGCAGCCAGTGGGTTGTATGACGACCGTTGTAGCGCCCTGCGCTGATCAGCCTGGAACCGGCTGCGAAAATTCGAGAAGTGGTAGGCAACTGCCCTATTGTGCGCTTTGACTTTGCTCAGTGACTCACCATCCCTTTGCGCGATGTCTGTGATTGGTCGGTGTTTCCAACAAACAGCCGAAATCTGCCTTTACATGTAGTATTTACTACCAATACACTCATTCTCGCCAAGCCGTAGCAAAAACAACAAGGCGCGATATGACAAACCTACGTGACAAACTCACCGACGCCACACTCAGCCCTACGCCCTCCGAGCGTAAGGTGATCCGTGCCCTGCTCGACCACTACCCACGCAGCGGCCTCGGCTCCATGGCGCGCCTGGCAGAACACGCCGGGGTCAGCGACCCGACCATCATGCGGTTGGTAAAGAAGCTCGGTTTCGGTGGCTACGCCGAATTCCAGGACGCCCTCCTCAGCGAAATGGACCACCGCCTGCGTTCGCCCATCACCCTGCTGCAACCCCGCGCGCACTCGTCCCAGGATGACGCCTGGACCACTTACCTGGATGACTGCAACCGCACCCTTCAGGAAACCCAGGCCCTGACCCAGCCCGAAGACGTGCGCGTACTCACCGAATGGCTGCTGGATACCAAGCACCACGTGTTCTGCTTCGGCGGCCGACTCAGCAGTTTTCTCGCGGGCTATCTGGTGAATCACTTGCGCCTGTTGCGTGCGGGCTGTCATTCCCTGGAAGACAACGCCCAGTTACCCGACCGAATCCATGACATCCAGCGCCAGGACCTGGTCCTGCTGTTCGACTACCGCCGCTACCAGACCCAAGCCTTGCGCGTGGCAACCGCCGCCAAGGCGCGGGGTGCTCGCGTGGTGCTGTTCACCGACATCTATGCCTCGCCGCTGCGGGAACTGGCCGACCTGATCATCAGTTCCCCGGTGGAGTCGGTGTCGGCTTTCGACACGATGGTGCCCGCCCTCGCGCAGGTGGAAGCCCTGATCGCCACCCTCACTCAGCACAGCCATGGCCTGGATGCCCGCCTGGAAGGGATCGACGCCCTTCGCACGCAATTCGCGGCTCATCTTCTGGAGGAAAAATAACCATGTTCACGCTCCCCCATCATTCGCCCCGCGACCTTCCGTTCACTGCGGGCAACACCGCCTTGCTGCTGGTGGACATGCAACGCGCCTGGCTCGACCCCGCGCTCGACCCGCATTTGCAGGGCCCGCAAGCGCAATACTTTCTGAACCGCGCCCGGGAAACGGTGATTCCCAATCAGGTCCGGCTGTTGAATGCAGTGCGTGAAGCCAAACAAAACGTGCTGCACACCCTCATCGAAAGCCTGACCGCCGATGGCCGTGATCGCTCGCTGGACCACAAGTTGTCAGACATGCATTTGCCCAAAGGCAGCTATCAGGCCGGCGTGATTGATGAGCTGACGCCCTTGGAAAATGAAATCGTGCTGCCCAAGACCTCGTCCGGGGTCTTCAACTCCACCAACATCGACTACGTGCTGCGCAACCTGGAAACCCGGCACCTGATCATCGCCGGCATCGTCACCGACCAGTGCGTGGACATGGCCGTACGTGATGCGGCAGACCGTGGCTACCTGGTGACGTTGATTGAGGACGCCTGCGCCACTTACACCCCCGAACGGCATCACGCTTGCCTTGAGGCGATCAAGGGTTATTGCTGGATCACCGACACCCAAACCGTGATCAACCGTTTGCAGGAGTGGCGCCCGTGAGCCTGATCCAGCCAACGGCAATGACCACCATCGTCACCACCGACCTGATTGGTGTGACCCGCGGACGCTCGTTTCCCACAGACGAGCTTGAGAGCTACCAGCAAGCCGGTGTGGGCTGGGTGCCGGCCAACAGCGCACTGACACCGCAAGACCGGGTGGCGGAAAATAATCCGTGGGGTTCGTTTGGCGATTTGCGCCTGGTCCCGGACATGAATACCCGCGTGCAAGTGCCGAACGGCCCGGACACCGACGCCCCTGCGCTGGACTTCATCCATGCAGACATTTGTGAAACCGACGGCCAACCCTGGGCCGCTTGCCCACGCACGCTGCTGCGCAACGAGATCCAGCGGTATCGCGACGAACTGGGCCTTGAAGTCACTGCCGCGTTCGAGCATGAGTTCAACCTGGGCTACAACGACCCGGGCATTGCTCACCACGCCTTCTCGCTTTCGGCCCAGCATCATGCCGCGTCTTTTGGCGGCTGGCTGTTGAGCGCACTGAAAGCTGCCGGCGTCGAACCCGAGATGTTTTTGCCGGAGTACGGCAAGGCTCAGTACGAAGTCACTTGCCGCCCCACTCAAGGCGTGGCGGCGGCGGATCGGGCGGTGAATGTGCGGGAGATTACCCGCGAAATCGCCCGGCAGATGGGCCTGGATATCAGCTTCTCGCCCAAGCTGGAAGCCGATGGTGTGAGCAACGGGGTGCACCTGCATATCAGCCTGCAGGACCCTGCCGGTAACGCGGTGATGTACGACGCGCAAAGCAGCAACGGGCTGTCCGAAAAAGGCCTGCAGTGGGCGGCGGGCGTGTTGAAATTCCTGCCCGCGCTGTGCGCCTTCAGTGCGCCCACGCCGGTTTCCTACCTGCGCTTGAAACCTCATCACTGGAGTGCGTCCTACGCCAACCTGGGCCAACGCAACCGCGAAGCCGCACTGCGGATCTGCCCGACCATCACCCTCGGCGGCAAGTCCCCGGCGAAGCAATACAATCTGGAATTCCGCCCGCTGGACGCGACCGCCTCACCGCACCTGAGCATGGCCACGGTGCTGATTGCCGGCCGCCTGGGCCTCCAGCAAAAGCTCACGCTGCACAGTTCCTCCGATGAAGACCCGGAGTCCATGAGCGACGAACAACGCCAGGCGCGCCATATCCTCGCCCTGCCCGATACCCTAGAAGACGCCCTCGCCAGCCTGCGCAACAACCCGCAGCTGCTGGAACAATTGCCGCCACTGATGATGGATGCCTACTTCGCCCTGAAAGCCGAAGAGCTCAAATCGACCGAAAAACTGACGCCTGCCGAACTCTGTGACCACTATGCCCGCCTTTACTGATTCCCCCGAACACGGCCTGTTCAAGAAACCGGTGTACCGGGTCAGCCGGCAAGAGTCCGAGCACCCGGTGATTCTGGTTTGCGAACATGCCAGCGCCTACATCCCCACGGAACTGAACGCCCTGGGCCTGAACGATGAAGCGGCAAAGGAGCATATCGCGTGGGATATCGGTGCGCTGAAGCTGGCGGAACGACTCTCAAGGGCCCTGGATGCGACGTTGATCTCGGCCGCCTATTCGCGCTTGCTGATCGACCTCAATCGCCCACTGGAGGCCCCCGACAGTATTGCGCCACGCAGCGAAATCTACGACGTGCCAGGCAACCGGGACCTGCATGAAAACGCTCGCCAGTATCGGCAGGAACGTTTGTTCACGCCCTTTCACCAGCGCCTGAGCGCCCTGATTGATGCGCGGCTGGCGCAAGGTCGCGAGGTGCGAATCGTGGCCGTCCACAGCTTCACCCCGATTTACCACGGCCAACCCCGCTCGCTCGAAGCCGGCGTGTTGTTTGCCGGCGCCGCCGCTTATGCCGGCGGGATCCTGCAGGGATTGGCCGCCCAGGGACTGACCGTCGCGGCCAACCAGCCTTACGAAGTCGATGTGCTGGGCGACATGACCGTACCGTTCCACGGTGATCAGCGGGGCATCGATGCCGTGCTGCTGGAGGTCAGGAACGACCTGCTGCGAACGCCCCATGCGCTGCAGTCATGGGCGGACTATTTAGCTCCACTGCTGTAGCTGCTGCTGTTGGCTGGACCGGTCTTACAACTATAAAAAAAAACCGCCTGGGCGTCTTTTAACCTGCCGGGTTCAAGAACATGTTCGGCCGCTTTGGCGGCTGCGCATTCGCCTTACTTCATATGGAAGTACCCCTCATGGCAATTGAAGAGTTTGGCTATAAACAAGAGCTAAAACGCAGCCTGTCCCTCACGGACCTGGTGATCTACGGGATGATCTTCATGATCCCCATCGCGCCCTTCGGCGTGTACGGCTACGTCAACAGCGAAGCGCCCGGCATGGTGCCACTGGCCTACATCATCGGCATGGTCGCGATGCTGTTTACCGCGCTGAGTTACGGCAGCATGGCGCGGGCGTTTCCGATCGCCGGCTCGGTGTATTCGTATGCCCAGCGCGGACTGAATCCAGGTGTGGGGTTTATTGCCGGTTGGTTGTTGTTGCTCGACTACCTGCTGATCCCGCCGCTGCTGTATATCTATGCCGCGATTGCGCTGAACCACTTGTACCCCGAGATTCCGAAGACTGCATTTATCCTGGCGTTCCTGGTCAGTGCCACCCTGGTCAACCTGCGCGGCATGACGTTTACCGCGCGAATGAACATCGTGTTCCTGCTGGCACAACTGGTGGTGCTGGGGATTTTCCTGGTGTGTGCCTGGAAGGCCCTGCACGGCGGCGCCGGCAATGGCCACCTCACGCTGGCGCCGTTGTACAACCCCGGCGGGTTCAACTTCGGGTTACTGATGCAGGGCGTTTCAATCGCGGTGCTGTCGTTTCTGGGCTTTGATGCAATCTCCACGCTGGCGGAAGAAACCAAAGGCGATGCCGGACGCAGTGTGGGCCGGGCGGCGTTGATCAGCCTGCTGGTGATGGGCGCAATCTTTGTGGCGCAAACCTGGCTGGCCACCGACCTTGCGGCTGGCATGGGCTTCGCGTCTGCCGACTCGGCGTTTTATGAAATCGCGGCGATTGCCGGGGGCAGTTGGCTGGCGTCGCTGACAGCGATCGCGACCGCGTTGGCCTGGGGTGTGGCGGTGTCCATCACCTCACAGGCCGCGGTGTCGCGGTTGCTGTTCGGCATGGCCCGCGATGGCAAGCTGCCGGGGATCCTGGCCAAGGTCCATCCGAAATACAGCACGCCTTACCTGAGCATTTACCTGGTGGGCGTGCTGTCGCTGGTCATCTGCTACTTCTTCATCGACACCGTGGACACGTTGACCTCGCTGGTGAACTTCGGCGCCCTCAGCGGCTTCATGATCCTGCACATCACCGTGATCAACTACTATTGGCGGCGCCTGAAATCGCGAAACGTGTGGCGGCACCTGATCACACCGGTGCTGGGGTTTGTCATCACCTTTGCGATCATGTTCAACATGGGCTTGCAGGCGCAGAAACTCGGGTTTGCCTGGATCGTCATCGGGCTGGGCTACCTGTGGTTCCTGAGCCGCAAGGGTACGAGCCTGGTGCTGTCCAAGGACATCTGAGGGCTAGCGCAGGGACTGCTGCAGAAACTCACTGATCAGGGTGAGTATCTGCTGCTGAATCTGCGGTTTGGGACGGGCACCCTGGGCATCCAGGCAGATGAAACCTTCACCGGGGTCGCTCTGTTCAATCCGCTCTACTGCTGCGGGCTTGCACACTGGCAGGAAGCTGAAGTGCGTGGCGTCGCTGATTTGCACGTAGCGCGAAGTCTTCGGCGGCAGGCGCTTGGCCAAGTCGGCCGATTCAAGTGCTGCGGGCAACTCCGGGGACGGCGTGCCCGCCGCAATCACCAGTGTGGGTCGGTGCAGCGCTGCCAGGCTTTCATCGCTGAAGCCGCGGGCGAAGCCCAGGTCCAGGGAAACAATGGCGGCCACGCGCTGGTCGCTCAAGTCCTCGGCCAAATGCTGCTTCGCCTGGTCGGTACGGCCGGCCTCGATAAGGTCGTACGCCTTGCACGGGGCGATTTCGGCGTGAACCGTGCAGTCCTCGGTAAAGCGCTGCGGGTCAAAACGTGCGCCGCCCACCTCCAATGCGGTCCAGCCACCGAGTGAGTGCCCAACGACCGCAATCCTGTGCTGGGCCACCACGCCGAAACGTTGGGGCTGGGCGATCATGGCATCGATCACCCGGTGGATATCCAGGGGACGCTTCCATAGCTCGGAGGCGGCAGGCTGTGTGCGGTCCTGGCTGGTGGTGCCAGGGTGGTTGGGCGACGCCACGATATAGCCCTGCCCGGCCAGCGCACTCGCGAGCCACGACTGGTTGATCCAGTTACCGAAAATGCCGTGGGAGATCACCACCAACGGATGCTCGCCGGCAACCGGTGCGGCATCCTTCAAGGCCGGTGCGCCAACAAACACCGGATTGTCGGCGATCAGTTGCGGCGTGCCGACAGCATCGGTCGGGTACCACACCGCCACCTGCAACGGCCTGCCGTGTTGCGTGTCGGGAATCACTATTTCCTGGAATCCGATCCGCACCTCATTGGCCTGGGCCAAGCCGGATACAGCCATCAACAACAGCGCAGCACACAGCGTTTTCATCCTTGAGTTCCCTAAGTGGCTAATCGCCATATTCTTGCACAGTCGGTGATTTTCAGGGATGGGAGCGTGAAAAGAACAATGTGCTAATAGATCCCTCAGGCTATGGCTTTGCTGGGTACTGCGCCACAAGGCTGTATTCAACGATTTGCCGGGGGCAACCTGTTACACCTGCTCGTTGCGAAACTCATCAGCCAACCACTCAAGCAGCGCGCGAACCTCGCCACTGTCCTCGGCGCCCTGCTGCCTGAACACCGACAGGGCATCCGGCAAGGCAACGCTGGCTGCGCAAGGCCGCACCAGCGCACCGTTTTCAATAAGCCGGCCCGCGGTGCGCTGCCACCCCATCGCAATACCGTGCCCCTGGACGGCGGCCTGAAGCATCAGCGGGTAGCTGTCAAACACGGCGCCCTTGGCATTACCTTCCAACGTATGCCCAACCGCACGCAGCCAGCTGTCCCATTCCATCCAGTGAGGAGGCGTCGCGTGGTGATGTAACAGCGTGTAGCGGCTCAGATCGCCGACATCCAGCGCTTGCCCGGCCGCCAGATAGTTGGGACTGCACACCGGGAATACTTCATCTGCGGCGGTGAACACCAGTGCATGCTTCCCACTGGCACGCCCGGTACTTTGCAGCGCCACGTCAAAGTGTCCGTTGAATTCAGCCAGGGGTCGCGTGGTGGTCGCCACCTGGATTTCGATTGCCGGATGCCGTTGGTGGAACGTCGACAGGCGCGGCATCAGCCAATAAAACGCTTCGCACAACTGACAGAGCAACACCACGCGATTGTTGCCCGGGGTTTCACGCAAGGCTTCGGCGCTGTGGCTGATGCTCCGCAACGCGGCACTGACAACAGCCGCCAGCTCATGGCCTTCGGGCGTCAGGAACACCGCACGGTTGCGGCGGTAAAACAGCTTCAGCCCAAGGTTTTCTTCAAGGCCACGGACCTGCCGGCTGATTGCCGCCTGCGTGAGGTGCAGTTCCTCGGCAGCTTTTGAAAAGCTTTCCAATCGGGCGGCTGCTTCAAAGGGCAACAAACTGGCGAGTGGCGGCAACGATTTCCCAAGGCTATTCATAATCTGAGGTTATGCATCCAGGACCGAGAACTCGTTTGTAGCACAACCAGGCAGCTGTGCAACATGGCCCTCTACCTTATGGATGCGCCTGATGCCCCCTGCTCACTCAACCCTGCTTGTCGGAGTCGCCCTGGCGGTCGTTGCAACCCTGAGCTGGGCACTGAACTTTATCGCGCCGTACGTCACCGGCGACTACAGCCTCTACGATTTGATGCTCGTCAAGTTCCTGAGCGCCGGCCTGCTCGGCCTGGTGGTGGTGATGTTCTGTCGCGCCCAGCTTCGATCACTCAGCGGTGGGTTGCGAATGCTGGGCGCAGGCCTGGGTTTCATCGGGTACCTCGGCTACAGCAGCTGTATCGCCGCCGGGGTGGTATTTGGCGGGCCGGTACTGACGCCCGCCTTTATCGGCCTTGTGCCGGTACTGCTGGCACTGATCGGTAACGCCACACACAAAACCATCGAGTGGCGCCGGCTGGCAATCCCCCTGGCTTTACTGACGATTGGGCTTTTATTGTCGAACATCAGTAGCCTTGACCAACCTGCCGAGAGCGGCAGTTCATGGCCGCTGGGCCTGTTGTTCTCCGTCGGCGCGGTGGCGTTGTGGCTGGTCTTCAGCGTGGTGAATCAACGGGCTATGGCGCGCATCCCAGCCCAGTCATCAACGGTCTGGACCGGGCTGATGATGCTCGGCGCCGGGATAGGCACGCTGTGCCTGTTGCCCCTTGTACAGACGCTTGGCCTACTCAAGCTGCCAACCCTGGGTTTGAGCTTTTCCCAGGCGGGCAACCTGTATGCGTGGGGCCTGGGCATCGCGTTGATGTCGTCGGTGATCGGGGCATGGGCCTGGAACACCGCCTCCCGGCGCCTGCCCATGGTGCTGTCCGGGCAACTGATTGCCCTGGAATCGCTGTTCGCCACGCTGCTTGGCTTGTGGTTCAAGGGCCGACTGCCAACGGTGCTGGAAACCTCGGGCTTGGCGGCGGTTCTGCTTGGCGTGGTGATGGCGGTGCGTATCCTGCTGACGGCCAGTCGTCCAAAAACCAGCGGATGATCGCCGTCCGGTCAGACCGGCGTCCCAGGCTTGATGTCATACGCCTTCTGCACCAGCGCCGAGCGCTTGCCCAGGCCCTCACTGCTCTTGCGGGTCCAGGCCGCGTCAAGTTGTTTGCGCTGCTGGTCGATGATCTCTTTCGGCTCGACGTTGCGGTAAGCGTCGATGGCGCCAGTGATCACGGCGATGGTGGTCTCAAAGACCGGCTCGGGATCATACTGCTCGTGTGGAAACGCCAGCTTGCTGTAGTCGAACAGCCGCTGCGAAGCGTCGTCCTGCCAACTTTTCCAGGTCTCGAACATCCGGTCGTTAAACCCGGTCAGGAAGGGCCCCGGGTTAACGGTCGCCACTTCGATACCAAATTCCTTGAGTTCCTGGCTCATCGCCTCGGCAATCGCTTCCACTGCATGCTTGGAGGAGGCATATGCCCCGGCAAAAGGGTCGGCGGTAAGGCCTGCCACTGAAGACATGAACACGATCTTGCCCTGTTGCTTCAAGACCATTTTCTTGGCGACCAGTTGGGTCAGCATCAAGGGGCCAATCACATTGACCTCGTACTGGCGTCGAAGATTTTCGGCAGGAATATCCAGTGTCGAACCGCCTTCTGAAATGCCTGCATTGTTTAACAAGACCTCCACATCCCACTCTGCGGCCTTGCGCCGATCGCCTTCATCGGTCACGTCGAGCTTTTCTATTCGAAGGTTCACGCCCCGGCGCCTGGCCTCTTGTTCAAGCGCATGTACCTGCGCCACGATTTCCACGCCGGCGATAACATCCAGGCCTTTATCGGCGAGTCTGAGGGCCACTTCAAAGCCAAACCCTGTGCCTGCTCCGGTTACCAGAACTGTCATGTTTTTTCCCCTGAGTGATGAATATGCGATAGGTGTAAAAACAGCGCGTACTTCGCCTGCTCATAGGTGTCTGTCCGACAGGGCCGGACATGCGTTCAACCGACTCGCCACATGGCAGACGAACGGTACTGCACCAGGCATGTGCTAACGTGCTCCCCACGCTCACCTCAACGTGCCTTGCCCATGCCTATCGCCGATAACCTGCTGGCCTTCACCTTTGCCGCCACCCTGCTGACGCTGACGCCTGGCCTGGACACCGCCCTGGTGCTGCGAACCGCTACGGTGGAGGGCAAGCAACAAGCGCTGCGCGCTGCGTTGGGCATCAACGCCGGTTGCCTGTTATGGGGTGCAGCGGTCGCCTTTGGGCTGGGCGCGCTGATTGCGGTTTCAGAGGTGGCCTTCAACGTCTTGAAGTACTGCGGCGCCGCTTACCTGACATGGCTGGGCTTGAACATGCTGTTGCGCCCGCGCAGCTCACTTGCCCCCGTCGATGCCGACGGCAAGCCCGGTGCAAACTGGTTTTTGAAGGGCATGATGGGCAACGTCCTCAACCCCAAGATCGGGATTTTCTACGTGTCGTTTCTGCCGCAGTTCATTCCCCAGGGGCATTCCCTGGTGGGCTGGACATTCGGGCTGGTGAGCATCCACGTGGTGATCAGCCTGGTATGGTCGCTGGTGCTGATCGGCGCCACGCAACCACTGGCCGGTGTGCTGCGGCGTGAAAAGGTAATCACGTGGATGGACCGCACCACCGGCATGATCTTTGTACTGTTTGCGGCCCGGTTGGCCTTCAGCAAACGCTGAAGTCAGCGCAGGTCCCGGTGCCGCACCAGGCCTTCGAGGGTAAACCGCGCCTGGACCAGCACCACATCGCGCACCAACTCCATTTCTTTTTGGTTCACTTCAGTCCAGTTCAGGGCAGAGAGCAGCTTGGGTTTCTGCACCCGAAACGCCAGGCCCTGGGTGAACAGCGCCATGGAGTGGATCACTGTGCGCTCGTCGTCCACGGCGAGGCCGGCCAGGCGCGCGATCAGCAGGCGGATCACGTTGGCGATGCGCGATTTGAAGCGCTCTTCAAAGGCCATCGTCGCGCTTTCCGGACACAGGCCGGCTTGATGGCGATCCATAAAAGCACGCCACGCGGTGGTTTGGGGGCTGTCCTGAATCGTCGAGACCACCGTTCCGAGGATGCCCAATGAGACGTCGATCAGCGCCTGATCGTTGACCTCGGCATCGGCCAGCGCGCTTTCCGCCGCTTCAACGGAGGGTGCCATTTTTCGCCACAAAAGCGTGATCAAGTGCTCGACGCACGCCAGGTACACGCCTTCCTTTGCGTCGAAGTAGTACTGGATCGCCGGTGCATTGACCCCTGCGGCGTTCGCGATGTCCCGCGTGGACGCACCGTCGTAGCCACGCTCGCCAAAGACCACGACGGCTGCCTCGACAATACGTGCACGGGTTTCTTCACCCCGTTGATAACCCCCTTCGGCGGCCGGTTTATGTCGTGCCATGTGCAACTCCATTTTTTTAACGTAACCAAAATATACCAGTTGACAAATTTTCGCGAAAAAACGAATTTATTCCAACTGATATAAAACTGGAGTGACTTGATGTCCGCTGCACCGCCCTCTTCTCAGGTCATTCCTGATACCACCGTCACCGGCCAACGCGGCAAGGCCCGACGGATTCTACTGACACTCGCCGGCGTGGCGCTGTTGGCCGGGCTGGCGTGGGGCGCCTGGTGGTGGCTCACCGGGCGCTTTATCGAAACCACCGACGACGCCTACCTGCAAGCCGACAGCATCAGCGTGGCGCCGAAAATCAACGGCTACGTTGCTGCAGTGTTGGTGGCCGATAACCAAAACGTGAAGCGCGGCGACGTGCTGGTGCGCCTGGATGCACGCAAATACCAGGCGGTGAGTGACGAAGCCTCAGCGACGATTGCCGCCCGCGAGGCCGACTTTGCCAAGGCCCAGGCCGACCTCGTGCAGCAGGATTCGACCATCGCCGAAGCCCGCGCCCAACTGCAAGGCGCGCAAGCCGATGCCCGGCACGCACAAACCGAAGTCGCGCGTTATGCGCCGCTGGCGCGCTCCGGTGCCGAGCCGCAAGAGCGCCTGGCGCAGCTCAACAACCAACTTGCCCAGGCCCGCAGCACCGTGGCCGCCAAGCAGGCTGCCCTGCGTTCCAGCCAAACCCGCTATGGCACCCTTCAAGCCCAGCTCAAGCAGGCCCAGGCGCAACTCGGCGTGGCCAAGGCCAGCGAGGCGCAAAGCCAGTTGGATGTGGACGACGCGGTGATTCGCAGCCCGCTGGATGGGCGCGTGGCCGATCGTGGCGTGCGGGTCGGGCAATACGTGCAGCCAGGCACGCGCCTGCTGACCGTGGTGCCGGTAAGCGCGATCTACCTGACCGCCAACTATAAGGAAACCCAGATTGGCGACATGCGCGCCGGGCAGACCGTGACCGTGCATGTGGATGCGCTGCCTGGCCACGACCTGCAAGGGCATATCGACAGCCTGTCCCCCGGCACCGGCGCCCAGTTCGCGCTGCTGCCGCCGTCAAACGCCACCGGCAACTTCACCAAGATCGTACAGCGGGTGCCCGTGCGGATTTCTCTGGATGTACCCGACGATGACATTCGCCAGGCACTGATGCCCGGCCTGTCCGCCACCGTGGAAGTCGACACCCGCACCCACAAGGCAGATGCCAACCATGGCTGAAGCCGTTTTGACCGAGGCGCCCGCGGACAAACCGCGCAACGCCTCGCTGACCGACTGGATCGCGGTGGCTGCCGGTTCGCTGGGCGCGTTGCTGGCGACCCTGGACATCTCGATCACCAACTCGGCACTGCCGCAAATCCAGGGCCAGATCGGCGCGACCGGCACGGAAGGTACCTGGATCGCCACCGGCTACCTGATGTCGGAAATCGTGATGATCCCCCTCGCCGCCTGGCTGACCCGGGTATTTGGCCTGCGCCGGTTCCTGATCGGCACGGCCTTGATGTTCACGTTTTTCTCGATGTTCTGCGGCCTGTCCTCAAGCCTTGGCGCGATGATCGCCGGGCGCATCGGCCAGGGGTTTGCCGGCGGCGCGATGATTCCGACCGCACAGACCATCGTACGCACCCGTTTGCCTGCCCATCAGTTGGCAATCGGCACCACGATGTTCGGCATGACGGTGATTCTCGGCCCGTTGTTGGGCCCGGTAATTGGCGGATGGCTTACGGAAAACATCAACTGGCGCTGGTGTTTTTTCATCAACCTGCCCGTCAGCATCACCTTGATTACCCTGCTGGTCAGTGGCCTGCCAGGCGAGCGCATGAACCTTCAACAGTTCATCAAGGCCGACTGGCTGGGCATTCTTGGCCTGGCCATGGGCTTGAGTTCGCTCACTGTGGTGCTGGAAGAAGGCCAGCGTGAACACTGGTTCGATTCGCTGCTGATCATCTGGTTGAGCATTGCGATGGTGGTCGGGTTCTTCCTGATTGCCGTCGGGCAGGTGCGGTCGAGTACGCCGATCCTGCGTCTGCAACTGGTGCTCAACCGCAGCTTTGGCAGTGTGTTGCTGATTGCCACGGCCGTCGGTGCCGGGCTGTATGGCACGGCGTACCTGGTGCCACAGTTCCTTGGCATTTTGTCGGGCTACAACGCGCAACAGTCGGGGTCGATCATGCTGCTGTCGGGCATTCCCGCGTTTCTGCTGATGCCGATCCTGCCAAGAATGCTCGGCCGCCTGGACCTGCGGATGATGGTCGGCGTCGGTTTGTTGATGTACTGGGCCAGCTGTTTTCTCGACACCCAACTCACCGCCCAGAGTGTCGGCCATGATTTTTACTGGTCGCAAATTTTGCGCGGCTTTGGGCAGATCCTGGTGATGATGCCCCTCAGCCAGCTGTCGATGCGGTCGGTAGACACCCGCGACGCCGGTGATGCGGCCGGGCTCTACAACATGTCTCGCAACCTCGGTGGCACCCTCGGGCTGGCGCTGCTGGGGGTGTTGATGGACCGGCGTAGCCACTTCCACGACGACATGCTGCGCGAAGGCATCCAGGCCAACACCCAGTTGACCCAGGACCAGATGGCGAGCAACACCGCCAGCTACCTGGCGCAAACCGGCGACCCTTCCACTGCATCGCTACAAGCACTGAGCCACCTGGCAAGCGACATCGCCCAGCAGGCCGCAGTAATGGCCTACAACGACGCGTTCTACGTGCTGGGACTCGCCATGCTGGCGTGCCTCCCCCTGATCTTCATCCTGAAAAAGCGCGCGGCGCAGGCAGGCCAACGAACATGATTTATCGCTCACTTCCCCTGCTCTTTACCGTCGGCCTGCTGACAGCGTGTACCGTGGGGCCGGACTATCAGGGCGCGCCGGATGCCGCGCCAAAAACCTTGGCGGCCGGGCGTTTGCCCCACGCCGACACAGGCTTGGCGCACACGCTTGCAGTTGCGCGGTGGTGGCAAACCCTGGGTGACCCGCAACTTAACCAACTGGTGGCCCAGGCACTGCAAAGCAGCCCGGACATGGCGACCGCCCGGGCGCGACTCCAACAATCGCGGGCCAGCCTGAGTGGCGCCAATGCCGACGCCCTGCCCAAGGTCACCGGCGACGCGGCGATGCTCAAACTGCGCTCCCCCGACACCTCGGCGCTGGGGGGCAGCGGTGGCGGTGGTCGCGGGCCGTTAAACCTTTACCTCGCCGGCTTTGATGCCAGCTGGGAGGCCGACGTGTTCGGCGGCACCCGGCGTGCAATCGAGGCAGCCCAAGCCGAAAACGACGCGTCACAGGCGCAGTTGGCCGATGCCCAAGTGCAACTGGCTGCCGAGGTGGTGCAAACCTATGCCGACCTGCGCGACCAGCAGGCGCGCCTGGCGCTGGTGGATGCAAGTGTCGACATCGAGGAGCAGGCGCTGGACCTGACCCAGCAGCGGCGCAGCCGTGGCGTGGCCTCGCAGTTGCAACTGGAACAGGTGCTGACCCAGGCCGAAAACACCCGGGCCCAACGCCTGCCGCTGCAAGCGTCAATCGTCGAGGCCGTGGACCAACTGAACTTGCTGTGTGGCCTGGAGCCAGGCGAGTTGGATGCGAGCCTCACCACCCCGCGAGCCCTGCCCGCTATCCCGAGCCAGGTGCCGTTTGCCGACCCGGCGGCGATCCTGAAAGCCCGGCCGGATATCCGCGTAGCCGAGCGCCAACTGGCGTCCAGCAACGCGCAGATCGGCGAGAAAACCGCCGACTGGTTTCCCAAGCTCAGCCTGATGGGCGATTTGTCATTCTCGGCCGCCGATCCCGGGCATCTTGCGCGAAAGGACAGCGGCACCTGGTTGCTGTTACCAAGGCTGACCTGGAACGCACTGGATTTCGGCCGGGTGGCGGCCAGCGTCAAAGGTGCGCAAGCCGGGCGCGATGAAGCCCTCGCCCACTACAAAAGCGTGGTGCTGAGTGCGTTGCGTGACGCGGATGTGGCGTTGGCGCGTTATGGCAACCAGCGCCAGAATGTGGTGCTGTTGCGCAACGTAGAGTCGTCGGCGGTGCGTGCAGCGGACCTGACGCGCCAGCGCTATAAAGCAGGCACGGCGAGTACCCTGGATTGGCTGGACGCGGAACGTACGCGGTACCAGGCGCAGGAAAGCCGGATTTCCGGGGACGCTGCGTTACTCAAGGACTTTGCGTCGTTGCACAAAGCGCTGGGGTTGGGTTGGACTTTGTAAACGCTTAACCCTGTAGGAGCCGGCTTGCCGGCGATGGCATCAACTGGGTGTACCGGATACACCAAGGTGCCTGCATCGCCGGCAAGCCAGCTCCAGGGGACGTCAGCGCGCGGTATTGGCCCGCGCCGAATGCAGCTTCTTGTAGCTATCAATCAACCGCAGGTGCCGATCCAGCCCTTCCAGCTTCATGCTCGTCGGCGTCAACCCGTGAAACCGCACGCTACCGTTCACCGAACCAATCGCCGCTTCCATTCGCTCGTTGCCAAACATCCGACGCAGATTCACTTCGTAGTCCGCCAGCTCCAGGTCTTCGTCCAACTCCATCTCCAGCACCGCGTTCACGGCTTGGTAGAACAAGCCACGCTCAACCGTGTTGTCGTTGTACTGCTGGAACATCTCCACCAGTTCCTTGGCTTCTTCAAACTGCTGCAAGGCCAGGTAAACCAACAGCTTCAATTCCAGGATGGTCAGTTGGCCCCACGCGGTATTGTCATCAAAGTCGATGCCGATCAACGTGGTGATGTCGGTGTAGTCGTCCAGCTCACTTTCCACCAGACGTTCAACCAGGCCCTTCAACTCGGCTTCGTCGAGGCGGTGCAGGTTCAAGATGTCTTCGCGGAAAAACAGCGCCTTGTTGGTGTTGTCCCAGATCAGATCGTCGATCGGATAAATCTCCGAATAGTCCGGCACCAGGATGCGGCAGGCGGTTGCGCCGATGTGCTCGTACACCGCCATGTACACTTGCTTGCCCATACCCTCGAGGATGCCGAACAGCGTCGCGGCTTCCTCGGCATTGGAGTTTTCACCCTGGCCGGAGAAGTCCCATTCGACGAATTCGTAATCCGATTTGGCGCTGAAGAAGCGCCACGACACCACTCCGCTGGAGTCGATGAAGTGCTCGACGAAGTTGTTCGGCTCAGTCACCGCGTGGCCTTCAAACGTCGGCTGCGGTAGATCGTTCAGGCCTTCGAAGCTGCGGCCTTGCAGCAGTTCGGTAAGGCTGCGTTCCAGCGCGATTTCAAGGCTTGGGTGTGCGCCGAACGAGGCGAATACACCGCCGGTGCGCGGGTTCATCAAGGTCACGCACATCACCGGGAATTCGCCGCCCAGCGACGCATCCTTCACCAGCACCGGAAAACCCTGGGCTTCCAGGCCCTGGATCCCGGCCAGGATGCCAGGGAATTTCGCCAACACTTCCTGCGGCACATCCGGCAGCGCGAATTCACCCTCGATGATTTCGCGTTTTACCGCGCGCTCGAAAATCTCCGACAGGCACTGCACTTGGGCTTCAGCCAGGGTATTACCGGCACTCATGCCGTTGCTGAGGTACAGGTTCTCGATCAGGTTGGACGGGAAATACACCACCTCGCCATCCGACTGGCGCACGAACGGCAGCGAAACAATGCCGCGCTCTTCGTTGCCGGAGTTGGTGTCGTAGAGGTGTGAGCCACGCAGCTCGCCGTCACGGTTGTAGATATGCAGGCAGTGCGCGTCGAGGATTTCCGGCGGCAGTTCGTCTTTACGGCCCGGCTTGAACCAGCGCTCGTCCGGGTAATGCACAAACGCCGCGTTGGCGATGTCTTCACCCCAGAACTGGTCGTTGTAGAAGAAGTTGCAGTTCAACCGCTCGATAAACTCGCCCAGTGCCGACGCCAGCGCGCCTTCCTTGGTCGCACCCTTGCCGTTGGTAAAACACATCGGCGAGTGTGCATCGCGGATATGCAGCGACCACACGTTGGGCACGATATTGCGCCACGACGCGATCTCAATCTTCATGCCCAGGCCCGCCAGAATGGCCGACATGTTGGCGATGGTTTTTTCCAGCGGCAGGTCCTTGCCCGCGATGTAAGTGCCGGCATCGGACGCCGCGCTCGGCATCAACAACGCCTGGGCATCGGCATCCAGGTTGTCGACTTCCTCGATCACGAACTCCGGGCCGGCCTGCACCACTTTTTTCACGGTGCAACGGTCGATGGAGCGCAAGATGCCCTGGCGGTCTTTATCGGAGATATCCGCAGGCAACTCGACCTGGATCTTGAAGATCTGGTTGTAGCGGTTTTCCGGGTCGACAATGTTGTTCTGCGACAGGCGAATGTTGTCGGTAGGGATGTTGCGGGTTTCGCAGTACAACTTCACAAAGTAAGCCGCACACAACGCCGACGACGCCAGGAAGTAATCGAACGGACCAGGGGCCGAGCCATCGCCCTTGTAGCGAATAGGCTGGTCGGCCACCACGGTGAAGTCGTCGAACTTGGCTTCAAGTCGAAGGTTGTCGAGAAAATTGACCTTGATTTCCATGCGGGATTACCAGAATAGCGAGCAAAATATGGCCGCCATTATCCGGGTTTCGAGGCGTAAGTCTTGTGCTTTTGGGCCTGGCCGATCGCTGGCGGTGGAGATCAACCGCGCTGAAAGTGCGCAATCTGTTGCCACATCGCGATCGGGTTGGAGTACATCGGGAAGTGCCCGCACTGGGCAATCGGCGCCAGTCGCACACCTTGCGCCTGGATATGCGCCAGGTACGACAGGTGAGCATTCTGCTCGCCGTACATGAACATCCGCGGGCATTGCAGGCCGAGGAACTTGCCCATCAGGTCGGCGTTATCGGACAGCTCGACCATCGACTGGAAAATCCCCCGCACCGCACCGGCGCGCACCTTGTGCCGCAGGCTCGCCGAATACAGCGCGCTGGCGTAGGCCGGTGCCTGGCGGGTGCGCTCGATAAAGGCGCTGAAAAACGCCTCGGGGTCATCCGCCGGGTAGTCAACGATCTGCCGGCTGAGGAAGCAGTCTTGCGGGGCGATATTGCCTTCGATATCGACAAAGCTCAGTACTCGGCCCGGAAACCGGTGCGCCAGCATCAGCGCGGTCAACCCGCCCATGGAGTGGCCTACCAGATGGAAGCGGTCGATGTCGAAATGCGCCAGCACCTGCACGGCGGTCTGCAGCAGGAACGGGATGGAAATTTTCGACAGGTCAGCGCACTGGCTCTCACCGCAACCCGGGGCGTCATAGGCCACAAATGGATGACCGTCGAATGCAGGTTGCTGGACGATGTCGGCGTAGTCTTCCTTGGTCGAGCCAAAGCCATGCAGGAACACAATCGGTGCCAGGCTGCCCGCGCGGTGGATCGCGCCAATGGTCAACGGCACATCGTCGACGACGATGGGGAGTTGTGTGTGGGTGAATGGCATGGTGAAGACTCCCTGAAAAACCGATTGGCGGCTCAAAAGCCGTTAATTTCAACGGTATTCAGATTTCTGTAAATTCCTGATTCAGGAAGGTATTCATAGGCTGATCGTATGGGTCATTCAACAACGCCCTACCCCGCACTCAATCCCCACAACACGTCCAACACATGTTGCGTAGGCCGCTCAACCTCCCCGGCGCGATGGGCAACCCCCAGTTGGCGCCACAGCAACGGTTGCAACGGCCGCATCACAATCCGGGTGTCGTGCAAGGGCGTGGACGCCTCATGGGGCAGCAATGTGGCCCCGTAACCGGCGGCTACCAGGCTTTTGATTGCGTCGTTGTAGTTCAGTTGAATGCGCGGCGTGGGCTGCAATCCTTCACTGGCAAACCACTCGGCGGTCAGGCGCGAAAGCCGGGTGGTGTTGTCATTCAGGATTAACGGCTGGGCAGCCAGCCAGGCGGGTGTTACCACCTCCGGGCATTCCCGGCGCGCCGGTAAAAAAGCCATGACCGGGTCGCGCCGCCAGGGCTCGATCCGCAATCCCTTCACCGGCGCCTGCGGCAGCGCTACCAAGCCAATTTCCAGGGCACCGTCTGCCAGGTTCTTCAATGTGTCCTGCGAAGTGAGCACCGCCACCTGCACATCAATGGCGGGGTGATGTTGGCTCAAGGTTTCCAGGGCTTGCGGCAACAACTGTGCGATGGCCCCGGTTGAGGCTCCCAGACGCACACGCCCTGCCAACCCCTGCACCTGTCGCTCCACGTCTTCAAGCGCCTGCTCGGCATCCGCCAACAACCGGCGTGCGCGCTCCACCAGGGTTTCGCCAATCGCCGAAGGCTGCACCCGCCCACGGGTACGCGACAACAGCTTGCCACCCACCCGCGCCTCAAGATCTGCGATATGCAGGCTGACGGTGGGTGGCGCCAGGTTGAGCATGCGCGCCGCCTCGGCGAACGAGCCGAGGTCGGCAATCGCCACCAACGTACGCAGGCGGTCCAGGCTGATTTCGCGCATGGGGCAATCCTTGTTCAGAAAACCTGAATATCATCATCTGGAAATTCAACTTTTCCTATCTTAACGACTCACTGAAGATGGGAACACCTGATTTCCTCTACGAGCGCACCCCATGGCAAATCCTCTTGTATTTATCGACGGCGACCAAGGCACCACCGGGCTGCAGATCCATCAACGCCTGCGCGACCGCACCGATCTGCAACTGATCACCCTCAGCCCTGAACACCGCAAGGACCCGCAGCAGCGCGCCGAGATGATCAACGCCTGCGACATCGCGATCCTGTGCTTGCCCGACGACGCTGCGCGGGACGCTGTCGCCAGCATCAAGAATCCCGCCGTGCGGGTGATCGACGCGAGTTCCGCGCACCGTACTCATCCTGACTGGACGTACGGTTTCGCCGAGATGAACCCACAACAGGCGCAGTGCATTGCCACGGCGCAGCGGGTCAGCAATCCCGGCTGCTACCCCACCGGCGCGATTGGTTTGTTGCGCCCGTTGCTTGAGGCCGGGCTGCTGCCCAAGGACTACCCGACGACCATTCATGCCGTCTCGGGCTATTCCGGCAAGGGCCGCGCCGGCGTGCAGGAACATGAGGGCGCCGACGCCTCGCAGGCGCCGGCCTTCCTGGTCTACGGCCTGGGGCTGGAACACAAGCATGTCCCGGAAATTCAGCTGCAAAGCGGCCTGACACAGCGGCCATTGTTTGTGCCGGCCTACGGGGCTTTTCGCCAGGGGATCGTACTGACCATCCCGCTGCAACTGCGGCTGCTGGCACCGGGGGTGGATGGGTTGCAGTTACACAACTGTTTGACCCACCACTACCGCGACACCCGTCACGTACAGGTGTTATCGATGCAGGCCGCCAACGAGCTGACGTACCTTGACCCCCAAGCCCTGAACGACACGGATGACTTGCGCTTGATCGTGCGTGAGAACCACGAGACCGGCCAGGTTTTGCTGGCGGCGATATTCGACAACCTCGGCAAGGGCGCCGCAGGTGCCGCCGTGCAAAACCTGGATTTGATGCTCAAGCCGAAACAGTAGCGATCAACGCTCGCAGGTCCGCCAGCATCAACGAAAAAGGGGTGAGTCCAAAGCAGCGCAGGCTCACAGCCAGAGATTGGCCACAAGACCCCTCGATAGATTCAGGACGCCCGCGAAGATGTGCAATAGCACGGGGACCAGAATGCCGGCGCTGCGCACTCGGGCATACGCAAAGATGACTGAGAGCGTGCCGATCATCAGGCACTCTATCCAACCGCTAAACGGCATGTGTATGGCCATGTACACCGCGGTGGTGGCCAGTATCGCAACCCACCGCCAAAGGCGATTATCCAGAGGGAAGAGGCGAATCAGGAAGTACCGGTACAGGAGCTCCTCAAAAATCGGAACAATCAGGAGCCCCATTGAGAGAAGAAGCGCCCTTGGAGCTGAGGGCAGACTGCCCCGCAAGAACATCGTATAGGCCTCATACCCGTATCCCAGCCCAATATCGAGACTGGTACAGACCAGGTAAACCCCCAGTATCCATGGCAAACACAGTTTGAACGTCCTGCTCAGGTCACGGCCAATAACGGCGCGAACTCCGCCTGAGTGCCTGCGCTCGATCACCGCCACTGTCAGCAGCACCACTGCAGAGAAACCGCCGTCAATCAGCAGCGTCAGCCTGGTCAAGTTTCCTGTGCCCATAATCAGCACCAGCGCAAGTTGAATCGCGAGATATAAACCTATCGCCAGGCAGGCCATCAAGATACGACGACGCCAAGAGTAAGTGTCCATGCAAGCCGCAGGCGGCCCTGAAAGCGCTTTGTACTCCACCCCTAACTTCCTTTTCACGATTGGTATGCCGCGCATATTAACGAGCGAGCGTCACGGGAACCGATCTATTTATCTAAGCGTCACAGGCGAGCCAGCTTCAACGTCACCCAAAAAAGGGGTCAGACCACATTTAAAAAAAGCGTGGTCTGACCCCGTTTTTCCTTGAAGCGATGCCCCACGGCGGCTTCATGGGCGCACCGGAAGACGCAGAACTGGCGGCGGAACTGGTGCGTTTTGTGCGCCACTGGCTGAAACGCGACTGATCTCTGTGAGTTGACACACCCTGTAATAATCCATAAAGATGAGCGTCTTCTTCAGGGTGTGTCCTCAATGTCTGCAACGACCTTCAACTTTTCCGTCATTGGCTTGATTGCCAAGGCGCAGAGTTGCGTTGCGCATGCCCTCAAATCGAAGAAACAGTCGCTCATGTGACCGGGGCGCGCTGTCCCGTCAGATGAGCTGACAGGACATTGAGCGCGAAGGCCCCCTCCTCTTGCTTACCTCCCTCTGCCCTTCTGACGGTGACTCAATCGGTCAACCATCAGGAGAAAGCGCATGTCATCGTTTCAAGGTATCTGGGTTCCCGTCGTCACACCGTTTCATAACGGCGCCATCGACTTCATCGGCTTGCGCCGCCTGGTCTGCCATCTGCTGGAAAAGGGCGTGGCCGGGATCATGGCCTGCACCACCACCGGCGAAGCCGCATCACTCAGCCGCGATGAGCAACTGGCAGTGCTGGATGCCGTGCTGGAGCTGGTGCCGCCGCAGCACGTGGTGATGGGCCTGGCGGGGTATAACCAGATTGAACTGTTGCAGTTTCAGGCCGAAATCCTGAAACGCCCGGTGGCCGGCTTGCTGGTGCCACCGCCGAGCTACATCCGCCCGTCCCAGGCGGGCCTTGAAGGGTTCTTCCGCACCGTGGCGGATGCGTCCAGCGTGCCGATTATTCTGTATGACATTCCCTATCGTACCGGCATCGCCTTCGAACAGGCGACGCTGCTGAACATCGTCGCCCATGAACGGATCGTCGCGATCAAGGATTGTGGCGGCAACCTGGCCAACACCCTGGCGCTGCTGGCCAGCGGGAATGTGGATGTGTTGTGTGGTGAAGATGTGCAGATATTCAACGCGCTGTGCCTGGGGGCGACCGGCGCGATTGCCGCGTCGGCGCATGTGCGGACCGAGGCGTTTGTGAGGCTGCATCGTCAGGTTCGCGATAACCAATTGATGGCGGCTCGTCAGACGTTTTTCGAGCTGCTGCCGTTGATTCACACGATGTTCGTGGAGCCCAACCCCGCGCCAGTGAAGGCCGCGCTGGCGATGGAGGGGTTGATCGGCAGTGAGTTGCGGGCGCCGATGCTGGCGGCGAGTGAGACGGTGGTGAATCAATTGCAGCAAGTCTTGGCCACGCTCGAATAACCTGTGGCGAGGGAGCTTGCTCCCGCTGGGGTGCGAAGCGCCCCCAAAACCGGACACCCCATTTTATCGGGTGAAAAGAGGTGTCTGAATTGGGGCTGCTGCGCAGCCCAGCGGGAGCAAGCTCCCTCGCCACAGGGATTGGGGCCAGCCAACTTTTCAGTATGAAGGGCTTATCTCCTTGCCACCGCCAACCGGTGCAATGTGATCTTGCGCACCTCTTGCTTGCTGACCTCAATGTGGGCCTTGAGCAGTTGCTGCGCCTGGTCGCTTTGCCGCTGCATGATCGCCCGCAGAATCAACCCATGCTCCTCGTACGTCGCGGCAATGCGCGATTGCTGGGTGAAATCCAGCCGCCGGATAATGCGGATTTTCTCGGTAATCTCGTAATGCATGCGCGCCATTTCAGCGTTGCCCGTGGCCTGCACCAGCCCGCAGTGAAACGCCTCATCCAGCGCCGAGACAACTTGGGCTTCGTCCAGCCGGGCACTTTCGTCCACCAGCCAGATGGCCTCAAGCGGTTCAAGACCCTGCTCCGCCATGTCACACAAGCGACTGACGGCCGCTAACTCCAGCACGATCCGAACGTCGTAAAGCTCTTCAAAATAGTTGAAGTCGAACGGCCGGACCTGCCAGCCACTCCTGAAAAAAACCTCCAGGTACCCTTCACGCTCCAGTCGATACAGTGCCTGGCGCACCGGCGTGCGGCTGGCTTGCATACGTTCGGCTATATCGCCCTCGCTGAAGCGATCACCCGGCAACAAACGAAAGCCGAAGATGTCGTCTTTCAACTGCTGGTACGCCCGCTCTGCCAGGCTGTCCGGCCGTTCGCTGGGCTTTCTGGTGGTGGAGAGCTGCATACCTACGCCCTGCTCGCCATGTAGGCGCGCCAGCCGCCGAACTCGGTGATGTCGGTGGCGCCTGCGAGGGCCCAGGGTTCGCAGATGAAGCCTTTCACGCTGCGCCCGTCCGCCAGGGTCAGGTTGCCGATGCCCAGCGGCGCGGGAATCTCGGCGACGAACTCGCCAAAGCGGGCGATGGGCATGTCCCACAGTTCAACGATGATCGAGCGGCCCGAGTCATCCCTGGCCAGCCCGGGCTTGGGCGGAACCGTGCCCGGCAGCGCATGCAGGCGGTAGTGGCTTGCCGTCAGGGTTTGTTCCACCAGCACTGCATTACGGCTGGTCAACTGGAAGTTCAGCGGCATCCCGGTGAGGTGCGCGCCCACCACCGCCACCCGCACGCTGCCCGGGGCCTGGCGCGCCGGTGCCGGTTGCGGCAGGGAACGTTCAGTGGCGCCCAACGGCAGATCGAGGCCGGCCTGCCAGCGTTTGCCCAGGTGCGCCAGCGCCGCGTCGTGCCAGGCCGGCGCGATCAGGGTGATGCCGCACGGCAGGCCATCGCTGCGCAGCCCGGCGGGCACGGCCAGTGCCGAGAGGTCGGCCAGGTTGGTGAAATTGGTGTAAAAGCCAAACTGCGAGTTGTAGAGCACCGGCTCCACGGCCATTTCCGCCAGCGTGCGAATCGTCGGGGATGTTGGAACCAGCAACGCATCGAAACCGGCCAGGCTGTCGTTGATACGCCGGCTCAATTCGGCCCGCAGGTATTCGGCTTTATAGGCATCGCAGGCGCTGTACGTGTGGCCGTTTTCGACGATGCCGCGCACCACCGGGTTGATCGCTCCGGGGTTGCTGGCGAACATGCCTTCCATCGCGACCGTGCGCTCTGCCACCCAGGAGCCAAAATACAACTGTTCGGCGAGTTGCTGAAAAGGGCTGAAATCTATCGGAGTGATCTCGGCGCCGATGGATTGAAACCTGAGCAACGCCTGTTCAAACACGGCCTGGTTCTGTGCATCGCCAAAAAACTCCAGGCTGGCCGGAACCGCCAGCTTGATGGTGGCGCCAACTGCGACCGGCGCGGTGTTGGGGTTAACACGGGAATACGCGTCACTGGCGTCGTAAGCGGCTGCTACGCCGGCCACTACATCGGCATCTTCGACGGTCAACGCGAACACCGAAATGCAGTCCACGGTGCGGCACGCGGGCACCAATCCGGTGTTGGACAAACGCCCCTTGGTCGGCTTCAACCCGACAATATTGTTGAAGCCCGCCGGCACCCGTCCGGAACCTGCGGTGTCGGTGCCCAAGGAGAACGCCACCAGGCCACGAGCAACCACCGAGGCCGAACCCGAGCTGGAACCGCCGCTGACATAATCCGGGTTGAAGCTGTTACCGACTGCGCCGTAAGGCGAGCGCGTCCCAACCAGGCCAGTGGCGAACTGGTCGAGGTTGGTCTTGCCCATCAGGATCGCCCCGGCCGCGCGCAACCGGGCAACCACCGAGGCATCTGCTTGAGCCGTATAGGCAAATTCAGGGCACGCAGCGGTGGTCTCCCAGCCCGCCGCATCGATGTTGTCCTTGATCGCGAACGGCACACCGTACAGCGGCAACTTGTCGAGATCGCCGTCGACCGCCATCAGCCGCTCGGCCAGTTGCGCCAACTGGGCACTCAACTGCTGCGGTTGCACCTGGCTGATCCAGGTATTGTCCTGGGCGGGAAACGTGCCCGCCAGGGTCAACAGAATGTCGGGCGTCAGCGCGTGGCTGCGGTATGCGGCCTGCCATTCACCCAGGGTCCAGCCGAGTTGTTCGTTGTGCATTGAGGATTCCATCTTGTATCCAAGTTTGGATTTCTTTTAGCAAGCGCTGGGCCAATCAGCTGCAAGCCAATGAATACCTGGCCTTGGCGAAAATACAGGGTAAGAGCAGCCCTCGTACGTGCTCCGTGATGAAGCAGCAATGCGCCAAAAAAAGACATTCAGGCGGCCGTCCGGTTGCGACCTGCGCGATACCGGCCTATGTTCGAAACCATGCTCTAAAAACTGCTGTCCATCCCATACGCCCTTTCCGTAGCCAGGTGACGACATGCCCACCGCTTCCCGCCCCGCCGTGCTCGAACTGATCGGCAACACCCCGCTGGTGCGGGTCAGCCGCTTCGATACCGGCCCGTGCACGCTGTTCCTCAAGCTTGAATCCCAAAACCCCGGCGGCTCGATCAAGGACCGCATCGGCCTGGCCATGATCGACGCCGCCGAACGCGACGGCCGCCTGCGCCCCGGTGGCACCATCATTGAAGCCACCGCTGGCAACACCGGCCTCGGCCTGGCACTGGTAGGCCGCGCCAAGGGTTACCGAGTGGTGCTGGTGGTGCCCGACAAGATGTCCACCGAGAAGGTCTTGCACCTCAAAGCCATGGGCGCCGAGGTGCACATCACCCGCTCCGATGTCGGCAAGGGCCACCCCGAGTATTACCAGGACGTCGCCGCCCGGCTGGCCAAAGACATTCCCGATTCGTTCTTCGCCGACCAGTTCAATAACCCGGCCAATCCCCTGGCTCACGAGACCAGCACCGCCCCGGAAATATGGGCCCAGACCCAGCATGACCTGGACGCCATCGTGGTGGGCGTGGGCTCGGCCGGCACCCTCACCGGCCTGACCCGGTTCTTCAAGCGCGTGCAGCCCGACCTGGCCATGGTGTTGGCCGACCCGGTCGGCTCGGTGATGGCTGAATACAGCCGCAGCGGCACCCTGACCGAACCCGGCTCGTGGGCGGTGGAAGGCATCGGCGAAGACTTCATCCCCTCGATCGCCGACCTCTCCAGCGTGCGCCACGCTTACTCGATCAGCGACGAAGAAAGCTTCGACCACGCCCGCCAGTTGCTGCGGGCCGAAGGCATTCTGGGCGGTTCCTCCACCGGCACCCTGCTCGCCGCGGCGCTGCGTTATTGCCGCGAACAGACCGAACCCAAGCGCGTCGTCACCTTCGTTTGTGACACCGGCACGCGCTACTTGTCGAAGGTCTACAACGACCAATGGATGAACGACGCCGGCCTGCTGCAATACAAACACTACGGCGACCTGCGCGACCTGATCGCCCGCCGCTTCGAAGACGGCCGGGTGATCAGCGTCGGCCCCGACGACAGCCTGCTCACCGCGTTCCAGCGCATGCGCCTGGCGGACGTCTCGCAACTGCCGGTGCTGGTGGACGGGCAAAAACTGGTGGGTGTGCTCGATGAGTCAGACGTACTGCTTGGCCTGCACCAGAACGCCGCGCACTTCTCCATGACCGTCGCCAGTGCCATGACCAACGCCCTCCAGACCCTTGCGCCCAGCGCCAGCCTTGCGCAATTGCAGGCCGAGCTGGATCGCGGACTGGTTGCAATCATTGCCGACGCGTCGGGCTTCTACGGCCTGATCACCCGCGTCGACCTGCTCAATCACCTACGGAGATCCCTTGCATGACCCAGCACGATAAAAGCGCCTTCGCCACCCGCGTGATCCATGCCGGGCAATCCCCGGACCCGACCACGGGCGCGCTGATGCCGCCGATCTACGCCAACTCCACCTACCTGCAGGAAAGCCCCGGGGTTCACAAAGGCTTCGACTACGGGCGCTCCCACAATCCGACGCGCTTCGCCCTGGAGCGCTGCGTAGCGGATCTTGAAGGCGGCACCCAGGCCTTCGCGTTTGCCTCCGGGCTGGCGGCGATTTCCACCGTGCTGGAACTGCTCGACGCCGGTTCCCACGTGGTCTCCGGCAATGACTTGTACGGCGGCACCTTCCGCCTGTTCGACAAAGTGCGCCAACGCAGCGCCGGGCATCGCTTCAGCTTCGTCGACCTGACTGACCTGTCGGCCTTCGAAGCCGCGTTGCAGGACGACACGCGGATGGTCTGGGTCGAAACCCCCAGTAACCCGCTGTTGAGCCTGACCGATCTCAGCGCCATTTCACGCATCTGCCGTGCCCGGGGCATCATCTGCGTGGCCGACAACACCTTCGCCAGCCCCTGGATCCAACGCCCGCTCGAATTGGGTTTCGACATTGTTGTGCACTCCACCACCAAGTACCTCAACGGCCACTCCGATGTGATCGGCGGTATTGCGGTGGTCGGCCAGAATCCCGAGTTGGCCGAGCGCGTGGGCTTCCTGCAAAATTCCGTGGGCGCAATTGCCGGGCCGTTTGACGCCTTCCTGACTTTGCGCGGGGTGAAGACACTGGCGCTGCGCATGGAACGGCATTGCAGCAACGCACTGGAACTGGCGACATGGCTGGAGCAACAGCCGCAGGTGGCGCGGGTTTACTACCCTGGACTGGCCTCGCACCCGCAACATGAACTGGCGCGCCGGCAGATGCGCGGGTTTGGCGGGATGATTTCGGTAGACCTCAAAACCGACCTCGCGGGTGCGACACGCTTCCTGGAAAACGTGAAGATCTTTGCCCTGGCCGAAAGCCTCGGCGGTGTGGAAAGCCTGATCGAACACCCGGCGATCATGACCCATGCGAGCATCCCGGCGGCGACCCGGGCGCAGTTGGGGATTGGGGATGGGCTGGTGCGGTTGTCGGTGGGCGTTGAGGATGTAGAGGATCTGCGAGCGGACTTGGCGCAGGCGTTATCCACGATCTGAATAACACCGCAGAACACTGTGGCTGGGGAGCTTGTTGTAGTGAGGGAGCTTGCTCCCGCCGGGCTGCGTAGCGGCCCCAAATTTCCGGGAGCGCTGCGCACTCCAGCGGGAGCAAGCTCCCTCACCACAGGTTACTCGGTGAGGCTAAGGCAGAGCACACCGGCCAGCCCGCACAGGCAAGCCACTCCCACGCAGTAAGCGACCGTACGCAACGGCTGGCGGCCACCCAGGTACATCAGCGTATGCATCACCCGAACGACGGTGAACGTGCAAAACAGCCAGGTCGTGGCAACGCTGGTCGCCTCCAATGCGACGCACAACCCACCCAGGACAAAGAACAACGGAATATTCTCCAGGTCATTCGCCCAGGCTCTGGCACCTCGGCTGACCTGCGGCAGTTCCTGCGAATTAGCCGCCCGCTTGAAGAAGCCGGCATCCTCACTGTTGATGAAAGCAAGGTGCCTGAGGCGGAAATAGCCTTGATAGCAAGAGATCGCCAACATCTTGATGAACAGTACCAACACGCACAGGGCATACACCTTCATCATCGGCTCCCCGAACAGCGGCGGAACCCGTTGACCACGAGATACAACAGCGGCCCCACGGACACAAAAACCGCCGTTATCAACCAATAAGGCAACACCGACACCACGGATTTGCCTCTGGCCCGCGCGTCCCGGTACATCCAAATACACGCCATCAGCGCCATCAGGTACAGGTCGATCACCACCTGGGCGGTGTCCGGCCTCGCCATCAATTCAAGCCCGAAGGCCATGAGCGATTGCTCGGCCATCAGCATCGTGATCAATGTGTACAGGGTAAAAGCCAATAACCCGGCCAGGGCAATCCAGGGTCTGCGCATGCTCTCCTCCTTGGAGACAACGGTTCGACAAGCTGCACATTAGTGATAACGTCCGACCCTTCTCAATGACCTCACAGGTCATCGACACCACCGACCCGCACGGCCAGAGTCAGCCCATGAGCAGCCCACCTTTCCCCCGCGCCAACCCCGACACCACCGCCGGCGCGCAACTGCGCGTGCTGCGTCGGCAAGCCCAATTGAGCCAACTGGAACTGGCGCTGATCACCGGGGTTCCCAGCGCCACCTGAGCTGTATCGAGACAGGGCGCGCCAAGCCAAGCCCGGGCACCCTGCATAATTTGCTGATGGCGCTGGAGGCGCCGTTGGAGCAGTGCAACAACGTGTTCCTGGCCGCAGGTTTTGCCCCGCGCTATGAGGCAACCCCGCTGTCTTCGCCATCAATGGAGGCCATTCGCGAGGCGATCAGCCATGTGCTGCACGCGAATAATCCTGTACCGGCGATCGTGCTGGGCAGTCACTGGGAGGTGCTCGCCGCCAATGCCAGCACGCAGGTGCTGTTCGATCTGGTGGGGATCAAGCCGGAGGCGGCTGATGGACTGAATTTGCTGGTCACCTTGCTGCAGCCGGGCGGCCTGGGTGATCACTTGGTCAACGCTGAAGAAATCCGCACCATCGCCTGGCAGCGAGCAACCCGCGAGGCCTTGGGCAATCCGCAACTTGCCAGGCTTTTAGAACGCCTGCCGGCCCCGCAGAGTACCGAAGTATTGATCAATGAACTGCCGCCACTGGTGCTGACACGCGTCAACTCGCGTGAGGGTCCGCTGAACTTCATGTCGACCTTCACGACCTTCGGCATGCCCCAGGACATCACCGTGACGTCGCTGCGCATCGAGCATCTGATTCCGGCGGATGCACAGACGTGGCAGGTGATGACCGCGGCGTATGAGCGGTCGAAATAGGCAATGCCTTGCCGGACTCGGCAACCCATGATCGAGGTCACCAACCCCACGCCCGAGGTCAAGGCCAAGCTGGGCGACCTTCAACGATAAAAACAACGCCGTCGAACTGCCCGATTTCCAGTCACTCAGCAAAAGCGACGCCACCCATGTGGCCAACGGTCTTCAGTACCTGCTCGACATCGGGCGCCTCGATGGCAAGGCCATCAGCGCGAAAAATGGCGACCAGTCGACCGATAACATCGCGGCCTACAAGGATTGGCTGCAGGCGCATATCGGTGTGGATGTGCAGGCCTGAGACGGTTCCGTTTTCGGCACCCACCCGCGGGATCTGGCCGCTGATTTAGACATGGTTGCCGTCCCTTAACAGCGGCGTGTAGTTGCCGCCGATCTTGAACTCGTCGAGTTGATAACCCAGGCGCACCATGGCCGCCGCGTACTGTTGATCCGGTGTCATGTCTTATTGTCCTTATAGGCTGTTGCGGCGCTGCCATTCATCCACCACATCGCCCATGGTCTTGGGGATGTCGTTACCAATCCACGCCATGAAATCGCGGTCGAACTTGAACCCAGCACCGCAGTGTTCAAGCATGAAGCGGCGCACGTTCTGAGTGTTTCTGTATTGCCGGGTGACGCAAGTACTGCGCTGGATCGAATCACTGTGCCAATTAAAAAGCATTGCATTCCCTCGCCGGTTTTGGAGCAGCGGGCACAGCATAGCCATGCGCTTTTTATACGGGAAGTAGCGCCAACGATTTCGAAAGTGATATGACGACTGCTCACGATCAATATGGCTTATCTGCTGGCTTACGTGAAATTTCACTTTCCTTGACCATGCAAAATACGGCATGGTTGTACGACGACTATAAGGCCCGTCCTGTGTCGTACCAGTACCCCACAACAACAAGGAAACACCCATGCAAAACATCAAGGTTCTGATTGGTTTTCTGTGCCTGTTCAGCGGTTACGCGGCCGCCGCGCCTGCCGCAACCGACAAGGATGTAGCCGTTGCGGTCGATCATCTGACCCAGGCCATGCTGCACAAGGACATCCCGCAACTGCAAGCCCTCACCGCCAACAACCTCACCTACGGCCACTCCAGCGGCAAGATCCAGAACAAGCAGGAATTTATCGCCGACATTGAAACCGGCAGAAGCGGTTTCAAGACCCTGGAAATGCAAAAACAGACCATCACCCTCAATGGCGACACCGCGCTGGTGCGCAACCACTTCTCCGCCCAGGCCGTAAACAGCGGTGTTGAAGTGCCCACCGAAATTGAAAACTTCCAGGTTTGGCAGAAGCAGAAAGGCAAGTGGCTGCTGATCGGGCGTCAGGCGTACAAGTTCTGACAGCAGCCGGATGCCTTCCTGTGAGGAGGGAGCCTGTTGTGAGGGAGCTTGCTGTGGCGAGGGAGCTTGCTCCCGCTGGAGTGCGCAGCGCTCCCAGCTTTTTGGGGCCGCTACGCAGCCCAGCGGGAGCAAGCTCCCTCGCCACGGTCATCTCAAGAGCCATCGAGATGCGTCGGTAAACGGCCTAGTACGCCTCCACCGCCCAGCGCACCTTCACCAGCGCCTCACGCAACACGGCCCGGTCTACCGAGCCCAGCGCCACGCGTAATGCATGGGGCACGTGGGCCGAGACGGCAAACGGCTCGGCGGTGGACACCGAGATATTTTCCCGCGCCAGCGCCATGGTGATCTGGTCGGCGCGGGCCTCTTCCGGCAAGGGCAGCCACAAAAAATAAGAACACGGATGGCGGATCACATTGAGCCCCGCCAACACCTCATCGGCCACCGCCTGGCGCGCCCGGGCATCCTCGCGCTTTTGCGCTTCCAGTTGCAGCACCGTGCCGTCGTCGAGCCACGCGGCGGCAAGGGCGGTCATCACCCCCGGGGTGTTCCAGGTGGTGGCCATGACCGTACGTTCCAGCGCCGCCATCCACTGCGAAGGCGCGGCCACGAACCCCACCCGCAGGCCGGTGGCGACACTCTTGGACAGCCCCGACACGTACACCGTGCGCTCCGGCGCCAGTTCGGCCACAGGCGGCGGCGCATCCTCGGCTAAGAACGCGTAGGCGGCGTCCTCGATCAGGATCAAATCATGCAGGCGTGCAATCGCTATCAAGTGCTCGCGCTGCTCCCTGCTCATCACCCAGCCCAACGGGTTATGCAGGGTCGGCATGCTGTACACGGCGCGTACCGGGCGCCGGGCGCAGAGCTTTTCGAGGAAGGCCAGGTCCGGGCCAGTCGCGGTCACCGGGATCGCGACGATTTCCAGGTGCAGCGTCTCGGCCAGCACCTTGAACCCGGAATAGGTCAGCGCATCCACCGCCACTACATCGCCGGGTCTGAGAAGCGACATCATCGTCACCGCCAACCCATGCTGGGCACCGCTGACAATCAGCACCTGTTCGGCTTGCACCGTCAACCCACGGCTCGCCAGATGCCGCGCCACCGCCGCCCGCTCGTGCAGGCGGCCGGCGTGGGGCTGGTAGCGCAGCAGTGAGGCCAGGTCGCCGGACAGCGCCAGCTGACGCAAGGCGGTGCGCAGCACGTCGGTCTGGCCCGGCAACGAAGGGTAGTTGAAGTTGAGATCGATCATGCCCGCTGCCACGGCGATCTGGCCGACACCCTGCCCCGGCGACAGCGCGATTTCGCGCACAAAGGTTCCGCGCCCGGTCTCGCCGCTGACCAACCCCATGGCCGCAAGCTCGGTATACACCCGGCTGGCCGTGACCAGCGCCAGCCCATGGCTGGCGGCCAACTGGCGATGAGTCGGCAAACGAGTACCCGCCGCCAGCGTGCCGGAGCGGATATCCCGGGCGAAGGTGTCCACCAAGGTTTTGTAGCGGGCGCGGGCCATAGGCGATGTATCCATGACAATTTTTTGATTGTCTGGATACTGAATCATAGGATGCGGCGGACGCAACTTATCCTTATCGAGCCCGCCCCCCATGGAACGCACCACTCACCTCAACGCCCAGGAACACAACGCCAGCGGCTGGATCAATGGCTTTATCGGCGTGGTGATCTTCAGTGGCTCGCTACCCGCCACGCGCCTGGCGGTGCTGGAATTTGATCCGGTGTTCCTGACCGTCGCCCGCGCCACCATCGCCGCCCTGCTCGGCCTGAGCCTGCTGTGGCTGTTCAAGGAACAGCGCCCGGCCCGCAGCCAGTGGCTGCCATTGGCAATCGTCGCACTGGGCGTGGTGATCGGCTTTCCGCTGCTCACGGCCTTGGCCTTGCAGTACATCACCAGCGCCCACTCCATCGTCTTTGTCGGCCTGCTGCCATTGGCTACGGCGGTGTTCGGCGTAGTGCGCGGCGGCGAGCGGCCAAAGCCGGTGTTCTGGTTGTTTTCGATCCTGGGCAGCCTGCTGGTGGTGGGCTACGCCGTCTCCCAAGGCCTGAGCGCCGCGCCCCTCGGGGATGTGCTGATGCTGCTGGCAATATTGGCGTGCGGCCTGGGTTATGCCGAAGGCGCCAAGCTGTCGCGCACCCTGGGCGGCTGGCAGGTGATCTGCTGGGCACTGGTGATCTCGCTGCCGGTCGTCGCGCCACTGACCGCCATCCTCAAGCCCGCGTCTTTCACAGGTATCAGCCTGCCGGCCTGGCTCTGCCTGGCCTATGTGTCGCTGTTCAGCATGCTGATCGGGTTTGTGTTCTGGTATCGCGGGCTGGCCCAGGGCGGTATCGCCGCCGTGGGGCAATTGCAGTTGCTGCAACCGTTCTTTGGCCTGGCGCTCGCCGCCACGCTGCTGCATGAACAGGTGAGCCTGGGCATGCTGGTGGTGACGGTGGCGGTGATTGCCTGTGTGGCGGGCGCGAAGAAGTTTGCGCGCTAGCGTTGGGGTGCAACCATCTTGAACTTGATGGTGATCTCATTCGACACCACGCTGTCCGCCCACTCGCCCGCGCCGATCTTGAAGTCATCGCGTTTAAGCACTAACTCGCCGTCGAACACGCCAATGCCGCTCTGCTCCTTGAGCGCCACCTTGACCTCCACCGGTTTGGTCTGGCCTTTAAGGGTCAGGTTGCCGCTGAACAGGTAGCGGTTGGCGCCAAGGTCAGTGATGTGGGTCGAGGTAAAGGTGCCCACCGGGTAAGTCGTCATGTCGAACCAGCCGGGCTTGGGCAGTTCAGTGTTGGCGTTGTCGCTGCCGGCATTGATGCTCGGTAGCTGAATGGTCAGCACGGTGCTGGCGGCGGCGGGGTTTTGCGTATCGAAACTCAGGGTCGCCGAATACGTGCCAAACGTGCCGTATACCTGCTGGCCCATCTGGTCATAGGTGAAGCTGATGGTGCTGGCCGCCGGGTTGACGTCGGTGTATTCCACGGCATAGGCGTTGGACAAGGTGCCGAGGGTAAGGAAGGCTGCTAGCAATCGACGTTTCATGGGATTCTCAACCGGGAATAAAACACGCTGTGCAGAAGTAACAGCGTAGGTGCTGGATTTATTCCCGCCCGTGGCATTAGGCTCGTGCCCCGACGGAACTCAAACAACAAGGAGCCACGATGCCCGCGCTTTCCCTGCAAGACACCACCGCCCCCGAAGGCGTCTGTTATGGCTGCGGCAGCAGCAACCCCCATGGGCTGCACATCAAGAGCCGCTGGGACGCCGACGGCATCCACGTGATCGCCGAGCACCAGCCCGACGCCCAATACTGCGGCTGGCCAGACCTGGTCTACGGCGGCTTGATCGCGATGCTGGTGGACTGTCACTCCAATTGGACAGCCATGGCCTACCACTACCGGGCCGAACAACGCGAACCTGGCAGTCTGCCGCGTATCGACTGCGTGACCGGCAACCTGGGCATCAAATTCATCAAGCCGACCCCGATGGGCGTACCGCTGACCTTGCGCGCGAAAGTCGAGGGCGACGTGGGGCGCAAAAGCCGCGTGGTCTGCGAGGTGTACGCCGATGGCGTGCTCACGGCAATCGGCGATTCAGTGTTCGTGCGGGTCGACACCGGGCAATTGGCCGCCGCTGCCCATGGCCGGCAAGCCTGATACTGGTCTACATTCAGTCCCACCGCTAATCGAGGACGCCACCGATGACTCGCCTGACTGCCAAAGACTTTGCCCCTGAACTGCTGGAGCTTTACGACGGCTACGCCCATGGCAAGATCAACCGCCGCGAGTTTCTCGACCGCGCGGCGCTGTTCACCTTTGGCGGGCTGACGGCGTCGGCCCTGCTCGCCGCCCTGAGCCCCAACTATGCCCTGGCCGAACAGGTGAAATTCACCGACCCGGATATCGTTGCCGACTACATCACCTACCCCTCACCCAAGGGCAACGGCACGGTGCGTGGCTACCTGGTGCGCCCGGCCAAGGCCACCGGCAAGCTGCCGGCGGTGGTGGTGGTGCATGAGAACCGTGGGCTTAATCCGTACATCGAAGACGTCGCCCGGCGGTTGGCCAAGGCCGGGTTTATTGCCTTGGCGCCGGACGGTTTGACCTCGGTGGGCGGCTATCCCGGCAATGATGAGAAAGGTGTGGAGTTGCAGCAGAAGGTCAATCCCGAGAAGCTGATGAATGACTTTTTCGCGGCCATCGAATGGTTGATGCACCACGATGCAAGCACCGGCAAGGTGGGGATTACCGGGTTCTGTTATGGCGGCGGCGTGACCAATGCGGCAGCGGTGGCTTATCCGGAGTTGGGCGCAGCGGTGTCGTTTTATGGGCGCCAGCCGGAGGCCAAGGATGTACCACGGATAAAGGCCCCGATCATGCTGCATTACGCAGAGTTGGACACGCGAATTACCGAGGGCTGGCCGGCGTATGAGAAAGCGCTGAAGGCGGCGGGTACGACGTATGAAGCGTTTATCTACAAAGGCGCCAACCATGGGTTCCACAATGATTCGACGCCGAGGTATGACGAAGCGGCGGCGAACCTGGCGTGGGAGCGCACGCTCGGCTGGTTCAAAAAATACCTGGCCTGAACACACCGCTCATGTAGGAGCTGGCTTGCCGGCGATGCTGACACCTCGGTCCATCAGGTACACCAAGTTGATGCCATCGCCGGCAAGCCAGCTCCTACGGTCAGTGTTCCAGCGCATACCGCCGACAGTGGTTGAGGTAACCTTCCTCATGGCTACCTACCAACTGCACCACACTGGTCCATAACCATGAAGGCGCATCCAGCTGCTTCGAGCGGTTCTCCTGCAATACCGCCATCCAGTCCTTGCGCGTGTCACGGTCCATCTGCCGCGCATGGGCGACGCCGACCACCCGCGCCAGGTACCCGGCCGCGTGCATCGCATCAACCTCACTCAGCTCATCCAGCTCCAGTTTCATGTCCTGGGGCAGCAATTCACGGATGAAAAACCCGTGATCCAGAAACCGCGTCGCCAGCATCCGCTCCCCCAGCGACGGCGACAGGTGCCGCGCGCCCTCCACCACCCGCCGCCCGTTATCACGAGGCATCTTCGCCCGTGCCGCACGCGGCGCTGCAGCGCCCACCGCTTCCTTAATATCGAGCAGGCAGTATTCCTGATCTTCCTTGTCCCCAACCCCCAACAACACCGCATACCGCAACAACCCGAGGGAGCTGCAGCCCTTGACCCAATACGCCGAATCCAACAGCTCAACCTCGTCATCGTTTGAGCGGCCTTTGAGCGAAGTCACCAGCCGGTGAATTTCATCCGAGGCGCACAAGGTCTCAAGGGCTGACTTTTCCGCCCGTGACAACGCCCAGAAATGCTTGCCCAACGGGATCGTCGGCCGGGTGTTTTCAATACGCTCACGGGCCAGGTTCTTCCAGGTGCGCTCCACCGCGCTGCGCATGCCGGCCTTGACCTGGGACGGGCGCGGCGGCGCCTCGTCAGGCTTGTCCTTGAACGCCTGCTCATACCCCACCATCATCTCTTCGAGCATGCGTGCAGTGGTCACCCCCGGCAAATCCGAACCGCGGGCAGCGGTAGCCAGGGACAGCGCCAGGCGCACCAGGTCATGGGCCGGGTTGCCGATCACCGTCTGGTCAAGGTCACGGATATGCATGTCGATCCGACCCTTGGTGTCGCCCGTGGGCCCGAGGTTGCCAGCATGGCAGTCACCGCAGATCCAGATCGCCGGCCCATGGGGCAAGCGCCGACCGCGCTGGCTGTGCAGCCACTCATAAAACTGAACGGTACTGCCTCGCACATAAGCGTGGGCGGAGCGCGCCATCTTCAGGTTGCGCAGTTGGATGAGGTGGGGCATTCGCGAAGAAGGACGCGGGAATTTCATAGAGGCACTCAGCCAAGGGGATACGGTAGAGGTTAGCTCGCCGCAAATGTTTCATTTTGTTTCGGTGGATTTTATTAATCGGCCTGTGCCACTCCACGCAACCACGCCTTGAATGCCGCCATCGCCGGTGTCTCGACCCGTGACTGCAAGCGTGTCAGCCAATAACTGCCGGTGGTGATGCCCACCTCGAATGGCTGGCGAATCACATCCGTCGCCAACTGCCGGCCAAACATCATGGCTGGCGCCAGAGCCACCCCCGCACCTTGCAGTGCGGCTTCCATCATCGCCAGGGACGAATCAAACACAATGCTGCGGGGCACCAGCGTGTCGGCGGGCAAGCCGGCGGCCTGGAACCACTGCGTCCACTCATCGGCGCGGTAAGAGCGCAGCAAGGTGTGCTTCAACAGGTCTGCCGGCGCCTGCAATTGCCGGGCAATCTGCGGCACGCAAAGCACCGTCAGCGGTGCTTCCAGCAACTGGCACGCCTCGGTACCGTGCCACGCACCGGCACCAAAACGAATCGCGTAATCCAGGCCTTCGGCGGCCACATCGACGCGGTTGTTGTTGGTGGACAGCCGCAAGTCGATAAACGGGTAGCGCGCCTGGAAATCCGCAAGCCTGGGCAGCAGCCAGCCCACCGCAAAGGTGCCCACCGCACCCACCGTCAATACTTCGCGGTAATGCCCGCCTTCAAACTGGCCTAAGGTTTGAGCAATCCGGTCAAAGGATTCGCGCAACACCGGCAGCAGGGTTTCGCCTTCACTGGTGAGCATCAAGCCCCGGGGCAAGCGTTTGAACAGCGTGACATTGAGCTGCGCCTCCAGGCTTTTCACCTGGTGACTGACCGCCGCCTGGGTGACGCACAACTCAATCGCCGCCCGGGTAAAGCTCAAATGTCGCGCAGAAGCTTCAAAGGCGCGCAGCGCGTTGAGGGGCAAATGGGAACGGAGCATGGCTTAACCCTAATTTTTCTAATGGCTGTTGCGAGATATCATCGTTTGTCGAAGCCGCACAAACTGCCTAGATTTGCGGCGCCCGCGCAGGTATTGGTCGTCAACACATCACCGTATGGAAGCCACATCATCATGTACGAACTTTCTTCAAAAGCACGAACGGTCACACTATTCGCCCTATTGCTCGGCGCCGGCAACTGCATGGCGGCCACAGATTTGCGCCAGGTGGTGGACAGTACCGTCGAACCCCTGATGCAGCAACAAGACATCGCCGGCCTGTCGGTCGCAGTGATACAGAACGGCAAGGCGCAATACTTTAACTACGGCGTCGCATCCAGGGAAGGCAAGCAACCGGTCAGCGAAAACACCCTGTTCGAAATCGGCTCGGTGAGCAAGACCTTCACCGCCACTCTCGCAGGCTATGCCCTGGCCAACGGCAAGCTGAAACTCTCGGACCCGGCCAGCCAGTACCTGCCGGCGTTGCGTGGCGGCACATTTGACCACATCAGCCTGCTCAACCTCGGCACCTACACCGCCGGTGGCCTGCCACTGCAATTCCCGGATGAGTCCGATAACGCCAGCAAGATGATCAGCTACTACCAGCACTGGAAAGCGGATTTCGCCCCCGGCACCCAACGCCTGTACTCCAACCCGAGCATCGGCCTGTTCGGCCACCTCGCCGCCCAAAGCCTGGGCCAGCCGTTTGACCGGCTGATGGAGCAAACGCTGCTGCCGAAACTCGGCCTCAAGCACACCTTCATCACCGTGCCCAAGGCGCAGATGAACCTGTACGCCCAGGGTTACGACAAGGCCGGCAAACCGGTGCGTGTCGGCCCGGGCGCCCTGGACGCCGAGGCCTACGGCATCAAGACCAGCACCTCGGACCTGATCCACTACGTTGAAGTGAACATGCACCCGGCGAAGCTGGAAAAGCCGCTGCAACAGGCGATCGCCACGACCCACACCGGCTACTACACCGTGCAGGGCATGACCCAGGGTCTCGGCTGGGAGATGTACCCCTACCCGATCACCCTGGACGCCCTTACTGCAGGCAACTCGGCGCAAATGGCCTTTGAGCCGCACAAGGTCAACTGGCTGACGCCACCGCAGCCGCCCCATGCCGACACGCTGGTGAACAAGACCGGCGCCACTGGTGGCTTTGGCGCCTACGTGGCGTACGTGCCGAGCAAAGGCCTGGGGGTGGTGATCCTGGCGAACAAGAACTACCCGAACGCCGAACGGGTGAAAGCGGCACACGCCATCTTGAGTGCGATGGATAGATAAAACCCTGCACATATCAAATGTGGGAGCCGGGCAAGCCCGGCTCCCACATGTGTTTTGCGGTGTGCTTTAAGTTGGGTTTACATCCCAAGCCAGTGCGGCAAGGCCAGCGAGATGAATGGCAGGTAGGTCACCATGATCAGGAACACCAGCAGGATCATCAGCCACGGCAACGCCGCGCGGATGGTCTGCCCCAGCGTCAGCCCCGTCACCGCCGACGTCACAAACAGGTTCAACCCCACCGGCGGGTGCACCAGGCCGATCTCCATGTTGACCACCATCACGATCCCCAGGTGAATCGGGTCGATCCCCAGCTTCATCGCGATCGGAAAGAAGATCGGCGCCAGGATCAGCACGATCGCCGACGGCTCCATAAAGCTGCCCGCCACCAGCAACACCACGTTGACCATGATCAAAAAGCCAATCGGCGTCAGGCCTTCGGAGATCACCCACGCGGTGATTTCCTGGGGGATTTGCTCAGTCGTCAGCACGTGGGCGAAGAGCATGGCGTTGGCGATGATAAACATCAGCATGATCGCCAGGCGCCCGGACTCCATCAGGACTTTGGGGCAGTCCTTGATCTTCATGTCCTTGTAGACGAACAGCGCGACAAACGCCGAATACACCGCCGCCACCGCCGCCGCTTCCGTCGGGGTGAACATGCCGCTGTAGATGCCGCCCAGGATAATCACCAACAGCAGCAAGCCCCAGAACGCCCGGCGAGCGCAGGTGAGCCACTCACGGAACGTCGCCCGTGGCTGGGCCGGCAGTTTCTTGATGCGCGCGACAATGTAGATCGCGACCATCAACATCAAGCCCAACAGCAGGCCCGGGATTACCCCGGCCATGAACAGTTTGCCCACCGAGGTTTCGGTCGCCGCCGAGTACACCACCATCACGATCGACGGCGGAATCAGGATGCCCAGGGTACCGGCGTTGCAGATAATCCCGGCACCAAATTCCTTCGGATAGCCCGAGCGCACCATGCCCGCCACCGCAATCGAACCCACCGCCGCCACCGTGGCAGGCGAAGAGCCCGACAGCGCGGCAAACAGCATGCACGCCAACACGGCCGCAATCGCCAGGCCACCACGGATATGCCCGACGCAGGCGTTGGCAAAGTCGATCAGCCGTTGCGCCACGCCGCCGGTGGTCATGAACGCACCCGACAACAGGAAGAATGGAATCGCCAGGAAAGTGTAGGCGTCCGAGGTTTCAAACAGCTTGATCGCCAGCGAACTCACCGAGTCCGGGCTGAACATCAGGATCGACACCGCGCCCGACAAGCCCAGGGAAATCGCGATGGGCACGCCGAGGAACATGAACACGAACAGCAGCAAAAACAGACACAGAACGGCCATCAGTGACGCTCCTCATGGCTGCCGGCCAACTTGCTGGCTTCACCGGCTTCGTCGGCGAGGCCCAGCCCGGTTTGGCGGTGGGTGAAGATGCGGTAGAAAATCTCGAGGTAGCGGATGAACACCAGGGCAAAGCCGATGGGCACGATCACCACGATGTCGCCGACGTCGATGCCGAACTTGTCGAGGTCTTCAGCGCCAATGCCGGCGGTCATCACCGCACTCAGCCACTTGTAGCTGGCGACCATGAACAACCCGGCGTAGGCCAGGCAGCACAGGCAGGCGAGCATGCCCAGCAAGCGTTGCACCCGGCGCGGCGTCAGCTTGACCAGCGCGTCAACGCCGAGGTGGCCGGCGGTGCGCACGCCGTAGGAGATACCGAAGAAAATCAGCCAGCCGAACATCGCCTTGGTCAGCGCCACGCTCCAGGTCATGTCCTGGGCCCAGCCCATAGTGTGGTCACCCAGGGCGTTGAAAAGGCCGCTGCTCCAGGCCCACTTATCGGCGAGGGAAAAGAACAGCGTGTAAATGTTATTGAGCATGACGTAGACAAAAGTCACCAGGGTCATGGCAGCCAGCAGGAAGGCGATAAAACCTTCCTCCAGATGCTCCCAGGCGCGCCTTAGCGTTTGCATGGCAAAACCTCGCGAAACTGGACGGAAAATGGGCAGCCCGTAGCAGCTGTCGAGCCCCGGCGAGGCTGCGTCAGCGGTGTACCTGATACACCGCGAACGCAGCCTCGCCGGGGCTCGACAGCTGCTACGCAAGTGCGGCCATTACTGGTTCGACGCGTCGGCGGCCTTGATCAGGTCGGCACCGATTTCACCTTCGAACTTCTGCCACACCGGGCGCATCGCTTCGCGCCACAGCTGGCGTTGCTCGGGCGTCAGTTCGATGATTTCGCTGGTCTTGGCGTCGATGATCTTCTGCTTGGCCGACTGGTTCAGTGCTTCGGCCTGCTTGTTCACCTCCACGGTGACTTCGACCATGACCTGGTCCAGGGTGGTGCGCACATCCGGCGGCAGGCCGTTCCAGAACTTGGCGTTGGTAATGACCATGTAGTCGATGAGGCCGTGGTTGGACTCGGTGAAGTACTTCTGCACTTCGTTGACCTTCTGGCTTTCATAGTTCGACCAGGTGTTCTCGGTGCCATTCACGGTGCCGGTCTGCAAGCCCTGGTACACCTCGGCAAAGCTCATTTTGCGCGGGTTGGCGCGGATCGCCTTGAACTGCTCTTCCAGCACGCTGGAGGCCTGCACCCGGAACTTCAGGCCACGGGCATCCTTGGGTTCATGCAAGGCCTTGTTCGACGACAGTTGCTTGAGGCCGTTGTGCCAATAGGCCAGGCCGAGAATGTTCTTGTCTTGCATCGAGGTCAGCAGCGCCTTGCCCTGGGCGGCCTGGAAGCGGTCGACCGCCGCCAGGTCGTTGAACAGGAACGGCAGGTCGTAGATCTGGACTTGCTTGGTGTACTGCTCAAACTTGGCCAGGGACGGCGCCAGCATCTGTACATCCCCAAGCAGCAGCGCTTCCATTTCCTTGCCATCGCCGAACAGCGAGGAGTTGGGGTACACCTCGACTTTCACCCGGCCAGGCAGGCGTTCTTCAGCGAGTTTCTTGAACAGCAAGGCGCCCTGGCCTTTCGGGGTATTTTCTGCGACGACGTGGGCGAACTTGATCACGATGGGTTCGGCCGCCTGGGCCAGGCCCGCGGCAAACAAGGTGGCGGCGCAGAACAGCGCCCGAGAAAGCTTGAGCATGGAAAATCACCTTCTTATTGTTGTGTGATAGGGGCAAGGTGCCTGATGTCACGCGTATAGAGAATTTCGAATTTTAGATACCTGCGTTCGGCGTGGACGAACGCCGACCTGGCAGACAACCGAGATCAACTGTAGGAGCTGGCTTGTGTGGGAGCTGGCTTGCCTGCGATGCAGGCACCTCGGTGCTTCAGACAAACCGAGTTGATCCCATCGCGGGCAAGCCCGGCTCCCACACAAGCCCGTTCCCACATGTTTACGGTTGTGCGGCCAGCAGTCTTTGGGCCCGCAGCAACACCGGCGCATCCACCATCTGCCCGTCCAGTTGATACGCCCCTGCCCCGTGGGCACCGGCCTCCACCACCCGCTTGGCCCACGCCAAGTCCTCGGCACTGGGGGCCAACGCCTGATGAATCATCGCCACCTGTTTGGGGTGGATACACAGCGCGCCGGCAAACCCCATTTCGTAGGCATGCCGAATCGAGCGGCGCAGGCCTTCAGGGTCGTCGATGGCCGGGTGCACGCCATCCAGCGGCGCCACCAGCCCGGCGGCGCGTGAATGCACGATCAGTGCGAGGCGCGCCTGGTCCAGGGCAAATTGCGCGGCCGCGGAACCGCTGCTCAGGTTCAAGTCCAGCGCCAAATCCAGCCCACCGAATGACAGGCGCTCCACCGAAGGTGCACGGGCAATTTGCGCCACCGCCAGCAAGCCCCGTGCACTCTCGATAATCGGCCAGATCGCCTTGCCCGTTGCGGCCACCACGGCCACCTGGGCCGCGCTTTCAACCTTGGGCAGCAACACCCCCGCAACCCCGGCATGCGCCTGACAAAACGCCACATCGGCAAAATGCTCGGGATGCTCCGGCGCGTTGATCCGCACCCACACCCGCGCTGCCGGGGTTGCCTGCAAAAATACGCCGAGGTTGTCCCGGGCCTGGCGTTTAAGCGGCTCTTCCACCGCGTCTTCAAAATCCACAATCACCGCATCGGCGCCACTGGCCAAGGCCTTGGCAAAACGGTCCGGCCGGCTGCCGGGTACAAACAGCGCAGAGCGCACAAGAGAAGTTGGCATCGCTCAATTCCTTATCAGATAACGCCGCGTGTACGCAGGCTGTCGATGGCTTCAGCGGAATAACCCAACTGGTCGAGAATTCCCTGGCTGTGCTCCCCCAGGCCCGGCACTGCGTCCATGCGCGGGGTAAACGCGGCATTGCGCGCCGGTGGCAGCAACGACGGTAACTTGCCCGCCGGGCTGTCGACTTCACGCCAGCTGTCGCGGGCCTTGAGCTGCGGGTGGTCCCACACGCCCTGCATGTCGTTGACCCGGGCGCTGGCGATTTGTGCGTCTTCCAGGCGCTGGATCACGGCCTCGGCGCTCATCTGCGCGAAGCTGTCGACGATGATCTGGCGCAGCACGTCGCGGTTTTCCGAACGCTTGAAGTTCGCCGAGAAACGCTCGTCTATCGCCAGCCCAGGGGTGAGCAGCACCTTGTCGCAGAACGCCGCCCATTCACGCTCGTTCTGCAAACCGAGCATCACCGTGCCGCCGTCGCCGGTGGGAAACGGCCCGTAGGGGTAAATGGTCGAATGCGCCGCACCCGCTCGCGGTGGCTGGGGCGCGCCGTCGAACGCGTAGTACATCGGGTAGCCCATCCACTCCACCAGGCTTTCCAGCATGCTCACGTCGATACGGCTGCCCTGCCCGGTTTTGCCCCGCAGCAACAGCGCCGAGAGGATGCCGCTGTAGGCGTACATCCCGGCGGAGATGTCGGCGATCGAGCAGCCGGCCTTGGCCATCTGGTCTTCGCCCGGGCCACCGGTCACCGAGAGGAAGCCGCCTTCGCTCTGGATCAACAGGTCGTAGGCTTTCTTTTTCTCATAAGGCCCGCCCTCGCCGTAGCCGGAGATATCGCAGACGATCAGACGCGGGAAACGCGCATGCAGCGCCTCGAATGACAAGCCCATGCGCGCTGCTGCGCCCGGCGCCAGGTTCTGCACCAGCACGTCGGCGTCGGCCAGCAAGGTTTGCAGAATGTCCCCGGCTTCGTCGCGCTTGAGGTCCAGGGTGAGGCTTTCCTTGGAGCGGTTGGTCCATACGAAATGCGACGCCAGGCCTCGTACGCGCTCGTCATAGCCACGGGCAAAGTCACCGGCGCCGGGGCGTTCGATCTTGATCACACGGGCGCCAAGGTCGGCCAACTGGCGGGTGCAGAACGGCGCGGCAATCGCATGTTCCAGGCTGACGACAGTGATGCCGTCCAGCGGTCGTTGATTAGCAGTCATGACAGTTCCTTAAAGCCAGTGAGCCAGGGACACCGCGTTGCGCAGATTCCAGACTCTTTCGATCAGCCCGGCGGTTTGCGCGGGCGTGCGGGCGCCGCTGAATTGGGTCAGGCGCTGGAATTTGTCGGCCAGCTCGGCGCGGCTCAGGGTATTGCCTGGGTCGCCCTTGGGTTCGTCGATGGCGCCGTGCAAGGTGCGGCCATCGGCGGTGGTCACGACCACCCGGCCCAGCCAGCGCTGCGGGTAGGCACCGTCGACCTCGGCGTCAAGGGTCATCGAGACCTTGTCGCGAAATGCCGACACCGCTGCATCGTTGAGCGCCAGTTCGTGAAATTCGGTCAGCCCGGCCTTGCCATGTACGGCAATCAACCCCAACACGGTGCCCATTGAAAACTTGGCCTGGTGCACGGTCTGCGGCAGCGTCACACGGCCCAGTACATCAATGGCGCCTTGGTGAACGCGGGTTTGCACATGGGTGATTTGGTCATGACTGAGCCTTTCGCGCTGCATCAGGTCCAGCAGCGCATCCGCCGCGGGATGGGTATGGCGGCACGAAGCATGGAACTTGAACGAGGTTTCCAGCAGCGCCCAACGGCTGCCGAGGCGGTCCGACAACTTGCCGGGAGCGGCATCGGTGGACATGCCCGCCGCCATGCCCTGGTCGCCTTCCAGGATATTGCGCGCACCGGTCAGCCCGTCCGCCGTCAGGTAAGCGGCCAACAACCCATCGGCAGCCGCCTTGGCGGTGTGCAGTTGCTTGGAGTCGGCGGCATCGCGCAGGAATTCCCACAAACCGGCCGCCTGAGTACCGGCACTGCCCAGCAGGTTGATGAACTGCTCTTCGTTGAAGTCGAGCAGTTTGCCCACTGCAACCGCCGCCGCGAGGGTGCCGACGGTGGCGGTGGTGTGAAAGATCCGGTAGTGGGAACGCCCCATGAATTCACCGATGCGAATCCCGGCTTCGTAACCGGCCACCGAGGCCAGCAGCAGCTCGCGACCGGACTTGCCGAGGTCTTGCGCCGCCGCGAATGCGGCAGGAAAGACTACGGTCGCCGGGTGCAATACCGAGCTGTTGTGCAGGTCATCCTGCTCCACCAGGTGCGACGACGCGCCGTTCACCAGTGCGGCAAAATACGCACTGCTGCTGGCGCCGTTGACGATGATCTGCGCCGGACCTTCGGCCGGCCCCATCGTGCGCGCATACCGCTCGAACAGCGGGATCGGGTGCGCGCCCTGGCTGGCCAGCGCCGAGGCGAGCCAGTCGAGAAACAGGTCTTCAGTGCGGGCGAGCAACTCGTCCGGCAATTGTTCGTACTGCAACTGGGCAAGGAACCGGCACAACGCTTGGGTATGGCTCATGGTCGGCGCCTCAAAAGCTGCGTGGCAGCTCGAGCAAATGCTCGGCCACGTACGACAGGATCAAGTTGGTGGAGATCGGCGCGACCTGGTACAAGCGGGTCTCGCGAAACTTGCGCTCCACATCGTATTCGCAGGCAAACCCGAAACCGCCGTGGGTTTGCAGGCAGGCGTTGGCAGCTTCCCACGAGGCCTTGGCCGCGAGGTACTTGGCCATGTTTGCGCTGGCCCCAGCATTGGCGCCGCTGTCGTACTCCTCACAGGCACGCCAGCGCATCAGGTCGGCCGCTTCGATCTCGATATGCGCTTCGGCAATCGGGAACTGCACGCCCTGGTTCTGCCCGATCGGCCGGCCAAACACCACACGGTCGCGGGCATAGGCGCTGGCCTTTTCGATAAACCAGCGGCCGTCGCCGATGCACTCGGCGGCGATCAGGGTGCGCTCGGCGTTGAGCCCGTCGAGGATGTAGCGAAAGCCCTTGCCCTCCTCACCAATCAGGCTGTCCAGCGGCAACTCCAAGTTGTCAAAGAACAGCTCGTTGGTCTCGTGGTTGACCATATTGGCGATGGGCTGCACGGTCAGGCCGTTGCCGATGGCTTCGCGCAGGTCGACCAGGAAGATCGACATACCCTCGGATTTTTTCTTCACCTCGGCCAGCGGCGTGGTGCGCGCCAGCAGGATCATCAGGTCGGAATGCTGCACCCGCGAGATCCACACTTTCTGGCCGTTGATCACGTACTTGTCGCCACGCTTGACGGCGGTGGTCTTGATCTTGGTGGTGTCGGTGCCGGTGGTGGGCTCGGTCACCGCCATCGATTGCAAGCGCAGTTCGCCGCTGGCGAGCTTGGGCAGGTAGAAGCTTTTTTGCGCTGCGCTGCCGTGGCGCAGCAAGGTGAACATGTTGTACATCTGCCCGTGGACGGTGCCGGAGTTGCCACCGCAGCGGTTCACTTCTTCCAGGATCACCGACGCTTCTGCCAGCCCGAGGCCCGAGCCGCCGTACTCTTCGGGGATCATCGCCGACAGCCAGCCGGCTTCGGTCAGGGCCTTGACGAAGGCTTCGGGGAAGCCTTTTTCTTCATCAACCTTGCGCCAGTAGGCGGCGTCGAATTCAGCGCACAGTGCGCGCACGCCTTCGCGGATGGCATTCAGTTCTTCGTTGTCATTAGGGTTCATCAACGGCTCTCCGCCTGTTGTTCTTGGAGGTTTATTCGAAATGCAGTTCGGCGCGCTGGGCCAGGCCGCCAGCGTTGCCGGCCCAGAGTTCAGCCACGCCAGGCGCGGTGATTCGCCCACCGACTTCAAACGGCTGCGGGGCGATCAACGGCCGCACGCCGCGATACGAGAAACGGCGCAATGTGGCCCCGGGGTTTGCCCGGCAAAACGCACGCAGACTCAAGGTGGCGATCAACGGCCCATGCACTACCAGCCCCGAATAACCTTCGGTGCCGGTGACATAGGGATAGTCGTAGTGAATGCGGTGGCCGTTGAAGGTCACCGCGCTGTAGCGAAACAGCAGGGTTGGCGTTGGGTCGACGGCTTCGCGCCAATCGCCTTCAGGCAACGCGTCACCATTGCCCTGCTTGGGCGGCGTGGGTTCGCGGTAGACAATGTCCTGTTCTTCGCGCTGGGCCAGGCGGCCGCCCTGGGAGTAGTCGTGGCGCACGGTGACAAACAGCAGCGAGCCGGTGCGGCCGGTTTTTTCTTCCACCTGGGTGATGGTCGACACGCGAGTGGCGGGCTCACCGGCACGCAACGCATGGAAGAACTCAATGCGCCCGCCGGCCCACATGCGGTTGCGGTTATCGGCCGGCGGCAGGAACCCGCCACGGGCCGGATGGCCGTCACCGCCCAGGGCCGATTCGGGCAGCGGGTCCTGGAAAAAGCACCATTGCCACAACGGTGGAACCGCCTCGCCGTCTGCCGGTACCGCTTCGCCAAAGGTGGAAGCGATGCGTTTGAGCAGGTTGTGGCTCAAGTGATCGTGGGCTGTTTCGCTACGGCCGATCCAGTCTGTGGCGCTCATCAGGTGCATGTCCTCGGGCAGGGAATCTGAACCGGATGATGCTGGGCCGTGGCCGTTCTGAGAATTTGCATTTCAATAAAGCAGCGTTCGGCTATGCTGAACGCCGCTGACCGAAACCGGAGCCTTCCATGCACTTTGATCTGGCTGACTTACGCCTGTTTATCCATATCGCCGAGTCCCCGAGCCTGACCCAGGGCGCCAAGCGTGCCTTCCTCTCGCCGGCCGCCGCCAGTGCGCGGATCAAGGCCCTGGAAGGTCAACTCGACACACGGCTGCTGTACCGCGACAGCCGTGGCGTGGAGATCACCCCGGCGGGCGAACGGCTGTTGCACCATGCGCGGTTGATCATGCGCCAGGTGGATTACCTGAAAAGCGAGTTCACCCAGTACGGCATCGATTCGGCCGGGCACATCCGCATCTTTGCCAACACCACTGCCGTAACCGAGTTTCTCCCGGAAGTACTGGCCGGCTTCCTGTCCCAGCGTCCCGGTGTGACCGTAGACCTGCAGGAGCGGCTGTCACGGGACATTGTGCGAGGTGTGCTCGATGGCACCAGTGACATGGGCATCATTGCCGGCCCGGTGGAAGCGTCGGGCTTGCAGGTGTTGCACTTCAGCACCGACCATCTGGTGCTGACGGTGCCGGTGGGGCACCCGCTGGCGGGCCAGCCTTCAGTGACGCTGGAGCAAACCCTGGCCTATCAGCATATCGGCCTGCATGACGGCAGCACGCTGTTGAGCTTCCTGCGCGAGCATGTGGAGCGGCTGGGCAAGCACTTGTCGCTGCGCATCCAGATGTCGAGTTTCGAAGCGATTTGCAGGATGGTCGAGGCTGGCGTGGGTATCGGCATCATCCCCGAGTCGGCGGCGGTACGGCACAGCCGGACGATGCAGTTGGTGACAGTGAAGCTGGATGAAGCCTGGGCGGTGCGTGAGCGCAGTATCCTGGTGCGCGAGCTTGAGGCGCTGCCGGGGACTATTCGGGCGCTGATCGCGACCTTGATGCCGGAGAAGGAACCCCCACGCCTGGCGAACGCCTAAGGTGTTGTGAAGGACATCCACCTTGTGTAAAGGAGATCAGGCCATGCAACTTGAAGGTTCCTGCCATTGCGGCGCGGTTACGTTCAGCCTCGAAAGTACTCATCCGTACCCCTACCAGCGGTGCTATTGCTCGATTTGCCGCAAGACCCAAGGCGGCGGCGGGTATGCGATCAACCTTGGGGGCGACGCCAACAGCCTCAAGGTACGGGGGCGCAAGGCAATTTCGATTTATCACGCACGGATGAAGGCCCCGGGTGATAGCCGGGCGCATGCGAGCACGGCCGAGCGGCATTTTTGTTCACAGTGTGGCTCGGGGTTGTGGTTGTTCAGCCCGCAGTGGCCGGAGTTGATTCATCCGTTTGCTTCGGCGATTGATACGCCATTGCCGGTGCCGCCCGAGCATACGCATTTGATGCTGGGGTCGAAGGCGCCGTGGGTGGAAGTCAGCGTGCGCAAGGGCGACCTGCAGTTCGAAGAATACCCACAGGAATCCATTGCCCAGTGGCATGAACGATTGGGCCTGGGCAGTTAACAGTCTTTGACAGTTTACCGACAAAGCTGGCAAAGACTGTCGACCGCCCTGCCCCTAGCATTTGAGCATCCAAACCACCCCCAGGGTGCTCATTATGTTTCGCACATTGCGCAGTATCCCGTTGCTGGGTTGCCTGCTCGGCAGCCTGGGCTGTCACGGCCAGCCACCGGCCCCACCGCCGATCCCCAAGGGCGACTACAGCGCAATCATTCGCTATCTGCAACACCGTATCCCCTATGAGATGGCCAGGCAAAACATCCCCGGCCTGTCCATCGCCCTGGTCAACGGCCAGGAGCTGATCTGGGCCAGGGGCTTTGGCCTTGCCGACAAAGCCCAGGGCATTCCGGTCACCCCGAATACCGCGTTCCGCGCCGGCGCGATCTCCAAACTGCTCACGGCCACCGCCGCCCTGCAACTGGTGGAACAGCAGCGCCTGGCCCTTGATGCGCCGATCCAGGACACCCTGCGTGAGTTCTACGTACGCTCGCGCTTCCATACCGACCAGGGCGCCGCCGACCGCGACATCACCCTGCGCCGCCTGCTCAGTCACCAGTCCGGCTTGCCCAGCGAACACCTGCGTGACCTGCGCAATACGTTCGCCATGAGCCAGATGCCGTTGCGCGTTTCCGGGGTGTGGTTGAGCACGCCCCCGGGAACCCAAGTGGCCTACTCCAACCTCGGTTACGCCCTGGCCGGCGCCGCCATCGAGCGCAGCAGCGGGCAAGACTTCGAGAACCGGCTGCAAAGCAACCTGTTCAAGCCTCTGGAGATGAACCAGTCGAGCTTCCTCGGCACGGGCGCACAACTGGGTTACCGGGCCCTCGGTTACGAGAACGGCACTGCCAGCGTCGACGCCCAGGTGCGCGACCTTGCGGCAAGTGGCCTGTGGTCCAGCCCCAAAGATCTCAGCCACTACGTGCGAATGCTCTTCGCCCAGGGCCGCTACAAAGACCAACAGGTACTGGGCAGCGCGTCGATCGACGAAATGTTCGCCCGGCAAAACACCGGCAACGCCCTGGACTTCGATTGCCAGATGGGCCTGGGCTGGTTTCTGGCCCCCTGTGGTGACGAACCGGTTGGCCCCGGCATACGCACCTACCAGCACAGCGGTGGCGGGGATGATTTCGCCGCACAATTGACGGTGCTGCCAGACCAGCAACTGGCCGTGATCGTGATGGCCAACGACAGCAATGCCGAAGAGATGGTGGTGTCCCTGACCACTGACGCCCTGCGCCTGATGCTCCAGGCCCAGACCGGCGACCCGGTGTGTGCCGATAGCTGCCAGGCGCCGACCCACGGCCTTAAAATCCGCCAGGTACCCGCCGCCATTGACCGCCAGCGCCTGGCCGGGTTCTACGCCACGGCCTGGGGTATTTTCCGTATCAAGGACGAAAACGGCCAGTTGTACGGCGAGTTGGCCGACACCCGTTTTGAACTGCTGCGCGACGGCCAGGGCTGGCTGCGGGCCCAGCAGAAATTGCTCGGTTTCTGGCTCAAGGACCTGGGTGAACTGGGCCGCGTACAGCTGGATGTGGTGACGGTGCAAGGACGCCAGATGCTCACCGCCCGCAGTCATGGCCAGCGGGTGCCCGTGGGCGAGCGTATCGCACAGACGCCTGTGAGCCGCACTTGGGCCGACACCATCGGCACCTATCAAGTGCTCAACACCCACGAGCCCGACGCGCCCTTGAGCGGCATCAGCGTACGCCTTGAAGACGGCTTCCTGGTGATACGCGGCCAATTGCACGACGAACCGCTGACCGACTACATCCTGCTGCCCGTGGACAACGCCCACGCGGTGCTTGCCGGCAACGGCTACGGCCTGGGCGACACCGTGAGCCGCCAGGTCAACGGCCTGAGCGCCTCCGGCTACCACTTCAAACGTACCGACTCCCCCCACAACCCCTTGAGCCTCTGACCTCACATGAAGACCACCACGCGCACCAAAAACCTCTGCCTGTACTTCACGTCACTGTGCCTGCTGGCCGGCGCTGACACCCTGCTGGCCGACGACTGGGAATACACCCTCAAGGCCGGCGTGGCCAACCTGCCCCGCTACAGCGGCAGCGACGAGCGAGTGACCGCGCCGCTGCTGGGAGCAGCAATCGTGAGCCCGTGGGGGATCTTCCTCGACACCGACAAGGGCCTGGGCTGGGGGTATGACGGCGCCGGTGTGAGTTTGAGTGCCTACGTCGGCGCCAGCGGCTCACGCAAGGACGAGAGCAGGAGCGGGCGCCCGGGCTCGAAGAAACTCAAGGGCATGGGCGAGATCAAGACCCGTGCCCAAGTGGGTGTGAGTGGCAGCTATAACCTGGGCGGGGTGATTGTCGGTGCGACCCTGGAGCATGCGCTGGAGGAGGATGATCACAAAGATGCCGGCAAGGCCTTCACCCACCTGGAACTGAGCCTGGGCACCAACCTGTATGACGGCGACTACGGTTCCCTGGATGCCAGCGTCAGCAGCCATTTTGGCGACAGCAATTACCTGCAGACGTGGTACGGGGTAACGACCGGCCAGGCCGCGCAAAGTCGCTTCAAGGCCTACAAGACCAGCGGCGGCAATATCAGCAACGGGATGAATTTGGTGTGGAGTCTTCCGATCAGCGAGCACACAAAGCTTTCGACTCTGTTGGATGTGCAGTACCTGGCGGACAAGGCCGGCCAAAGCCCGATTGTGGAGCGACGGTTGCAGACGTCGGTGATGGGGATGGTTGAGTACACCTTCTAAGGTGACAACCCAATCAGAATGTGGGAGCCGGCTTGCCTGCGATACAGACACCTCGGTCTTTCAGTTAGACACGGGTGATGCTATCGCAGGCAAGCCAGCTCCCACAGTTGATCTTCTCAGCCTTCGAGAGGGCTACTCGACATACGCCCAGGTCATCCGGAACGACGCCCCGCCCCACTCCGAATCCAGCACTTCAACCTGCCCGCCGTGCCACTGGCACACCCGCCGCACCAGCGCCAGGCCGAGGCCAAAGCCGCCGGTGCGGCGGTCGCGGCTGGCGTCCAGGCGCAGGAACGGCTCGAAAATCTTAGCCCGCCCCTCCATCGGTACCCCGGGGCCGTCGTCATTGACCCGCACTTCATAACCGGCGCCAAACTTCACCAGCGACACTTCCACGCGCCGGTCGGCGTAGCGAATCGCGTTGCGCAACAGGTTGATCACGGCCCGCGCCATAAAGCGCGGTTCGATGCGGATGCAGTCGACTTCGCAGGTGCGCAGCAGCAACTGCACGCCCGCCGCCTCGGCTTCCAGGGCCACACTGCCGATCACGCTGTCGAGCCAGCTGTGGGCCTCGATGCTTTCCCGGGTGATCTGCGTGGCGCCGCGCTCCAGGCTGGCGTAGGTCAACAGTTCCGAGACCATTTCTTCCAGCTCGCCGAGGTCGGCGTACATGTCGGCGATCAGTGCGCGGCTCTCCCGTGGATCGGCCTGTTGCTTGAGCTGGTCGAGTTCAAACGACAGCCGCGCAATCGGTGTACGCAGTTCGTGGGAGACCGCATTGGTCAGTTCACGCTGATTGGCGATCAGGCTTTCGATACGCTCGGCCATCTGGTTGAAGTGGCCCGCCAGCTCGCGCACGGTGGAACGGCGTGGCAGCAGGATGCGCGACCCGAGGTCGTTGTCGCCAAAGCGTTGAGCGGCCAGGCGGATGTGCTCCAGGTCGCGCCAATGGGGCCGTACCCAAAAATACAACACGATCGCCAGGCACAGGCCGAGGAAGCCATAGGCCCACAGGTACAGCCACTTGGGTTCTTCAGGCAGTTTGATTTCCAGCAGTTGCTGGCCGCCGTCGATGCTGGCGATGAACTCCATGAAATCACCGCGCACCACCAACAGCCCACCCGCCAGTAATTGCTGCTCGCGCTCGGTCAGCTTGAGGCTGTCCTGCTGCACCAGGGCCAGGCGCAGCCCGTAGTGCGGTTGCAACTCGGCCAGGCGGGCCGTGCGCGCTTCACCGGCCAGCGGCCGCAATTGCTCCACCAACCCGTACGCCGGGCCGCGCAGGGCTTCACGGTTGTAGGTTTCGTTGGCCTCCGGCAGCAACTCATCGAAGGTGTAGTTCACCAGCCAGATCGCCCCTGCCAAGCCAATCGCCAGGATGATATACAGCCGCAGAAACAGCCTTAACATCTAAACCTCCCAGGCGAACGGATTGAACAGGTAGCCCTTGCCCCAGATGGTCTTGATGCACACCGGTTCCCGGGGGTTGTCGTTGAGCTTGCCGCGCAGCTTGCTGATGTACACGTCGACGCTGCGATTAAGCCCGTCAAAGGCAATCCCGCGCATGCGGTTGAGAATGTCATCGCGGGAGAGGATTTTCCCGGCGGCGCTGGCGAGCAACCACAGCAGTTCGAACTCCATGGTGGTCATGTCGATCTTCTCACCGCCCAGGCTCACCACCCGGCAACTGCGATCGATGGCCAGCCGGCCGAACTCAAGGGCACCGCGCACTGTAGGTTCCGGTGTCTGGCGCCGCTGCAGGGCACGCAGGCGGGCCAGCAGCACCGGCGGCTTGATGGGTTTGATCACATAGTCGTCGGCACCGGATTCCAGGCCGAGGATGTGGTCCAGGTCGTCTTCCTTGGCGGTGAGGATCACGATCGGCGTGTCGGACACATTGCGAATTTCGCGGCACACATGCAGGCCGCTTTGGCCGGGTAGCATCAGGTCGAGCACGACGATCTTGGGCTTGAACTCCAGGAACGCCGCCAGCGCCAGGTCACCCCGGTGCACGGCCAGCACCTCGAAGCCATGCTGGGACAGGAAATGGGCGATCAGCCCCGCCAGCTTCTGATCGTCCTCCACGAGCAATACCTTGCCGAGACCCAAGTTATCCATAATTTTCCAGTGCGCGCGCGGATTGAAGTGCAGGCATTATAGGGTGCAGCCGGCTAACCAGAGCAGGCAGCCATCACTGGCCGACGAAGCTTCATGCTTTTAAGAGTTTTTAACAAATAGCCTGCAATCTTTAACGCCATTCACAGGGAGTTGTATGCGCAAGGATTACCTGGCGTTCTTTATTTCGATGTTTTTGTCACGCCTGGCTGACCAGACCCTGTTGTTCATCGTGCCGTTGATCGTGTTCCAGACCACCAACAGTGTGTCCTGGGCGGGCCTGGCCTTTTTTGTCGAGTCCTTGCCGCGTTACCTGTCGTTTCCGGTGTGCGGGGCATTGTGCGACAAGTACCCCGCCGTGCGCATCCTGCATATCAGCCAGGTTTTCCGGGCGTTGGCCTGCGTGGTGGCGGTGCTGTTGTACGGAATGTTTGACGGGATTTACTGGATTGTCATGCTTTCAGCGCTGTGTGGCGTACTGACCACCCAAGGCATCATGGCCCGGGAAGTGCTGCTGCCGCATGTCTTCAAGCACTACAGCTATGCCAAGACTTTGTCCTATTCACAAATCGCCGACCAGGCCGGGCTGGTGCTGGGCCCCTTGGTGGCCGCGCTGATGCTGGAAATATGGGCCTGGCACTGGGTGGTACTGGGGATTGCCGGGCTGTTCCTGCTGGCGGACCTGGCGATGCGTATCTGGCAACGCAACACCACGGTCAACCTTCAGACCTTCGAACAACACAAAGACATTTGGCTGCAACCGTTGCGCATAGCCTTCAGGCATATCCGCGACCTGCCGGAGCTGAAAAAAATCATCGCCCTGGCGGTGGGTGTGAACCTGATCATCGGCGTCACCCTGGCGACTTCGGCCGCGCTGATCATCGGTCAATATGCCGCCGGCAAGGACGCTTACGCCGGGTTGCAGGCAGCGGGCGCCGTGGTGACCATCGCCATCCTGTTCTACCTAGCGCGTGCTTCGCTGCCGCTCAAGGTGCTGGGCGGCTTGTCATATTCGATGATTGCCGCGGGAGCGCTGGTGACCGCCATCAGCCCGAATATATGGGTTTATACCGTGGGTTTCCTGCTGGTGAACGGTTTTGACAAGATGTTCAATGTGTACATCCGCAGCACCCGTCAACGGGTGATTCCGGTCCAGGACTTTGGCAAGACGGTGGGTGTGTTGACCTTGCTCAACAACCTCTCGCAGCCATTGGCCGGGTTGTTGATTGCACTGCTGGCAGCGCCGCTGGGGACGCAAACGGTGATCCTGATACTGGCCGGGATCACCGCGCTGATCGGTGGGCTGGTGTACGTGGTGTCAGGCCGGCACGCCGCTGTGAAAGCGGAACTCGACGTCCGGTGACTCGATCAGCTCCTGCTCGGCGGCTCGCACCCGGTCGATGACCTGGGCAATGTCCTTGGCGTCGCCGTACTGGTAAGCCAGTTTCAGGTAACCCTGGAAATGCCGGGCCTCGCTTTTGAGCAGGCCGAAGTAGAACTTGCCGAGTTCCTCGTCCAAATGCGGCACCAGCGCTTCGAAACGCTCGCAACTGCGGGCTTCGATAAAGGCGCCGACCACCAGGGTGTCCACCAGCTTTACCGGCTCATGGCTGCGTACCACTTTGCGCAGACCCGAGGCGTAACGGCTGGCAGAGAGCTGGCGCAGTTCAATCTTGCGCTTCTTCATCAGGCGCATGACTTGCTCGTGGTGCACCAACTCTTCGCGGGCCAGGCGCGACATCAGGTTGATCAGGTCGAGGTGGGAATGGTACTTGGCGATCAGGCTCAAGGCGGTGCTGGCGGCCTTGAATTCGCAGTTCTTGTGGTCGATCAGCAGGGTTTCCTGGTCGGCCAACGCGGCCTGGACCCAGCCGTCGGGGGTGCGGCAACCGAGGAATTCGTGGATTTCTGGCAGGTTCATCGGGCTCACGGGCAAAGATTCACAAAAGGCCGGCGATTATACCGACCGCGCCGCAGACCGCCAGCCACTGGGCTTGATGTGCATCAACATGACGTGAGCCGGGCAGCAACTATAGTTGTTCCACGCCCACCCATTTTTGGAGAACCCGACTATGCAAGCCATCCGCAGCATCCTGGTGGTCATCGAGCCCGAGCATTCGGAAAGCCTGGCCCTCAAGCGCGGCAAGCTGATTGCTGGTGTGACCGGTGCACATTTGCATTTACTGGTGTGTGACAAGAAACACGAGCATTCGGCGATGTTGAGCCTGCTCAAGTCGGGTTTGCAGGAGGATGGCTACAGCGTTACTACCGAGCAGGCGTGGAATGACAGCCTGCATGAAACCATCATCGACGTGCAGCAGGCCGAGGGTTGTGGGTTGGTGGTCAAGCAGCACTTTGCTGACAGCCCGTTGAAAAAGGCCCTGTTGACGCCGGCTGACTGGAAGCTGATGCGCTACTGCCCTACGCCGGTGCTGCTGGTGAAGACGTCCAAACCGTGGGCTGGCGGGGTGATACTGGCGGCGATTGATGTGGGTAATTCCGATGCCGAGCATCAGGCGTTGCATAACTCGATCATTGATCATGGGTTTGATATCGCCAGCCTGGCCAAGGCGCAATTGCATGTGATCAGCGCGCATCCGTCGCCGATGTTGTCGGCGGCTGATCCGGTGTTTCAGCTCAAGGAGACGATCGAGGCGCGGTATCGGGAGCAGTGCAAGGCGTTTCAGGCGGAGTTTGATATTGACGACACGCATTTGCACATTGAGGAAGGGCCGGCGGATGTATTGATTCCTCATGCGGCGCATAAGTGTCAGGCGGTGGTGACCATCATTGGTACGGTGGCGCGTACCGGGATTTCCGGGGCGTTGATCGGGAATACGGCGGAGGTGGTGCTGGATGCGGTGGACAGCGACGTGTTGGTGCTTAAGCCGCAGGAGTTGATGGATCATCTGGAAGAGCTGGCTAATGGGTGATGCTGGTTTTGGGGGGCATATCCGTTGTTGTTGTCAGGGCCGCTATGGGTTCCGCTCTTACAGCGGGTCACTTTTGAAAAGCGCAAAAGTAACCAAAACGCTCTGCCCCGCCTGTCGGCACCTCGCCTAGGCTCGGTGTGCCCTCACTCCGGCATTGCTCCGCGGGCCGCCGCGACGGCCCGTCCCTGGCCCGTCGCGGCTAAACCGGCGTCCTGCCGGTTTACCCGCTCCTCAATCCCTGCGTTCGGCCTCGGGCTGAATGGGGCAGTCAGATCAAGATCAACAACAGATCAAGAACACAGCGGCCTACAGGCCGGCTTGAGTGTTAAAAGCAAAATCAACAGCGAACACGCCCGTAGGAGCTGGCTTGCCGGCGATGGCATCACCTGGGTGTATCTGAAAAACCGAGTTGCCTGCATCGCCGGCAAGCCAGCTCCTACGCCTTGCTTTTGCTTTTAACACTCAGGTCGGCTTTCAGGCCGCCGTGCTCTTGCTGTTGACCTTGAACTGCGGGCCCCGTCAACCACGATGGCCGCAAGCAGGCACGGTGGAGCGGGTAAATCGGCAAGGATGCCGATTTAGCCGCGCCGGGCCATGGATGGCCCGTCGCGGCGGCCCGCGGAGACGGGTCTGATTGCGGGCATGCCGAGCCTAAGCGAGGCACCGAGTGGTGGGGCAAAGACCTTTTGGTTACTTTTGGGGCGTTTGCCAAAAGTGACCCGCTGTAAGAGCGGAACCCTAGGAGGCCGTTACCGCAGCAACGGATATACACTCAACCCAAGAAAACCATCAGCCACCAAACGCATCCCTGAGAAACCCCGGCGCGATATACCGCTGATAATGCGCCTCGGACAGGATGAAAAACTCCCGGTCAATCGCATCCCGCAATTCAGGCAACCCCCACTCCCGAAACTCCGGCATCAACACCATCCCATAAGCCTCCAGATTGCTGATCACCCGAGCCCCCCGGGCAATCAACTGATACGCCCAGCAGTACTCCGACTGATGCGGCACAAACCGAATCTTGCGCTGCTCCAGCTGCCCCCGCAGCATTTTGGGGTCAAACACCTCAAGCTTCCCCGCCATCACCTGCACCAACAACTGCTCCAGCCGCAGCCAAACCGCACGTTTTTGTTCCTCGTTATACCCGTTCCACTGAATCACCTCATGGTGGAAACGCTTACACCCACGGCACACAAGATCACCGTAAACCGTGGAGCACAGCCCGACGCAGGGGGTCTTGATAGTTTGGTTGGACATGGTCGACAACGCACAAATCAGCGAAACAGTTGCACATGTTAGCCCTTTGTCTAAGGTTCATCACCCCGCAAACTTAGCAAGGCAACTTACGTTTAGATTTTTTTTGCCGTAGAATCATCCGGCCTTGTAAGGCGCCAATAATCCGTTGGAAGCTGTTTTCAAAGCGTCACGAGCACAGTCGTTCCTAAAGAACGGTGTTGGCGATGGTTATTTACCCGGTAAATAGCCAGCGCCAACCCTCATCAGCTCCGTTCTGCAGGCGTAAAACTTTGAAAGCAGCTTCTGTGAGGATTGCCGGCAGCGCTGGCTCTACGGCCCAAAAAGCCCCCGAGCGCATGCGTGCTGTGCATTTCTGGATGAGCGTCCCGTGGGACCACTGATGAGGGTAATAACTGTGCTTGAAGCCTACCGCAAACATATCGAAGAGCGCGCCGCCCTGGGTATCGTTCCCCAGCCGCTTAACGCCGAACAAACCGCAGGCCTGGTCGAGCTGCTGAAAAACCCCCCGGCTGGCGAAGAAGAATTCCTCGTTGACCTGATCACCAACCGCATTCCACCAGGCGTTGACGAAGCTGCCTACGTCAAGGCCGGTTTCCTGTCTGCCCTGGCCAAGGGCGAAGCCACTTCCCCCCTGATCGACAAGAAACGCGCTGTTGAACTGCTCGGCACCATGCAAGGCGGCTACAACATCGTGACCCTGGTCGATCTGCTGGACGACGCCACACTGGCTCCCGTCGCTGCCGCCCAACTCAAGCACACCCTGTTGATGTTCGACGCGTTCCACGACGTTGCAGAAAAAGCCAAGAACGGCAACCAGCACGCCAAAGACGTGATCCAGTCCTGGGCCGACGGCGAGTGGTTCCAGAACCGCCCGACCCTGGCCGACAAGATCAGCCTGCGCGTGTTCAAGGTGACTGGCGAAACCAACACCGACGACCTGTCCCCTGCCCCGGACGCCTGGTCCCGTCCTGACATCCCGCTGCACGCCCTGGCCATGCTGAAAATGGCCCGTGAAGGCATCGTGCCGGATGAGCAAGGCAAAACCGGCCCGATGAAGCAGATCGAAGAAATGCGCGGCCAGGGCTTCCCTATCGCTTACGTCGGTGACGTGGTCGGTACTGGTTCGTCGCGTAAATCGGCCACCAACTCGGTGCTGTGGTTCTTCGGCGACGACGTGCCTTACGTGCCGAACAAGCGCGCTGGCGGCTTCTGCTTCGGCAGCAAGATCGCTCCAATCTTCTACAACACCATGGAAGATGCTGGCGCACTGCCAATCGAATTCGACGTCACCAACATGAACATGGGCGACGTGATCGACCTGTATCCGCATGCTGGCAAAGTCACCAAGCACAACAGCGATGAAGTCCTGACCACCTTCGAAATGAAGACCCCGGTTCTGTTGGACGAAGTCCGTGCTGGCGGTCGTATCCCGCTGATCATCGGCCGTGGCCTGACCGAGAAGGCTCGCGTTGAGCTGGGTCTGCCACCTTCGACCCTGTTCAAGCTGCCTGAGCCTCCGGCTGAAAGCGACAAGGGCTACACCCTGGCGCAGAAAATGGTCGGCAAGGCATGCGGCGTGGCTGGCGTTCGTCCAGGCACCTACTGCGAACCGAAGATGACCACCGTCGGCTCCCAGGACACCACCGGTCCGATGACCCGTGATGAACTCAAAGACCTGGCGTGCCTGGGCTTCTCCACCGATCTGGTAATGCAGTCGTTCTGCCATACCGCGGCCTATCCAAAGCCGATCGACGTGACTACCCACCACACCCTGCCTGACTTCATCATGACCCGTGGCGGTGTATCGCTGCGTCCAGGCGACGGCATCATCCACAGCTGGCTGAACCGTATGCTGCTGCCGGACACCGTCGGTACCGGTGGTGACTCCCACACCCGTTTCCCGATGGGCATTTCGTTCCCGGCCGGTTCCGGCCTGGTAGCATTCGCCGCAGCCACTGGTGTTATGCCACTGGACATGCCGGAATCGATCCTGGTGCGCTTCAAAGGCGAAATGCAACCGGGTATCACCCTGCGTGACCTGGTTCATGCCATTCCTTACTACGCGATCCAGGCTGGCCTGCTGACCGTAGAGAAGAAAGGCAAGAAGAACGCCTTCTCCGGCCGCATCCTGGAAATCGAAGGCCTGGACAACCTGAGCATCGAGCAAGCTTTCGAGCTGTCCGACGCTTCGGCTGAACGTTCGGCTGCCGGTTGCACCATCAAGCTGTCGAAAGAATCCATCACCGAGTACCTGAACTCCAACATCACCCTGCTGCGCTGGATGATCGGCGAAGGCTACGGCGATGCGCGTACCCTGGAACGTCGTGCCCAAGCGATGGAAGCCTGGGTTGCCAACCCTGAGCTGATGGTTGCCGATGCTGACGCCGAATACGCTGAAATCATCGAGATCGACCTGGCCGACATCAAAGAGCCTGTGCTCTGCGCGCCGAACGACCCGGACGACGCCCGTCTGCTGTCGTCGGTACAAGGCGAGAAGATCGACGAAGTGTTCATCGGTTCGTGCATGACCAACATCGGTCACTTCCGCGCTGCCGGTAAACTGCTGGATCAGGTCAAGGGTCAGCTGCCAACCCGTCTGTGGCTGTCGCCGCCGACCAAGATGGACGCTCACCAACTGACCGAAGAAGGCTACTACGGCATCTACGGCAAGGCTGGCGCGCGCATGGAAATGCCGGGCTGCTCGCTGTGCATGGGTAACCAGGCACGTGTAGAGCCGAACTCGACCGTTGTGTCGACTTCGACCCGTAACTTCCCGAACCGTCTGGGTGACGGCGCGAACGTCTACCTGGCTTCGGCCGAACTGGCGTCCGTGGCTTCGATCCTGGGTCGTCTGCCGACCGTCGAGGAGTACATGGAATACGCCGCGAAGATCAACACCATGGCCAGCGACGTGTATCGCTACCTGAGTTTTGACCAGATCGCCGAGTTCCGTGAAGCCGCTGCAAACGCCAACATTCCTGTGATTCAAGCCTAAGGTTTTGTCGCTGTAACGAACGCCGCGTACCGCAAGGTACGCGGCGTTTTTTTGTGCCTGCTGAAAAAATGGGGCAACTGCGGCATAGTCTGAATATGGACTGTAAGAACAGTCGTCTATGTGCTCAGGAGATATTTACACATCGATACGGAGTACTCCCTCAGGGCCTTGAAACCACTCGCAAAGGCCAATGAATCCAAGGGCTAGAGCGGTTCAGCCAGACGCCACAAACCTGCGCAAAATGTATCAGACTGTAAACGTCAAGCTGTGAATAACAATGATTATCATTGGTTTACACATTTTAACTGGGTATCCTCCGCCTGCTTTTTACTCAAGGCTGCGCAAAAGGACTACCACTTGACGTACGAATACAGCACAAAACCGCAATTGCTACTGACTCGCTGGAGCGAGGCACGTGGCACTCCCCTCTTGCAGCCCCATCGCATCACACTCGACTCCCTGATCAACACCTTGGCACCCGCTGCCGAGCGCAGCTTGCAACGTTTGATCCAGGCGCTGTTTCGTGATGGGTTACTGCGCGCAGACGCACTTGAGTACGAAAATCACCACCGCTGCAGGTGACCCTTTGCGACCACACCCGCCCGCGCTTCGACCCTTTGCTGTCGGGCCGTAGCCTGCGCACTGACCCTGGCCTTCACCGCCGTCGCCAGTAAATGGATGGGCTGCATTACCAGCCGTTTTCTTCTGCCAACACTTCTCAACACTTAAAAAGAAAAAAATGAAAAAAATCCAACTGTCTATCTTATTGCCCTTAATCGGCTCATTGAGCACCCCGGCGTGGGCCGATCAAACCGAGACGGCGCCTGACACGTCCAACGCCATGCAGTTGCAGGAAGTGGTGGTGTCCGCCACCCGCACCGAGGCCAGCATCGCCTCGATTCCCGGCTCTGTGCAGGTGATCAATCAACAACAGATCACCCAGCAAACCGGCGCCGGGCGACGCGTCTCGGACATTCTGGGCCAACTGGTGCCGGGCATTTCTCCCGCCACCGGCGGCATGAGTAACTTCGGCCAGACCCTGCGCGGGCGTAACACCCTGGTGCTGATCGACGGGGTTTCGCAGAACTCGACGCGAGACAACTTCCGCCAGCTCAACAGTATCGCCCCGGAGAGCATCGAGCGCATCGAAGTGGTCTCCGGCGCCAGCAGTGTCTATGGTGCCGGCGCATCCGGCGGCATCATCAACATCATCACCAAGCGCAACAAAGGCGAAGACCTGGCTTTCAGCAGCAAGGTCGGACTGACGTCCGGCAACAACCTCAACAAGAAGGGCTTCGCCTACGACGTGTTCCAAAGCGCTACCGGGCGCAAGGACGCACTCGACTGGTACGTGTCGGCCAACGGTGTGCAACGCAACGACCAGTTTGACGGTAACGGGCACCGCATCCCCCAGGACACGTCCCAGGGCAGCAACATGGACACCGACACCTACGACCTGCAAGGTCGCTTCGGCTACGAGTTGGATGCCGACAAGAAGATCAGCCTGTCGCTGCAGGACTACAAAGACCAGCAAGACACCGACTACACCAAGAACCCGCGCATCACCAGCCAAGCCGTCGCCGTAAAAGGCCTGGACCTGGATGACCAGCCGTTCACCCACAACCAGGCCGTCAACCTCAACTACACCGACAAGGATTTCTACGGCCAGGGCCTGCAGGTGGAAAGCTACTGGCGGCGCGCCGATGCTTTGTTTTTCCCGGACCTGTCACGGGGGCGCGCCGGGGTTTCCGACAACAACAGCGTGCAGGATGTGTACGGCCTGCGGGCCGCCATCGAAACCGCCATGCCGGATATCGGCCCAGCCACGGGCTCGTTGGTCTGGGGCGCGGATTACAATCACGAAACCTCAACCCAACGCGGCGACCAATACCGGGTCAATGGCCTGAGCTACACCAAGACCGGGACTACCTTTGAATTGGGGCCGGACATCACCACCACCAACAAGGCGATCTTCGGTCAACTGTCCTACGACATTGGTGATTGGACACTGCGCGGCGGCGTGCGTCGCGAATGGATCGACAGCGAGATTTCCGACAGCATCGCCTACGGTGAAATCGTCCAGACCGGCAACCGTGCGACCCTTCCCGGTGGCACCCTGAAATACAACGACACCCTGTACAACCTCGGCGCGGTGTACCACCTGAGCGAAAACCAGGACGTGTTCGCCAACTTCAGCCAGGGCTTTTCCCTGCCGGATATCCAGCGCTTCCTGCGTGACGTCAACAGCACCTTCGACATCCAGAAGCTCAACGCCCAGGCCCTCAAGGTCAACAGCTATGAGCTGGGATGGCGTGGCAACTGGGACAAGTGGCAAGCCAGCGTCACGGCCTACGAGAACACCTCCGACGTCACCCAGTTCTATGATGCCAATGACCGTGTACTGCGCTTGATCAACCAGAAAGAACGGGTGCGCGGCGCGGAAACCACGCTGACCTACAACGTGACAGATCAATGGTCGGTGGGCGGCACCTACGCTTACGCCAAGGGCGAGACCAACCAGAACGGCAAATGGATCGACCTGCCCGCCACGCGCATTTCACCGGCCAAGACCACGGCGTTCGTGGGTTATGACCGCGGCGACTACAACCTGCGCGTGCAGGGCATGCGACTGGCCAACTATGACGCTGCGTTCGACGACAACAACGGTCGCGATATCAAGGGCTACACGCTGTTCGACGTGTTGGGTTCGGTAGCCTTGCCGGTGGGTCGCCTGGAGGGCGGGGTCTACAACCTGACCAACCGCAACTACCAGAACATGTTTGCCCAGGCCAACGCCCGCGCGCCCTACCCGAATGCTGAAGGCCGCACGTTCAGCCTGAGTTATGCAGTCGACTGGTAACCTCTACACGTGGGAGCGAGCTCCCACTGATCAAGCAAGGCTCGCCTTCCGGGTGAGCCTTGACGGTCGCGATCACCGCCCGCAACTCCGGGCGCCAGACCATGGCCAACCTCGGCCAGCAGGCGCTGGCGCCTTCGGTAGTATCCCTCGACCTGGGTGGCTTTTCGAAGATGTTCGCCCAGCCCAAGGCGATGACCGAGGACGATATCCAAGAGGTCATCACGCCAATATCGCGCCGCAATGACCAAATCTTCACATTGAGCGGGGAGCATTCAACGCCATGGAACTGTCCTCTACTGATCAGCAGCTTTTACCCTCACTGACGATTGGAGTTCTTCATGGCGAAAATCACCCTGGCCCAGCAACTGGCGACCACTCTTGAACAGGCGGGCATCAAGCGCATCTGGGGCCTGACCGGCGACAGCCTCAACGGCCTGACCGACTCCCTGCGCACCATGGACAGCATCGAGTGGATGCATGTACGCCACGAAGAGGTGGCTGCGTTTGCCGCCGGCGCCGAAGCGGCGGCCACCGGCGAACTGACGGTGTGCGCCGGCAGTTGTGGCCCGGGCAACCTGCACCTGATCAACGGCCTGTTCGACTGCCATCGCAACCATGTGCCGGTGCTGGCCATCGCCGCACAGATCCCCTCCTCCGAGATCGGCCTGAACTACTTCCAGGAAACCCATCCTCAGGAGCTGTTCAAGGAGTGCAGCCACTTTATCGAGCTGGTGACCAACCCCGAACAGATGCCCCACGTGCTGCACCGCGCCATGCGTTCGGCGATCCTCAATCGCGGCGTGGCGGTAGTGGTGATTCCGGGCGATGTGTCGTTGCTGGAAGTGGAAGATAAGTTCAAGCCATGGCCGGCCCTGCTGGCGCCCCGCACGCTGCCGGCCGAACAGGACCTGCAACGCCTCACCGACATTCTTGAACACAGCGGCAAAGTCACCCTGCTGTGCGGCAGCGGCTGCGCGGGCGCCCACGATGAAGTCGTGGCCCTGGCCGACGCACTGGGCGCCCCTGTGGTTCACGCGCTGCGCGGCAAGGAGCATGTGGAGTGGGACAACCCGTTCGACGTCGGCATGACCGGCCTGATCGGTTTCAGCTCCGGCTACCACGCCATGCTCAACTGCGACACGCTGATCATGCTCGGCACCGACTTCCCGTATCGCCAGTTCTACCCCACCGACGCGAAGATCATCCAGGTCGACCGCAACCCGCAGGCACTGGGCCGCCGCGCCACGCTGGACCTGGGGATCGCGGCAGACGTCAGCGAAACCCTCCAGGCGCTGCTGCCGCGCCTGACCCGCAAGACCGACCGCAGCTTCCTCGAAACCTCGCTCAAGCATTACGAGAAAGCGCGCCAGGGGCTGGATGACCTGGCAGAACCGTCCAAGGCTGGCCGGCCGATTCACCCCCAATACGTTGCACGCCTGCTCAGTGAACTGGCGGACGACGATGCAATCTTCACCGCCGACGTTGGCTCGCCTACCGTGTGGGCAGCACGCTACTTGAAGATGAACGGCAAACGCCGGCTGATCGGCTCCTTCAACCACGGCTCGATGGCCAACGCCATGCCCCAGGCCATCGGCGCACAAGCAGCGTTCCCGGGGCGGCAGGTTATTTCGATGTCTGGCGACGGTGGCTTTACCATGCTGATGGGAGACTTCATTACCCTGGCGCAGTTGAATCTGCCGGTGAAACTGGTGGTGTTCAACAACTCATCCCTGGGCTTTGTCGCCATGGAGATGAAAGCTGCAGGCTACCTGGACACCGGCACCGAGCTGAAAAACCCGGACTTTGCCGCCATGTCCAATGCCATGGGCATCCTCGGGATTCGTGTCGAGCAATCCGAAGACCTGGAGCCGGCCCTGCGCCGCGCCCTGGCCCACGACGGCCCAGTGCTGGTGGACGTGGTCACCGCCACCCAGGAGCTGGTGATGCCACCGAGCATCAAGCTGGAACAGGCCAAGGGCTTCAGCCTGTACATGCTCAAAGCGGTAATGAGCGGGCGCGGTGATGAAGTGATTGAGTTGGCGAAAACCAACTGGCTCAGATAACCCCGGCACACTGTAGGAGCGAGCTTGCTCGCGAAAAACCTCAAGACGACGCGGGCTTTCAACTAGCCCGCGTCATCGTTACCGACCTTCGCGAGCACACTCGCTCCTACAGTTTACTTATGCGCTTTGTTTTTCCACCCACTTACCGTAGGCATCAATAAACGCCTGCAAAAACGGCCTGGTCTTTTCCGACACCTTGCCCGACTCATCGAACACACTGCCCGCGCCACCCAGGTAGGCTTCCGGCTGCTGCATGCACGGCACATCAAGGAACACCAGCGACTGGCGCAAATGGTGGTTGGCACCAAACCCGCCAATGGCGCCGGGGGACACGCTGATCACCGCACCTGGCTTGCCACTGAAGACACTTTGGCCGTAAGGGCGCGAACCGACGTCAATCGCGTTCTTCAATACACCCGGCACGGAACGGTTGTATTCGGGGGTCACAAACAGCACCGCGTCGGATGAACGCACGTGTTGACGGAAAGTACTGTAGGCTGCCGGCGGTGCAGCACCGTCGATGTCCTCGTTGTAGAGCGGCAAATCGCCAATTTCGACAATGTTCAACTTGAGATTGGCGGGCGCCAACTCGGCCAATGCCAGGGCGACCTTGCGGTTGATCGACTCTTTTCTCAAGCTGCCGACCAGTACGGCAATCGTGTAGACCTTGCTCATTGAGGTTTCCCGGTTTCTGACTTAAGGAGCTTGTAGTTATAGAGCCTGCGCGGCGTGATCACCAGCCCGTTCTTGCAATCCCCAGGGACCTTTACACCGCAGATGGATTTGTAAGTAATGTCTGAAAAAGTCAACGAATAGTATTTTTTTTCCATAGGTAAACTACCCCGCTCTCCTACGGTCTACAGAACCGCAAATCGAGTGTTTATCTCCAGAGGTTCTAAGCAGATGGCAGCAGTACTTGTCGGACAGTTCCATGCCAGAGACGCAGAAGGTCGCGTTTATTCGGTGCATGAGTTCCAGGAATCCAACCCGCCCCAAGGCGACCTGACTGGCTCCGCGCCCACCATTACCTACAAGCTGGCCATTGGCGATCGTGTAGAAAAACTGGATGGCGATGAATTCAGATTGATTCAGTCGGGCACCATCATCACCCGCGAATCCGCAACGACCCACGCTTCATAAGACCTTATTCCCCATAGGCGATATCAACATTATCGCCGACGCCTCCCAGTGTCCGGTCCTTGCCGAACGAGAACAGATCAAAGTGAGTTTTGGCCTGGCTGGGAGGAGAGTGGTATTGGTAGGCCACACCCCAAGGATCAGTCAGCATGTCTTCATCCTTGAGATAGGGTCCCCGCCACTGCCCTTCCCCTGCAGGTTTAACCGTCAACACCGCCAGGCCCTCGTCATCGGTAGGATAACGCCCCACATCCTGATGAAACTGCTCCACCGCCTTGCCCAGCTCATTCAGCTGGACCTTGGCCGTGGCAATTTCCGCTTGGGTCACGTCACCAAAGAGCCGTGGCCCCACCGCAAACGCCAGCACGCCGACCACCAGCAGTACCACCAGCAAATCCCACGACGAAAACCCTCGCATCTGTGTTTTACCGAGCATCGATCAGGCTCCCCCATGGATCCCTTGGTTGATACGCCCTTTGTATGACCTGTTGGTTGCAGGTACCTGGGACTTGATCGTGCAAGTCTAGTTGGGCCGCTCCCGTGCCGGGTCTTTTTTGCGCAGCCTGGCCTAAGCCATTGAATCCACGTCGCGCTGAACATAGACTCCGGCCATGCGTTTACGTCATATCGAAGTCATTCAAGCGATTTTGCAGACCGGACACCTCGGCACGGCCGCCGAATGGTTGCAACTGCCTGTGGCCGAAGTGGACGCAACGCTCAAGGATGCCGAGTTGCAACTGGGTTTCATGCTGTTCGCCAGTGTGCGCGGACGCTTGCAGGCCACGCGTGAGGCGCAGGAGTTGCAGGGCGAAATCGCCCGTCTCTATGCCGCCCTTGAGCCTGTGCAGCGCCTGGCCAGCAGCCTGAAGCACCACCATGCCCCGCCCTTGCGCGCACTGTGCACCCCGCCGCTGGCCAATCAGTTGTTGCCCCAGGCGATTGCCGTGCTGCGCCGGCGCTTTCAAGACGTGCCGTGCAACCTCTCCAGCCACTCCACCCGGGATATCGTCAAAAGCCTGCTGCTTCACGAAGCGGACCTGGGCCTGAGCCTGCACGACCCGCAACACCCGCAAATCCACAGCACACAGCTGGCCCACGGCAAACTGCAATTGCTCGCGCCACATGGTTGGCTCAAGCCCCGGCAGAAGTACATTGCGCTGCAGGAGTTGGCCGGGCAGTCAATGATCGGGCTTGAAGGCCACGACCCACTCAGCCGCCTGCTGGACAGCAAGCTGCAAGCCCTGCGCCCGCTGCCGGTGGTGCAAACGCGAGTGCAGACGTACCAGATGATGCGCAGCATGGTCGAGGCCGGGGAAGGTTTGGCGATTGTCGACCCGTTCACCGCCACCGGCGCGCGGGAAGCCGGGCTGGATGCCTGCCCGTTGTCACCACCGATTCCGGTGACCTTGTATGCGTTGACCCTGAAGGACAGCGAGGCATCGCCGGCCTTGAATGCATTGCTGGAGATTGTCACCGAAAAGGCCGAAAGCCTGCTCGCGGGCTGATCGCTTTAGACCGTTTCCAGTTCCGACTTGAACAACCGATACCAGAAAATCGCCACCTCACGGGTCTGTGGATCAATCCCGCGATAACGCAGTTGATCGATCCCGCCCATCACATACCCGCAACGCTCATACAGCCGGCAGGCGCCGAGGTTGTTGTTCTGGGTCTCCAGCATCATCCCCGGGAGGTTCTTCTTGCGGCTCCAGAACTGCGCCACGTCCAGCAACGCCTTGGCCACCCCGTGACGCCGCGCGGGCAATACCACCGCCAGTTCATCCACATGGGCAAAGCCGTTCCAGTTGGTGCTGACCACAATGTGCCCCGCGGGCCGGTCATCCAGGTACGCCATGAACACCGCGCTGTCGGCGGCATCGCGGAAACTGGCAAACTCCTCGGGGTCGATGCCGTAGCATTTGCGGTACGGTACGATCCGCTCAACCGCCCACTGGTCGACGCGCTTGCCCATTTCCGGCACACCGTAGGCGCTGACCTCAAAGCTGAAGTCGTTACCCCACACGTAGGCGTCAAATCCCTCGTCAGCCACCCGGACACTGAGGCCCGGGTACTTCGGATTCATTACAGCTTGCATAAACATGTTTAACCCTTGATGCAATCGACGGTGTAACAACGACCATTGCCGTCATCTTCGTGTTGCAGCCCATGAACATCGGCGACAAAGCCTGGGAAACTGCTATCGAACGTCCTGGCAAACGCCAGGTAATCAATGATCGAGCGAGTCGATTCGGTGAAACGCTCCCCCGGCATGATCAACGGAATGCCCGGCGGGTAAGGCACCAGCATGACCGCTGCGATGCGTCCTGGCAAAGCGTCGATGGACACCGCCTCGACTTCGCCCTTGACCAGCAGGTCATAGGCATCGGCCGGCTTCATGGCGATTTGCGGCAGTACCGTGTACATCCGCTTCAGGTGTTTGGCCGTGGCATTGCTGCGATAACAGCTGTGCAACTGGTCGCACAGGTCCTTCAAACCCAAGCCTTGATACCGCGCAGGCCCTTGCTGGAACACCGATGGCAAACATCTGGCAAGGCTCACGTTGGCATCATAACTGCGCTTGAATTCCAGCAACTCGGTCAGCAGGGTACTCCACTTACCTTTGGTGATGCCCATGGAAAACAGCACGAGGAACGAATACAGCCCGGTTTTTTCCACCACCAACCCACGCTCCCAAAGGAACTTACTGACCACCGCCGCGGGGATTCCGCACTCACTCAAGGCCCCGCCGGCGTTCAGGCCGGGCATCACCAGGGTGACCTTGATCGGGTCCAGCAGCACATAATCTTCGGCGATTTCGCCAAAGCCATGCCACTCCGCCTGCGGTTGCAGTAACCAGTCCGCGGTCACCACCCGGTCAATGCCCGCCACCGACGGCGGCTGCCAGATGGAGAACCACCAGTCTTCGGCCGCAATATGCTGGCGCAGGTTCGCCAGGGCGCGACGAAAGCTCAGGGCTTCGTCAAACATCTCCTGCAGCAACGAACGCCCCGCCGGGCCTTCCATCATCGCCGACGCCACGTCCAACGAGGCAATGATGCTGTACTGCGGCGAGGTGGAAATATGCATCATGAACGCTTCGTTGAAACGGTCGCGGTCCAGCTTGCGTAAGCCACCATCCTGCACATGGATCATCGACGCCTGGCTGAACGCCGCCAGCAGCTTGTGCGTGGAGTGCGTAGTGAACACCAACGGGCTCTCGGGCGTGCGCGAGGTGCCCATGCCGTAGCGGCCGGCGAAGAACTCATGAAACGCCGCGTAGGCGTACCAGGCTTCGTCAAAATGCAGCACCTCGACGCTGTTGCCCAGTTGCTGCTTGATCAGCTCGGCGTTGTAGCACAGGCCGTCGTAGGTGGAATTGGTCACCACCGCCAGCTTGACCTTGGCCGGCCGCCCACGGGTCAGCGGGCTGGCGTAGACCTTGGCGCGGATCGACTCGGGGCTGAACTCGCTCAGGGGGATCGGCCCGATGATCCCCAGTTCATTACGCTCCGGGCACAGGTACAGCGGGATGGCGCCGGTCATGATGATCGAATGCAGCACCGACTTGTGGCAGTTGCGGTCCACCAGCACCAGGTCGTCGCGGCCCACCATGGAGTGCCAGACGATCTTGTTGGCGGTGGAGGTGCCATTGATCACGAAGTAGGTGTGGTCGGCGCCAAAGTTGCGCGCCGCTCGCGCCTCGGCTTCGGCCAGCGGGCCGGTGTGGTCCAGCAGCGAGCCGAGTTCCGGCACCGACACCGACAAGTCCGAACGCAGGGTATTTTCCCCGAAGAACTGATGAAACGCCTGCCCCACCGGGCTTTTGCGATAGGCCACGCCACCGCCGTGCCCGGGGGTGTGCCAGGAATAATTGGAATCCGCCGTGTGCTGCACCAGCGCCTTGAAGAAGGGCGGCAGCAGGCCATCCAGGTAGGCACGCGCCGCACGGGCCACTTGCCGGGCCAGGAACGGCACGGTGTCTTCAAACAGGTAAAGAATGCCCCGCAGTTGATTAAGCTCGCTCATGGCGTCGGCCGGGGCGTTTTCCAGGGTGACTTGCTCACCGAGGGCGAAGATCGGCAGGTTCGGCGCCCGTACCCGCGCCAGGCGGATCAGCTCCACCATGTTTTGCAGCAGATGGGTATTTTCCCCGGCACCTTCGGCGGCAATCAGCATGCAGGCCAGCCCGTGGTGGGTCGAAGCCACCAGGCGGCCCTCGGCGTAGTCCACCGCCGAAAAAATACTAAAGCCCTCCTGTTCCAGCTCCCGGGCGATACCCCGGACGCGGTCGCCGGCAACAGTGTCGGCCTTGATGTCGCGGTGTACGATCAGAACCGGGAACTTCAGGTCTTTGTACATGAGCGCTGGGTGTCCTGAGGGGTATGCCTCAAGGGTAGAAGCTTGGGGCGGATGTGGCGAATGAAGATGCGCAAATGCTGGCCTATAAAATTTATGGCGCTAGAATTGGCGCCATTCCACGCCCGCCTCCCTGACACGAGCCCCCCATGAGCTTTGATTTCGACACGATCCACTCCCGCCTCGGCACCGGCAGCACCAAGTGGAGTCGTTACCCGCAAGACGTTCTGCCGATGTGGATTGCCGACATGGACATCGCCGCACCACCGGCCGTGCTTCAGGCACTGCACCAGCGCCTGGGCCAGCAGATCCTCGGCTACAGCGTGGCCTGCGATGGCGTGCGTGAGGCGATCGTCGCCGATCTGTGGGCCAAGTACGCCTGGCGCGTGCAGCCCGATGAGCTGCTGTTTTTGCCAGGCGTCGAGCCGGGTTTCAACATGGCACTGCACGCGTTTGTGCAGCCCGGGCAACCGGTGGTGTTGCAAACCCCCAACTATCGCCCGATCCGCCTGGCGCCCGGGCACTGGAACCTGCCGAAGATCGAAGTGCCGTTTGAGTTGAGCGCCGAGGGCGAGTACCTCACGCCGTTGCCTGCCATGCGTGAGGCGCTCACCGGCGCCGGTGCCCTGCTGTTGAGCAACCCGCACAACCCGATGGGCAAGGTCTTCCCCCGTGAAGAACTGCTGGCCGTGGCCACCGCCTGCCTGGACCAGGGCGCGCTGATCGTTTCCGATGAAATCCACGCCGAACTGTGTTTTGACGGCCGTCGGCATATTCCCACCGCGAGCCTCAGCCCCGAGATCGCCCAGCGCACCATCACCCTGATGTCGGCCAGCAAGGCGTATAACGTCGCCGGGCTGAAGACCTGCTTTGCGGTGATCCAGAACCCCGCGATTCGCGAGCGCTTCAACAACGCCCGCTGCGGCATGGTCGACAGCGTCAGCCCGCTGGGCCTGGAAGCCACGCGTGCCGCCTACAGCGACTGCAGCGACTGGCTTCAAGCGCTGGTGATTTACCTGCAAGGCAACCGCGACTACCTGCTGGACGCCGTGCATACGCGCCTGCCCGGCGTGGTGATGCACGCGCCTCAAGGCACCTACCTGGCCTGGCTCGATTGCAGCGCCCTGGGCCTGGACGACCCGCAACGGTTCTTCCTCGAACAGGCCAAAGTCGGCCTCAGCGCCGGCCTGGAATTCGGCGACGACAGCCAGCAATTCGTGCGCCTGAACTTCGGCTGCCCAAGGGCCATGCTCGAAGAAGGCATTGCTCGCATGGAACGTAGCCTGCGTCACCGTTAAGGCGCAATTCACAACTTTTCGCAACGAGCGCCGAACCCCTGCTGTTACTGTTTTTGCCGACTCGCCCTACCGGTAACAGCAGGAGTTCCATGGCATGACGACCCAGCCGCTCAATCGCTCGTCCGACCCCAACGCCCTTCCCCTCGCGCCGCCCAAGTCTGGCGCGGCGTTCCATGTGCTGCTCAAGAACAGCGCCAACAACAAGAAGGTCGAGGCCGGCGACAAGACCGCGCAAGGGCTCGCTGCCAGCAAGGAACAAGGTTATGAGCTGGCCGCCAAGGATGCTGCACCGCCCACAAGCCTGGGTGACTACAAGGCCATCGGCCCGGCGGATGAAGTCGGCCCCGGCCTGATTCGCTACGAAACCCAGGACGGCAAGAAAGTCATCGTCAGCGAAAAAGACAGCCCCGACCTGTTCAAGCAAGTCAGCGCCGACTTCAAGGCACTCTCCGGCGTCAACGCCAGCGAAGCCGCCGGCTACCAGCGCCTGGGCGGCGATGCCACGGCCCCGGAAAAACTCGGCGACTACAAATCCCTCGGCCCGCCCGACGAAACCGGCCCCGGCGTGATCCGCTACGAAACCCAGGACGGCAGCAAGTTTGTCATCAGCCAGCGCGACAACCCCGAGGCATTCCAGAAAGCCAAGGAAGCCTATGAGAGCTTCACCGGCCTTACCAGCAGCGAAGACGCCGGCTACAAGCGTGCCGGCGACAACGAAGTGTGGCCGCCCTACGCCGGCACCACCGTCGGCCCCGAGGATGAAGTGGGCCCGGGCCTGATCCGCTTTGAAAGCAACGGCCAGAAAATGGTCGTGGCACGCGACGACAACCCCAAGCTGTTCGACTACCTGGCCGGCCTGCACGAGGTTTACACCAACCCGGACAAAAAGGCCGCTGTAGAATCCGCGCTCAACGATGGCTCGACCCTCGCGGACGCCAACACCAAGGCACCGGAACTGAATGACTACAAGGGCTTCGGCTGGATCGAAGGCCAGCAAGGCAATGTGCTGACCTATGAGACCCACGACGGCACCAAGGTGGTGGTGTCGGCGGATGTCAGCCCGGAACTGTTCAAGAGCGTGGCCACCGCCCAGGACACCTGGAGCAAGATCCACAGCAGCGAAGACGCCGGTTACAAACTGGCCGGGCCGAATGATTTCCTGAAAAACACCGAGATCACCTTCGGTTCACCTGATGAGCTGGGCGACGGCCTGATCCGCTATGAAACCAGCGAAGGCAAGGTCATCGTCTCCAAGGAGCTCAGTCCGCAGCTCTACGATGAAGTCGTCGCCAAGTGGGAAGCCTGGAGCGCCGGCACGGTGGATGAGACCCGGGCCAAGTACAACCTGCCGAGCAACGACGAACTGGACGTGCTCAACCTCGACACCGGCGTACATGCCGACAAGGACGACGACAAATCGCCGACCCAAAGCGTCAGCGAACTGGCTACCACCGAACTGATCGACACCTACCGCGCCGGCGTCAAGGACGGCTCGATTCCCAAGGACGACCCGCGCGCCAAACTGGTCCGCGCCCTGGAAGCCCAGGCCGCCTACCAGAATGGCCATGGCATCACCGGCTACGAAGAGTCCAAGCGTCCGTTCAATACCACCTGGCGCGAGTTCGATGACAAGCAGACCGAACTCACCTCGGCCGACATGCACGACATCATCGACGGCAAGGCGGTGCAGGAGCAGATCGGCGAACTGTTCAAAGACCCGACCGTGCAGGCCGACTACAAGGCCAAGATGGATGACGCCATCAGCCACCTGCCCAACAAGGACGAGATCAAGCAAAAGCTCCTCGACCTGACCAACAACCCCGACTACGTGCTCTACCTCAAGGACCTGCAAAAACAGGGCAAGAGCCACGAAGCCCAGCAGGACCTGAGCAACACCCTCACCTCGCTGTCGCTGTTCGACCCGGAGGCTGCTACCAAGGCGGCGCAGAATATCCAGGCCGACGGCCTCACCACCGACCTCAACGAAATCCTGTCGGACCCCAGCAAGATCTCCGACGACAACAAGGAACTGGCCACCAAGGACCTGTTCGGCCTGCTCAAGGGCGTGCTCAAGGGCAACCTGCTGGACCTGCCGCGGCGCAGCCAGGAAGTGCTGGAGAAGTTCCTCAACGAAGGCCTGGAGGGCAAGGAGAAATCCTCGGCCGTGACCAAGGCCCTGGAAGAACTCGGCGACGTCTACAAGAACAGCGGCACCATCAGTGAAGCCGATGTGAAAACCGCCCTGAGCAAACCGTATATCCCGGTGGCGGATCGCGGCATGCTCGGCGAGGTGTTCAACACCCTCAACAGCAAAGGCATCCTGGGTTCGATGGGCGCCGGTGTCAGCCTGTTTTCGGGGATCTACCAACTGGTGGGCAAAGGCGGCAAGCTCGGCGAAACCCCGGCCCAACGCATGACCATCGCCAAGGATTTCCTGAGTTTTGCCGGCGGCGCGAGCCACTTCGTCAAGCTGGGTGACAAGATCGGCGAAGCCCTGGGCAAGGGCGGCCTGGTGGACTTCCTCGGCCTGGACAAGACCCTGCCGGAAATCTGGGGCAAGGAAGGCGCGGCCGGCAAAGTCATCGACTTCAGCAAGCCCACCGAGATCGACTCCAAGGTCAGCAAGGAGATCGCCGCCGCGCTGGATGCGGTTCCCGACAGCCAGTACGACGGTGTGGCCAAGCTGTTTGGCGAAGGTGATAAAGCTGTCACTGAAGCCACCGAAGGCCTGGCCAGCCACCTGGATGATGGGCTGGCGGCAGCAGGCGCGGCCAAGCTTGGCGCGTCCCAATCGGCCAAAATCGCCGGTTCCGTTATCAAGGTGCTGGGCCCGGCAACGGATATCGCCGGTGGTTTTGCCGACATCGTGCTTGGCGCGTTGGCGATCAAAAGCGGCGTAGACAGCAAAGACCCGTTGGCTCAGGCAGCCGGTGGTTTGCAGGTGGCGGGCGGTGCGTTCGGCGCGTCGGCCGGGGTATTGGGGGCGGCAGCCCTGTTTGGTGCGGGCACGGCGGCCGCGCTGACCGGGCCACTGTTCCTGGTGGGTGTGGTGTTGGCGGTGGTGGGCGGGATCATCGGCTACTTCGTCGACCACAACAAAAAACAGAAGGCCACCGAGAAAGAAAACGACTGGTACCGCGACCTGGCTGGCGACGGCTTGTTGCAGGACAACTGGGCGGACAAGGTCGAATACGCCCACTACGAGATCCACCATTACCACGGCCGCGACACGCCGACCGATGACAGTTTGTTCCGCTTCCAGCAATCGGAGTGGGAGCATTTCGACGCTACACCGCAAAGCGGCGGCTCGTCGAGCAACCGGCTGGATGGGGATTTGCACAAGGACTACAAGGACCCGAGTGAAAAGCCCAAGGAACTGCCGGACGCTTCGGGTGAGAAGCCCGGATCTCGGCCATCAGGAGGCGGGCCCCGGCTTAACTAAATCTACACAAATCAGTGTGGGAGCTGGCTTGCCTGCGATAGCGGTGTAACAGCCGACAAATCGGTCGACAGATACGTCAGTCATCGCAGGCAAGCCAGCTCCCACATTTGGATTGGGTTCACACCGTTACAGCTTGGCGATAGAGACTTCGGTCGACTTCACAAAGGCAATCACTTCACTGCCCACTTTCAATTCCAGGTCGCGCACCGAGCGCGTGGTAATCACCGACGTCACGATCCCCGACGCGGTTTGCACGTCGATCTCGGACACCACTTCGCCGATCAGGATTTCCTTGATCACGCCTTTGAATTGGTTGCGCACGTTGATCGCTTTAATGGTCATGTCGGCTTTCCTTTGGTCTGTTGGGTCAATCCGCACGAATGCGCAGGCACTCAAAGTGCCCTATTCGTGAAAACAACAAAAGGAATATATAACTCTTTATTTATTCCATAAAAACATATGCAAGCTGTTGCACAGCCAACAGTGATTCAACAAAGTGCCCTTCTCCCCACTCCCAACCACTCCTCCGCGTAGCAGCTGTCGAGCCTAAGCGAGGCTGCGTCAGCGGTCTGCCTGACACACCGCGAACGCAGCCTCGCTTAGGCTCGACAGCTGCTACGTCAAGGTGTTGCCTTGCGCTGCAAAGATGCTGGCACAGAGACTGCATATTCCTATAACGCATGATGGAACATGCCATATGAATTTTCTGAATATAAGAAAAGCCTTCTCTTTCCCGCCTTGCCCGGAGCTGTTCCATGAAACCCTTCGTCAACACCTTGCTGGGCGCCTGCGCCCTCGCCCTCAGCCTGCAACCTGTGGCCCACGCGACAGAAACCGACCCGGCTGAAGTCCACCTCGACTACGCCTATTACTCCCCGGTGAGCCTGGTGCTCAAGCACTTCGGCTGGCTCGAAGAAGCGCTGCCGCAAACCAAGGTCGGCTGGGTGTTGAGCCAGGGCAGCAACCGCTCGCTGGAATACCTCAACAGCGGCGGCGTCGACTTCGCCTCCTCAGCCAGCCTGTCGGCGGTGTTGAGCCGGGCCAACGGCAGCCCGATCAAATCGGTGTATGTGTATAGCCGCGCCGAGTGGACCGCACTGGTGGTACGCAAGGACTCAACCTTCAAGAATGTGAGCGACCTCAAGGGCAAGAAAATCGCCGCCACCAAGGGCACCGACCCGTACTTGTTCACCCTGCGCAGCCTGCAGAAAGCCGGCCTGAGCAAGGACGATGTGGAACTGGTGCACCTGCAACACCCGGACGGCCGTACCGCCCTGGAAAAAGGTGATGTGGACGCCTGGGCCGGTCTTGATCCGCACATGGCGGCCAGTGAAATCCAGGCCGGTTCGCGCCTGTTGTACCGCAACAAGGACTTCAACAGCTACGGCGTGGTCAGCGTGACCGACACCTACGCCAAGGAGCATCCTCAGACCATCGCCAAGGTGCTCGGCGCCTATGAAAAAGCCCGCAACTGGGCGGTGAAGCACCCGGACGAATTCGCCAGGCTGCTGGCAGACGAATCCGGCCTGCCGCTGGACGTGGCCAAGCTGCAACTGTCCCGTACCGACTTGAGCAGCCCGTTACTCACGGCCCAGGACGTGGTGTCGTCCAAGGCCGCCGCGCCGATCCTGGTGTCTGAGGAACTGGTGCGCCGTGGGGTGAATGTGGACCAGGTGATTGACCAGTTGATCGACCCACGCTTCGGCCAGGCTTTGCCTCGTCCATAAGGGGAGCGTCATGAGCAGCAAAAGCGAAACCCTGCCGGTGAGCCTGGCACCCACGATCACCGCCCAGCGCAGCGCCTGGCCACGGCGACTCAAGGGCCTGGCGTTGCCGGTGCTGATCCTGGTGATCCTGGAGGTGGTGGTGCGCATCGGCTGGTTGCCGTCCTACCAGATGCCCGCACCCAGCGAGATCGCCGTGACCCTTACCGACCTCGCTGAAGGCGCACTGTGGAAACACATCAGCGCCAGCCTGTTGCGGGTACTGCTGGGGTTCACCATCGGCGCCAGCCTGGCCCTGGTGTTCGCCGCCTGGGTTGGCCTGAGCCGCGAGGCCGAGGCGTACCTGGAGCCGACTTTCGCCGGCCTGCGCTCGATCCCGAGCCTGGCTTGGGTACCCCTGTTGCTGTTGTGGCTGGGCATTGATGAAACCTCCAAGATCGTGCTGATTGCCATCGGCGCGTTCTTCCCGGTGTACCTCAACGGCGTCGCGGCGATTCGCGACATCGACCGCAAGCTGGTGGAAGTCGGGCAGATGTATGGCTTCAGCCGCACGCGCCTGGTGCGCCGCATCCTGTTGCCTGCCGCCCTGCCCGGCTTGTTCACCGGCTTGCGCAGCGGCCTGAGCTTGGCCTGGATGTTCCTGGTGGCAGCCGAGTTGATCGCCGCCACCAAGGGCCTGGGCTACCTGCTCAGCGATGGCCGGGAAACCTCACGACCCGATATTGTGCTGGCGGCGATCATCGTATTGGCCCTGCTGGGCAAGATCAGCGATGGCCTGTTGGCCGCGCTGGAAAAACGCTGCCTGGCCTGGCGCGACACCTTCAACGGCCAAGGCCCGGAGCATTGAGCATGAGTGAAGCGCTACTGGATATTCGCGTCGAGCGTAAAAACTTCGGCGCCACCACCGTGCTGACCAACGTCCATTTGGCCTTGCAGCCGCGGGAAGCGGTGAGTTTGCTGGGCCCCAGTGGCTGCGGCAAAAGCACCTTGCTGCGGATCGTCGCGGGGCTGGAAACGGACTACCAGGGTGAGCTGCTGCAAGGCGGTGGCGAGGTCGCGTTTGTCTTCCAGGAACCGCGCCTTATGCCGTGGCTGACGGTGGAGCAAAACATCGGCTTCAGCGATGACGACGGCTATGACAAGGCCTGGGTCGCGCAGTTGATTGACGAAGTGGGGCTGACCGGCTTCGGCCAGGCGTTGCCCAAGGCATTGTCTGGCGGGATGGCGCAACGGGTGGCGATTGCTCGCGGGCTGTATTCAAGGCCGCAGGTGTTGCTGCTGGACGAGCCGTTCAGCGCAGTGGATGCGTTTACCCGCATGAAGCTGCAGGACCTGCTGCTGCAATTGGCCAAACACCACGGGATCGCCCTGTTGCTGGTGACTCACGATGTGGACGAGGCGCTGTACCTGAGCGACCGGGTGCTGGTGATGGACAACCGGCCGAGCAGTATTCGCCAGGAACTGGCGGTGACGCTGGTGCATCCGCGGGATCGGCGGGATCCGCTGTTGGCGCGGCTCAAGGCACTGGCGTTGACTGAGTTGCAGCGGGCGCATGTGATCTGAAAGGCACGTGTTGGGGCTAAGTCAGGCTGGGGGCAGATCCGTTATTCAGGTGATGGCTTGTATGGGTTCCGCCCTTACGGCGGGTCACTTTTGAAAGGAGCCCAAAAGTAACCAAAAGGCTCTTGCCCCACCACTCGGCACCTCGCTTAGGCTCGGTGTGCCCGAACGAAGGCATTACTCCGCGGGCCGCCGCGACGGGGCGTCCCTGCCCCGTCGCGGCTAAACCGGCGTCCTGCCGGTTTACCCGCTCCGTAATACCTGCGTTCGGCCAGCGTGGTTGACGGGGCGCCTAAGATCAAGATCACAAGCAGATCAAGAACACAGCGGCCTACAGGCCGGCTTGAGTGTTAAAAGCCAGATCAAAAGCTAAAGCGGGCACGGTTCCAATGTAGGAGCTGGCTTGCCTGCGATGGCATCGCCGCGGCGCATCTGAAAAACCGAGTCGCCTGCATCGCCGGCAAGCCAGCTCCTACAGATTTTGATCTGGCTTTTAACACTCAGGTCGGCTTTCAGGCCGCCGTGCTCTTGCTCTTGATTTTGATCTAACTGCCCCATTCAGCCCGAGGCCGAACGCAGGGATTGAGGAGCGGGTAAACCGGCAGGACGCCGGTTTAGCCGCGCCGGGCCATGGATGGCCCGTCGCGGCGGCCCGCGGAGCAATTCCGGAGTGAGGGCACGCCGAGCCTAGGCGAGGCGCCGACAGGCGGGGCAGAGCGTTTTGGTTACTTTGCCGCTTTTGCAAAGTGACTCGCTGTAAGAGCGAAACCATAAGCCGCCGTGACCTAAATAACGGATATGTCCCCAGCTCACAGATCGCATCAGACAACCACTTTGCGCGGCACCAGCGTCACCCAATACCGCGTACGAAACTGCACCTCCAGCGCCATCGTCGACGCCAGCAGCGTAAGGATGCGATCAGTGTCGGCCAACTGAAAACTCCCGCTCACCCGCAGCGTTTCCAAGCTCGAGTCCCAACGCATTACCCCTGGCCGATACCGCTCCAACTCCCGCAAAAAATCACCCAACAGCTGGTTCTGCGCAGTCAGCACACCGTCGCGCCAACCCAATTGCAACGCATCAAACACCACCGCAGCGCCCATCCCCGACGCCTGCAACCGTACCTGCTGCCCACCCTGCAATGTCGCCACTTGCCCACGCAGGTCCTGCACCTGCACCGCGCCCTTCAACGCCGACACCAAACACCCGGAAGACAACTGCCGCACACACACTTCAGCCTGGCTGACGATCACCTGGCCATAACGCGTCTGCACCGTCAGCGCACCAGCCCCCGGCACCGTCAACGCCATCTCCCCTTCCACCAGCGTCACACGCCGCTGGGCCGTATCCACGTCCACCGCACTCGCGGTATTCAGTTGCAGGCTGCTGCCATCTACCAGCGGCACCCGCTTACGTTCGCCAGTGGCGGTGTGCAGGTCGGCGCGCCACACGTCGATAGGCAATTGCCGACTGAGCAACCACGCGGTTGGCAACAATGCGGCGACGCCCAAGGCACGCTTGAGTACTGCACGCCGTCCCGGTTGCGGACGATCGAGGCTGGCCATGGCCAACGCTGGCGGCAAGTCGGTAAACCGCTGGCGCAGCAATTGGGCTTTTTGCCAGATCTGCTCATGCTGGGGATGGCTGTCACGCCACTGCTGCAGGCGGGCATGATCACGTTCGGTGGCGCCGCCGGATTCCAGCAACGCCAGCCATTGCGCCGCTGCACGAGCCAGATCCGGCGCAGTACGGCTCACAGGTCCACCAGCAGGCAATGCTCATAGGCCTGGGCCATGTAGCGCTTGACCGTGCGCTGCGACACCTTGAGCCGCTCGGCAATCTCCCGATAGCCCAGGCCTTCCAACTGGCTCCAGAGAAACGCGCGGCGCACCACCGCCGGCAAACCGTCGAGCAATTCATCCAGGGCTTGCAGGGTTTCCAGCAATAACCAGCGCTGTTCCGGCGACGGTACGCAAGCCTCGGGCAAGTGCATCAACGCGTTGAGATACGCCTGTTCCAGGCTGCGCCGCTGGTGAAAATTCACCAGCAAGCGCTTGCCCACCGTCACCAGGTAGGCCCGGGGTTCCTGCAATTGGGCAATCGGCTGGGCGCTGGCCAACACCCGCAAAAAGGTGTCCTGGCTCAGGTCGGCCGCATCCCAGGCGTTGCCCAAGCGGCGCCGCAACCAGCTTTCGAGCCAGCTGCGATGGTCGCGGTACAGGGTGTGAAGGCTAGGTTCAGCGAGGTGCGTCGGCACTACAGCATCATTCATGGCAAGTAACCTGCGCGGCGCGAGTCAGTCTCAAATGAGATTCATTCTATTTAATAACCCGCCGGCATACCACGTTCTTTTCGACTAACCGTTATCCACTTCTCCATCGAACAGTTGGCCGCGCCCTACAACGCTTCCTGAACCGAGCACCGCGCCCGGCGCCAACACGCCATTGGCGCCCACCCGGCACTGGTCCCCCAGCAATGCGCCGAACTTGTCGCAGCCGGTGCGCCGCAACTGCCCATCAATGCGCACCTGCACTTGCTTGTCGTCACGCTCGTTCCGGTAGTTGGCAACGATGCTCCCGGCTTCCAGGTTAACCCCGTGCCCCAGTACCGAATCGCCGACAAAGTTGAAGTGCGCCAGCTTGCTGCCGCTGAAAACAAAGGAGGTCTTAAGCTCTGCACCCGGCCCGAAGATGCAATATTCATCCACCCAGCACCCCCCGCGAAGGTAAGCCCCCGCGGCAATAAAACAATGGGCACCAATGATCAACGGCGCTTTTAAAACCGCCCCCACTTCGACAACGGCCGTGCGATGCACCGCAATCTCGTCGTGAATTTCATACTCATCATCAGACAGCCCCGCCAGCAATTGGCGAACCACGCCAGGCGCCTGGCCGACCAGCTCCCAAGGCGCAAGATCAGCCCAGGGTGCCAGCGGCGAACGAGAAAAATCAGCGATGTAATCGGCGAGTCGAATCAACGTCGAGCCCTCTACAGATCAGAGAAGCCCGAAACGCTAACACCCTCGTCACTGCTCGTCGAGCAGCACCGGCTTGCCCAACTCGCCGATCTTCTCCAGCCGCGCCCGCACGATATTGCGGCTGATATTCAGCAAACGCCCAGTCTGCAACTGGTTGCCATGGCAGTAACGATAAGCCGCACGGAAGATCGTCTCTTCGATGTGCTCATAAAGGTCTGCAATGTTCTGCTCGAACAACGCATTCAACGCCGCTTCCAGGCTCACCGGCCCAGCGATTGCAGGCGCCGCCTGGTGCGCCTCGTCTTGGCGAATGCCCGAAGAACGCATGTCCACCAGGTGCAGGTCCGGTGGCTGCACCAACTGATTGCGGCATACCAGCAAGGCATGGTGAATCGCGTTTTCCAGCTCGCGAATATTCCCAGGCCAACTGTGCTCCAGCAACTTGCGCTCGGCATCGATGCTCAATGAAGCGCGGTTGTAACCGAGCCGCTGGCAGTGTTCTTCCAGAAAAAATTCCGCCAGCGGCAGGATGTCACCCGGCCGCTCGCGCAGGGGCGGCAGGCGGATGGTGGCGACGTGCAGGCGGTAGAACAAATCCTCGCGAAAATGCCCGGCCACCACCGCGTCGGCAAGGTTCACGTTGGTGGCCGCCACCAGCCGCACGTTGATCGGAATCGGCGTGCGCGAGCCCAGGCGCACCACTTCGCGCTCCTGCAAAACCCGCAGCAGTTTGACCTGCATGTTCAACGGCAAGTCGCCGATCTCATCCAGGAACAGCGTGCCGCCGTTAGCGGCTTCAAACCAGCCGGCCTTGTGGGTGGTGGCGCCGGTGAACGCGCCTTTTTCGTGGCCGAACAACTCGCTTTCCACCAGGGTTTCGGCGAACGCGCCGCAGTTCACTGCAACAAAAGGCTCCCGGCCGCGACGGCTCAGGTGGTGGATATGCCGCGCGACCAACTCCTTGCCGGTGCCGGTCTCGCCGATGATCAACGTATTGGCTTCACTGGGGGCCAGGCGTTCGATACGCGCCAGCAGTTCCTGTGAGCGCGGGTCCTTGAAGACCAGCACGGTGGCGCGCACCGACTTGGTCAATTCACGTGCGTTGGGGTGGGTGATCAGCGACATGGTGCATTCCTGGCAGTAAAAGCGCCTGTCAATAGTGCATGAAGTTTTCTATACCATTTAATTATTAATTAATATTTATATATTCCATAAAAGAATATACCAACACAACCCCCCCAACCTGCTGCTGGAGCAGCAATCGGCCAGCACCTGCCTGTGTGCAGATCAACACCAAGCCGTTGCCAGCCAGTACTTAGAAAACCCGCAAAGCCACGTTCTACAAGGCGCGCAGCGCGTTTTTCGGCTGATGGCATGCAATCTGCTCTCTCCCTCTCAACGCCACCTCCCCTGTAGGAGCTGGCTTGCCAGCGATGAGGCCCTCAAGCCTTGCACCGACCAAACGGACGCCTTCGCCGGCAAGCCAGCGCCTACAGGGCGTCGCGATCACTTAGCAGGGAGATTCCAATGAAAAGTTTCTGGCGCAACAACATCGCCACCGTGTTCGGTGTGCTGATCAGCACCGGCGTGCTGGCCGAACCGACGCCACCGGCGTCGGTAAAAATCGCCATCGTCGCCTACACCCAGGGCGGAAAACCGGTGTTCGGCGGCATCGCCGGGCGCGTTATCGAAGACGGCTGGCTCCAAGCGCAACTGCGTGAGCGCGGGGTCAAGCTGGAGTGGATCGCCCTGCCTCACGCCGGCGCCGGGCCGCAGATCAATGAAGGCTTCAGCAACAACAGCCTGGACTTCGCCGTACGCGGTGACTTGCCCTCGGTGATCGCCGGAGCCGGTGGCGTGCCGGGCAAGCTGATCGTGCCCGGAGGCAGCGGCAACAATATCTACCTCGTGGTGCCCGAAAACTCCACCGCGAAAACCATCGAGGACCTCAAAGGCAAACGCCTGGCGCTGCATCGCGGCCGACCATGGGAGTTCGCCTTCAGCAACTTCCTGGCCAGCAAGGGGCTGAAGCTCGACGACTTCAAGATCGCCAACCTCAACCCGCAGGTCGGCGCCGCCGCCGTGTCTGCCGGCAAGGTCGATGCCGCGGTGTTGCTCAGCGAGGCCTATGCCCTGCAAGACAAGGGCGTGGGCAAGATCATCTGGTCGACCAAGCAAGGCAGCAACGACTGGCGGCTGGTTTCAGACCTGTGGGGCACCGAGACCTTCGTACAGCAGCACCCGGACATCACCCAACTGCTCGCCACCGCCTGGGTGAAAGCTGCGTGGTGGATTTCCCAGCCACAGAACCAGGACGCCTATTACCAACTGTCATCCCGCGCCGGCACCGCCGAAAGCGTGTTGCGCCGCGACGACCAGGACGACCCGGTGGCCTGGAAGGATCGCTGGGCGCCGAAAAGCGACCAGCAACTCAAGGCGCACTACCAGGCGCTCACCACTTACGCCCTGGCCAACCACCTGATTCGCGACACCTACGACATCGGCCCGTCACTGGCCACCGGTTTTACCAACCAGGCCCTGATCGACCTGAAACTCACCGACTACTGGCCGGCCCTGCGTGGCCAGGTCAGCACCAATCCGTAATAGGGAAATTGATAATGAAACTGCCGCACTCCTTTGCCTTTGGCCTTAGCGTCCTGGCCCTGTCCATGAGCGTGTTTGCTGCCGACGCTTACGCCCAACCCGACCCGCTGCAAGGCGATGGCCGCGTCTCGGCGTTCTACACCTGGGAAAAAGCCATCCCGGCCGTTCCCGGCAAACTGCTGCGCAGCGAACCCCTGGACAGCACCCTGAGCCTGGCCAATGCCGCCAGCGCCCAGCGCATTCTGTACACCTCAACAGACGGCATCGATAACAAGACGCCGATTGTGGTGTCTGGCGCGCTGTTCCTGCCAAAAGGTACGCCGCCTGCCGGTGGTTGGCCGGTGGCGAGCTGGGGCCATGGCACCGTGGGCGTGGCGGACGTGTGTGCGCCGTCCTGGCAAGGTCGCTCGTATCGTGACGTGGCCTACCTCAATCGCTGGCTGGCCGAAGGTTTTGCCGTCGTCGCCACCGACTACCAAGGCTTGGGCGTGCCCGGCGGCCACCCATTGCTGAACAGCCGCATGGCGGCCTACGGGATTCTCGACGCCGCCAAGGCAGTGGTCGCCGATGTACCGGGGCTGGCCGACAAGGTGTTGATCGTCGGTCAGTCCCAAGGCGGTGCCGGCGCCTTCGCCGCAGCGGCCTATGCCGCTACCTACGCCCCCGACCTGGGGGTGAAAGGCAGCATCGGCACCGGCGTGATCTACACCCTCGACTATGCAAAGAACCCGAGCGAAGAAGTGCGTAACAAGGTCGATCCCACCCTGGCCTACGGCTTCTATACCCTGCTCGCCGCCCAACAATACGACCCAAGTATCAACCCGGCCGATTTCTACACCGACAAGGCCCTGCCGATTTTCGAGCAGGCCCGCACCAGTTGCCTGTTCGCCCTCGAAGGCGACGTCGAAGGCCTCGGCCTGAGCATCGCCAACACCAAGAAAGACTACAAAGGCAAGCAACTCGCCCCGTGGCTGGCGCAAGTGTCCTACCCGACACTGAAAACCTCGAAGCCGATCTTCATCGGCACCGGCGCCGAAGACACCACCCCCGCCGCCGCGACCCAGGTCAAACTGATGCAGGACGCCTGCAAGGCCGGCTCCATTGTCGAAGGCCACCTGTACAAAGGCTTGGGCCACAGCGCCACGGTCAACGCGTCACTCAAGGACTCGATCCCGTTTGCCCACAAGGTCATCAACGACCAGCCGATCACCCCGATCTGCGCCCCCACCGCGCAATAAGCAGGAGGCTTGCATGAGCATTGAATTCTTCACCCGCCTGCCCTTGCACGGCGAAACCCAGTTTTTGCCCGGCGACCCACGCAACCGTGGCGACTGGCATCGCGGCGGGCCCAGCACCGGCGCGGTATCGGGCTTCAGTGTCGGTGATCACTTCACCTACATCGACTACCTCGGGCAAATCGCCAGGGCTGCGGAAATCAACGGTTTTGGCGGCGCACTGATGGTCAACGCGCCCACCGGCGAGGAGCCGTGGACCGTCTGCGCGCTGCTGGCCCGGGAAACCCGCACCCTGCAATTCGTCACCGCCTTCCAGCCTTACCACTACACCCCGTGGGTGGCGGTGCAACAGGCGGCGACCTACCAGCGGGCCACCGGCAACCGCCTGGTGTGGAACATCATCAACGGTGGCTCGGACGCGATCCAGCGCCAAGTGGGCGACTTCAGCGACCACGATGAACGCTACGCACGCGCTACCGAATTCATGGACGTGGTCAAGGGCTTCTGGCACAACGAGTCCTTCCACTACGACGGCAAGTTCTACAAGGCCGACGGTGGCGGCCTGCGCGGGCCATTGAAGAAGGCCCAGTTGCCGCTGATCTGCACCGCCGGTTCGTCCATCCCCGCCCGGGAGTTTGCCGCCAAGCATGCCGACTTCTATCTTATGCGCGCCGAACACCCGGACGAGATCGCTGCACTGATCGCGGACCTGCGCGAGCGCGCGTTGAAATGGGGCCGCACCGACATTCGCTTCGGCCTGTCGATTGACGTGATCACTCGGGAAACCGAAGAGCTGGCCCGCACCGAAGCCAAACGCTTCTTCGACGAAGGCATCGCCCGAGGCGCGGTCAAGGCCGTGGCGGCCCACGCCGGGTTGCGTACGGCGCGCAAGCTCAGCTACGAGCACGGCTTCAGCGAAAAAACCGAGACCCAGGGCTTCGATGACTTCTTCATCCACCCCAATGTGTGGACCGGTTTTGGCTACATCGGTGTTCCGCCGGGTTGCGCGCTGGTGGGCAGCTACGAGAACGTGGTGGCGCGAATTCGCGAGTACAACAGCATCGGCATCGACCTGTTCTTCCTCGCCGGCTATCCGCACCTGGAAGAAGCCTACCGCCTCGGCGAGCACATCCTGCCGCACTTTCGCAGTGAACGCGGCGAACTGAGTCGTCCCCAGGAGCCGGTGCTGGAACTGCGCTCCGCCAACGGCCCGGCCGGAGTCTGATGCCATGAGCCTACTGTTCAGCCGTCGGGACTTTCTCGGCTACAGCGCGACCGTCGGCGGCGGCTTGCTGCTGGCCGGTTGCGGCCCCGCTGACACGCCCAAAAGCGTCACCGCCGACGATCAACCCCGCTACGGCGGGCGCTTGCGCCTGGGGATTCTCGACGGCAACCAGAGCGGCAACCTCGACGCCCACAAACCCATTGGCAGCGGCATCGTTCGCGGCTTTGCGTTGTACAGCAAGCTCTGGGAATGGGACGAGCAGATGCAGCCGCGCCTGGCCCTGGCCGAGTTTGCCGAGCCGAATGCCGACGCCAGCAGCTGGACCCTGCGCCTGCGCCCCGGCCTGGAGTTCCACAACGGCAAGACCATCGACGCCGATGACCTGATCTTCTCGATCCGCCGCCTCACCGACCCGCAGCTGGCCTCGCCCTACGCGGCGCTGCTGCACTGGGTGGACCGCGACAACCTGGTCAAGCTCGACAACCGCACCGTGCGCCTGAGTTTTCGCGAGGGTCGCAGCTACATGCCGCTGGCAGAAACCTGGGTCAACTTCGGCGGCATCGTGCCGGTGGATTACCACCCGGTTACCAACCCGGTGGGCGCCGGGCCCTACAAACTGAAAAGCTTCACCCCCGGCCAGCGCTCGCTGTTCACCCGTTTCGAGAACTACTACAAGGACGGCAAGCCCTACGCCGATGAGCTGGAGATCATCGACTTCAAAGACCAGGTCTCGCGCCTCGCCGCCCTGCGTTCCGGGCAGATCGACATGGCCAACGTGATGCCCACCGAACAGCTGCCGATCCTGCAAAAGGACCCGCGCCTGAAGGTGATCACCTCGGTGACCGGCAACTGGTTGTCGTTCGACATGAACCTCGACAAGCCACCTTTCAACGACCCGCGGGTGCGCGAAGCGTTTCGCCTGATGGCCGACCGTGACGAACTGGTGCGCCGCGCATTGAACGGCCAGGGCCGGGTGGCCAATGATCTGTATGCGCCCAGCGACCCGACCTTCAACCACGACCTCGGGCCACGCCCCTACGACCCGCAACGGGCGGCGCAACTGCTCAAGGACGCCGGCCAGGAAAACCTCGAGGTGGAATTGATCACCACCCCGGGGCCAGGCTTGAGTTCGGCGCTGGTGCTGGCCGAGCAGGCCAAGCGCATTGGCGTGACCCTCAAGGTCAAGCAGGTGGACCTGGCGACTTTCCAGGGCCCGTTGAAAAACGACTGGACCCTGAGCACCGGCGGCAGCATCGGCGCGCCGTTCCTGGCCAGTGCGATCCATACCGACGCGCCGTTTGCGGTGTCCAACAAGACCCACTTCAACGACCCGCAATTCAGTGAACTGTTCCTGGCCGCCATGGCCCAGCCCGACCTGGAAAAACGCAAGGCCCTGGTGCATCAGGTCCAGCAGATCCAGTACGAGCGCGGCGGGATGCTGATCTGGGGCTATGCCGATTTGCTCGACAGCGTCTCCACCCGCGTCGGCGGGGCGCAGTCGGAAGAGTCGCTGTTCAGCACCTGGCGCTTTGAAAAGCTCTGGCTCAAAGACACGGCCTGAGCCACTTACACCGTATCGCCCTGTAGGAGCCGGCTTGCCGGCGATGGCGTCCGGTCGACCGGCGCAGGGCTCAAGGGCCTTATCGCCGGCAAGCCGGCTCCTACAAGGGACCGTGCGCTCTTCATTCTTTTTATGGGGCATTTCTGCCATGCACGCTATCGCCTTGCGTTTACCTCTGCTGCTGGCCGCAAGCCTGCCAATTCAGGCCTTTGCCGCCGATACCCAACTGCAAACCGTGACCGTGCAGGCCAGTGCCAGCCAGTCCGATGACGACGCCCTGCCCACTCGCCCACCGACGTCGGTGTACGGCGGTACCGAAACCAAAGTCCTCGATACGCCGCGCTCGGTGGTGCAAATCAACGCCGAGCAGTTGGCCAACGACTCGATCCGCAGCGCCGACGACCTGGTCAAATACGCCCCCGGTATCACCCGTGGCGGCGGCCAGAACGCCGGGATCGCACCGCAGTTTCGCGCCCAGGGCTCCGAAGTGTTCCAGGATGGCCAGCGCGCTTACGGCGTACGCCACCCGGCGAATTTCAACGCCTACGAAGGCGCCGACATTGTCGCCGGCCCGTCCTCGGTCACCTACGGTTCGGTGTCCGGCAGCGGCGGTTATGTGAACTACCTGAGCAAGAAGCCCGACTTCAACGAGTTCAAGACCAAACTCAGCGGCGAACTCGGCTCGTGGATACCGGACGGCACCTCGCGCAGCTCGACCAAATTCAGCGTCGACAACACCGGGCCCTTGAGCGACAAACTGGCCTACCGCCTGAGCATCACCAAGCAGCGCCAGCAGGACTTCTACGACAACGTCGACAACAATTTCGACGCCTTCTACGGCGCCCTCGCCTGGCGCAACGACAACGTACGGGTGGACTGGAACGCCAGCTACGACAACTACTACGACTACAACATCACCCACGGCTGGAACCGCGCCACCCAGGACCTGGTGGACAACGGCAAGTACTACGCCGGCCGCGCCACACCGATTATCCAGAACGGCAACAGCCTGTGGTCGCCGGTGCTGGCCTCCGGTGCAGCCGACGCACCAACGCTCGGCTGGGTGAAACGCCAGCGTAATGCCCAGGGCCAATACAGTGTGGTGGACGGCAGTTTCCAGACCGCCTCGCCCAATACCCAAAGCAACCCCGGCAGCCTGCGGGGTTGGGTGTATGACCCGACGCTGGCGGGCAACGGCGAACGCTCGCTGTCTTCGCAAACCGGGCAGCGCAAGGAAGACGAAAGCAGCTCCCGGCGCTTTACCACGCAATTGCGCATCGAGGCCGACCTGTCGCCCACCATCACGGTGGCCAACAGCACGTTCTACCAACGCTCCAAGGACATCACCGATGCCGTGGGTTCGTTCCAGGTGCAATCCAAAGACAACATCTTCGACAACCGCTTCGAATTCCGCTCACGCAATGAAACCTGGCTGGGCGGCTGGACCCTGCGCGATGACAGCAACACCGGCCTGATCTATCGCCGCGAATTCAACCAGTCGATTGCCGCCAACAACAGTTTTGGCTCCACCATCAACGCCTATGACTTGACCCAGGACCCGTCCGGCAAAAACCCGGGCGACCTGCTGGGCCTGAACGGCGCAAACCCCGCCGGCGGCAATGGTGCGTGGATCGGCCAACCCGGCGTGCCGCAATACTCCGACTACTATGGCTGGCTGAACCTGCCGCCGATGTACCCGGCCGGGCACGGCCTGTACGCCGAATCCGTAGCGCCCTACACTGCCGAAAGCACCTGGACCACCAAGACCTTCTTCAGCCAGCACAACCTCAAGTACGGCGACTATTTCGGCCTGAACATCGGCGCCAGCCGCAGCTGGATCGAGGCCGAGATCGACAATCCGTTCGTGCTCGCCGGCGGCAACCCGCGCAAGGACAGCGACAACTATCGGCTGTTTGCATTCCAGGTCAGCCCCTACGTCAAACCCACGCAAAACACCACGCTCTACTACACCTTCGATCGCTCGCTGGCGGTCAACACCGGGTTCTTCTCCAACGGCCTGGGCTGGGGCAGCGGCAGTGGCGCCAACCAGCTCAACCCGCTGGCGTTTCAGAGCCTGAGCGTGTTGCACGAAGTGGGCGTGAAGGTGGAAGCGGTGCCCAACCAACTGTTCATGACCCTGGCCGCGTTCAAGCAGGCCCGGGACCAGGCGCCAGACAGCAACAACAGCATCGCGCGGCTGGTGATCAAGGGCGTGGAAGCCACCGTGCGTTATCAGCCGGATGAGCACCTGCGCAGCGGCTTGAACCTGTCCAAGCTCAACGCCTACAACGAATTCACCTCCCAGGCGGGCTTTGCGTCAGCCGGGTTTGTGCCCGACAACGGCACGGTATTCGGCGACAACAACAGCCTCAACCAGCGACCTTCCGGGCGTTTTGACGCGGTGCAGATTCCCGAATACACCGCCAGTGGCTACGTCGACTACCGCTTTGACTCGGGCTTTGGCGCCGAGCTGTCCGGCTGGTGGACCAGCAACTGGTACCTGAACCTGAGCAAGACCGTAAAGATCCCCAACGAATACAACCTCGACCTTGCCGTGTACTACCGCCAGCCGCAGTGGAGCACCACCTTGCGCGTGCTGAACCTGACCAACGAGCTGAACTTCGTCAGCGGCCTGGCCGGCTCCACCAATACCTTCCTGCAACCGATGCCTGGCCGCACCTTACTGGCCCAGGTCGACTACCAGTTCTAACCCTCACAGGAGCCCCACCATGTCCATTGAATTTGTCGGCATGATCTTCCCCCGCCAATGGTCCGAGACCCGTGGCGTGCGCAGCCCGGATTTCGACCTCGACTTTATCCGCCACCACGCCCGCGCCCATGAACACGCAGGCTTTGACCGGGTGCTGATCGCCAGCGGGCCCGGCAGCGCCGACAGCCTGCAAATCGCCGCCTACGCGGCAGCGCACACCGAGCGCCTGGGGTTCATGATTGCCCACCGCCCGGGGCTCACTGCGCCGACAGTCGCGGCGCGAGCCTTCGCTACGCTGGACCACACCACTGGCGGCGGGCGCATTCGGCTGCACGCCATCACCGGCATTACCGCCGAGCCCCAGGAGGGCGACTTCCTGCTGGACAAGACCGAGCGCTACCAACGCACCGACGAATACCTGGAGATTGTGCGGCGTACGTGGACCGCCGAAGAGCCGTTCGACTTCGCGGGCAAGTACTTCAACATCAAGGGCGCGTTTTCGCCGGTCAAGCCGCTGCAACAGCCGCACATCCCGATCTCGTTTGGCGGCTCGTCGGACATTGCCTATCAGATTGCGGTCAAGCATGCGGATTTGTACGCACTGTGGGGCGAGCCGTTGAGCGGCGTGGCGGAGCAGATTGCCAAGCTCAAGGCGGCAGCCAGTGCCGCGGGTGTAGAGGCGCCAAGGGTGAGTTTGTCGGTACGCCTGATTTTGGGCCCGACCGAGGAATTGGCCTGGCAGCGGGCGGAGCAGATTCTGGCGCAGATCAAGGCCAACCCGCAGTTTGCGGCGGGCAGTCCGTGGCAGAAGCGGATCAAGGGCACCGGGTCGGAGCGATTGTTGGCAGCGGCAGCGCTGGGGGATCGGCATGATCGGGCATTGTGGATGCCCACGGCGACGGCTGTTGGGGCGTATGGCGACACCACGGCGTTGGTGGGCACACCGGAGACGGTGGCCCAGGCGCTGCTGGATTATGTGGATCTGGGGGTCACGACGTTTTTGAACCGGGGGTATGACCCGCTGTATGACACCGTGGATTATGGGCGGTGGATCATTCCGGCGGTGCGCGAAGAGGCTCGGCGCCGCAAGGCCGCGTAAAGACGGCCTCCGCTATCGCCGGCAAGCCGGCTCCTACACGAAACCTGTAGGAGCCGGCTTGCCGGCGATGGCGCCCCCACAGACACACCCTGAGCCAAAAGCCCGCCCCAAATCTCGACGTTACGCACTAGCCTTTCCTGCCTGTATTACCAACAGGAGGACAGGGAATGTCCACGCTTCCCCACGCCAAACACCTACGCACCGGCCGCTATTCCGAATCCGGGCAGATTTACATGCTGACAGCCGTCACCCAGCACCGCGATCCTGTCTTCACCGATTGGCGGGTCGGCCGATTAGTCGTTCATCAATTCCGTCAGGCCCACACCGAAGGTTTGGTTGACTCTCTCGCCTGGGTCGTCATGCCTGATCATTTCCATTGGCTGGTCGAGCTCAAACACAGCACGTTGCCGCAACTGATGCTTGCAACAAAGTCCCGCAGTGCGCGTGCGGTTAACGCGCACTTGGGGCGCTCGGGGCGCTTCTGGCAGAAAGGTTTTCACGATCGGGCGATTCGCCGGGAGGAAGACCTGCAGGCCGTGGCTCGTTACATCATCACCAACCCAATACGGGCGGGGCTGGTGCGGCGGGTACATGACTATCCGCTGTGGGATGCCATTTGGGTGTGAACGGACGGACGCCATCGCCGGCAAGCCGGCTCCTACAGGGTTCGTGTAGGAGCCGGCTTGCCGGCGAATCAACCCAACGACGGCGAATGCGCAAGCAACGTCTGCGTATAGGCCGCCTGCGGCTGATCCAGCACACTGCCCACGGCGCCCTGCTCCACCACCCGCCCGACCTTCAGCACCAGCACTCGGTCAGCAATCGCCCGCACCACACCCAGGTCGTGAGTGACGAACAATAACGTCAACCCGTCCCGCTGCAACTGACGCAGCAAATCCAGGATTGACGCCTGTACCGATACATCCAGCGCCGAGGTGATCTCATCGCAGATCAACAGTTTCGGCTCACACAACAGCGCCCGGGCAATCGCCACGCGCTGGCGTTCGCCGCCCGACAGGCTATGGGGATACAGCCCGGCCACCGAAGCCGGCAGCGATACGCGCTTGAGCACCGCCTCCACCCGCTCCCGCGCGGCGGCGCCTCTGACGGCAAAGAAATGTTCGAGCGGCGCGCTCAGGGTCTGGTACACCGTCTGCCGGGGGTTCAACGCCCGGTACGGGTTCTGGAAGATGTACTGAATCTGGTGGCGCAACCCCGCCTCACGCTGCCGTGCCTGTAACGGCAGCGGTAGCCCGGCATATCGCAGCTCGCCTTCGGCATTTTCCCCCAACCCGGCCACCGCCCGCGCCAGGCTGGTCTTGCCAGAGCCGGACTCACCCACCAGCGCCAGGCATTCGCCCGGCAGCAGCTGCAGCGACACGTCAAACAGCACTTGCCGGTCATACGCCACGTTCAACCCGCTGACCTCCAACAAGGCCTGGTCGGTGCGCGTATCTACGGCTGCAATCGGCGCCAGGGCAATCCGCTGCAACGGTTGGTCGTGGGGCGCGAAACACGCCACTTCATGCGCCGCCAAAAGCGTTTGCAATAACGGTTCGTGCTGCGAACACTCAGGCCGAAAACGCTCACACCGCGGCCCGAAACCACAGCCTTGCGGGCGCTGCCCCGGCGCGGGTGCATGCCCGCCAATCGCCAGCAATTCACGGCGCCCGGCCACATCGGGAATCGCCGCCAGCAAACCGCGCGTATAGGGATGCGCAGGCCGGCTGAACAACCCGGCCCGCGTGGCCGTTTCTACGATCCGCCCGGCGTACATCACCATCACCCGGTCCACCAGGTCCTTGATCACCGCCAGGTCATGGGACACATACACCGCCGCCACGCCCTGGCTTTTGCACAGGCGGCGCAAGGTGGCGAGGATATGCGCCTGGGTGGTGACGTCCAGGGCGGTGGTCGGTTCGTCCAGCACGATCAGCCGGGGCCGCAGCACGAACGCCAGGGCCAGCATCACCCGCTGTTGCTGGCCGCCGGAGAGTTGATGGGGGAAGCGCCGTAGAAACTGCGCGTCATCAGGCAAGCCGACATCACGCAAGGTTTCAATAATCCGCTGTTGCTGCGCCGCCTTGTCCAGCCGCAGTGGATGCACCGCCAGGGTTTCGCGCAGCAGGCTGCCAATGCGCAGCGCCGGATTCAGCGCCGTGGCCGGGTCCTGCGCCACATAGCCGATCAGGCTGCCACGGGCGCGGCGCAAGGCTTCACCTTCCAGGCTCAATAACGCCTGGCCGGCGATGTGCACCTGGCCACCGATAATCTGTGCGCCGCGCCGGGCATGACCCAGCAGCGCCGTGGCCAAGGTGGTCTTACCTGAACCCGACTCCCCCACCAACCCGAGGATTTCACCCGCTTGCAGGCTGAAGGACACACCGGACAGCACATCCACCTGCCCCGCCAATTCAACCCGCAAGTCACTCACCTGCAGCACCGTCGTCGTAATCTCCGCGATGGCGTTCATGGTTGTTTTTCTCCCAGGCGTGCGCTGCTGCGGCCGATACCTTCGGCGAGGATATTGGTGCCATAGGCAAACACACCGATCAACACCGCCGGCGCCAGCACGGCCCAGGGCTGCACCAGCAACCCGGCCTGGTTTTCGTTGATCATCAAGCCCCAGTCCGCCGTCGGCGGTGCCACACCGTAACCGAGGAAACTCAGGCCCGAGAGCATGCCCACGCCCCAGGTCAGCATGTTGCCAAAGTGCACCAGCAACGGCGTGAGGATATTCGGCAGGATCTCCTTGAACAGGATCCGCCGCCGCGAATAGCCCATCATCTGCGCCGCCTCGACAAACTCCTGCCCCGCCACCGCCACCGCGCTGGCCCGCGCCAGGCGGATCACCCCCGGGATAAATGCAATCGACACCGTGAGCACAATCAACCACGGCGCACGGCCCAGCATCGACACAATCAACAACACCAGGATCAAGTCGGGAAACGCCAGCGACACGTCCGCCAGCCAGGTGATCAACTGGTCCAGGCGCCGCCGCGACAGGCCCGCGAGCAGGCCCAGGGTGCTGCCGACGGCCAGGGCAATGCCGGCCGCCGCCAGCGACATCCACAGCACCGACAGGCCACCGTTGAGCAGCCTCGACAACACGTCGTGCCCCAGGAAGTCATAGCCAAGCAGCGCCCAGCCAGCAGGAGCGCCATACACCGGCCCGACCATGTCCGTCGAGCCATGGGGCGCCAGCAACGGGCCGAACAGCGCCACGGCGATCACCAGCAAGGTAATCAGCGCGCCCTTGCGGGTTTGCGGTTCGGCCAGCCAGCGGGAGATTCGACTGTTGCTCATGCATCACCTCGCGAGCGCCGCCACCATGGGGTAATGCCCCGGCGGTTGCGCAAAATCATGGTCACGCGACGGGCCGTGCGCAGCTTGGGCGTGAGCAGCACCGTCAACAGGTCGGCCAACAGATTGATCAGCACCACCGCCAGGGTGATCACCAGCACAATGGCCTGGATCATCGGCAAGTCGCGCATCTGGATCGCCGCGTTGAGGGCCGTGCCGATGCCGGGGTAACTGAAGATGACCTCGGCCAGCACCGCGCCGCCGATCAGCGTGCGCAGGGTCAGGGCCACACCCTGGATCGCCGGGACCAGCGCGTTAGGCAAGGTATGACGCCACACGATGCGCCACTGCGGAATGCCCCGCAGCCGTGCGGCAATCACGTAGTCGGACTCCAGCGCCTCGATCATTGCCGCGCGCACCATGCGCGTGAGGTAGGGCAGCGCCGACAGGCCCAGCGCCAGCACCGGCAGCACCAGGAACGGCAACTGGCGCCACAGCGACTGGTCCGGGTCGAGGATCGACACCGCGGGCAACCAGTCCATGTGCGGCATGGAAAACAGCAGCACCAGGCCGATGGCCAACAGAAAGCCGGGCGTGGCCTTGAGGAAAATCAGCAACGACAGGCTCCAGCGGTCGAGGTGGCTGTCGCGGCGCAGCGCCAGGTACACGCCAAGGCCCAGCGCCGCAGGCACCACCACGGCGATGACCCCGGCGAGCAGCGCCAGGGTGTAGCCGAAACGGCCCCACAGGAGGCTGCTGACTGGCGCGTTCGAATCCAGTGACACCCCGAGGTCACCGCTCAGGGCCGAGCCGAGCCAGCGCAGGTATTGGCGCAGGATCGGCTGGTCCAGCCCCAGTTGATGTTGCAGGGTGAGGATGCTTTGCAGCGGCGCGTCGGGGCCGAGAATCACCCGGGCCGGGTCCGAGGGCAGCGCCTGGGTGGCGATAAACACCACCAGGCTGATTACCCAGGCGGTGAGCAGGCCATAGCCCAGCCGGCCAATAAACCACGACAGCCAGGCGGGTGTTCGCAAGGGTTTAGACATGGTTCAACCACAGCTCGTCAAAGCGCCAGGAGGCGAAGGTGGTCTGTTCTGGCGTAAGGCCGCCAACCCGCACCGACGCGGCGTCCAGCACATCGCTGAAGCCCCAGATCAGCAGCCCGCCGCGTTCGTGCTGGATCTGCTGGGCCTCGTGCACCAGGCCTTTGCGCAACTGCACATCCGGCTGCGCCAGCGCCTGGCGGTACAGCGCATCGAAACGCGGGTCATGGAAATTGCTGCGGTTGTAGATCGCCAGCGGCGCATCGTTGTGCAACGCCGACGCGAGGAAGCCACGGGCCGGGGTCGAACCCGGCGAGAGTTGCCACTGCTCACGCTGCGGGCCGTTGAATACGGCGCCGTCGACCTGGGTAACGCGGACCTCCACGCCAGCCTTCTTCGCCTGCTGGGCAAACACCAAAGCGGCATTCACGCCGGAGCCGGACGGGGTCGTCAGCTCCACCCGCAAATCGGTCTGTCCGGCCTGGCGCAGCAGCGAGCGTGCCTGGTCCAGGTCCTGGGGACGCTGCGCAATGTCGTGGTTGTAGGTGGGGTCGTGGGGCGAATACAGGTCGTTGGCGATGCGTCCGAAACCGTTGAGGCCACGGCCCACCAGCTCTTGCCGATCGGCCAGCAAACGGAACGCCTGGCGCACCCGCACGTCGTCAAACGGCGGCTTGGCCAGGTTCAGGTTGAAACCGGTGAACGAGGTGCTGGGCGACACACACAGCGACAGGCGCGAGTCGGCCTTGAGCAGCGCACTGTGCTCGGCCTGCACGCCGCTGGCGACGTCGATCTGCCCGGCACGCAGCGCGGCAACCCGTGACACCTGGTCCTTGAACTCGATGATCTCCAGTTCGTCGGCATAGGGCTGGCCGGGTTTGTAGTAATTCTCGAACCGGCTGTAGAGCGAGCGCTGGCCGGGCACGAAGCGCTTGAGCTTGTAGGGGCCGGCGCCCACGGGGTTGGTGATGGGGTGGTAGTCGGTGGGCACGATGCCGCCGAAGCTGATGAGGGTTTCGTCCAGAGGGAAAAAACTCTGGCCCTGTTTGAAGCGGATTTCGATGGTGCGCTCATCCAGCTTGCGCAGCGCATTGCGGTCGATGGCGCCCACCAGGCCGGCAAATGGCGAGGCGAGTTTCGGGTCGGTGAGGCGCAGCAGCGAGAACAGCATGTCGTCGGCGCCGATGGTCTTGCCGTGGTGGAACTCCAGGCCCGGCTTGATGCGGATGGTCCATGCGCTGGCGTCGGCGTTCGGCTCGGCGAACTCGGCCAGGGCAAGGCGCGTGCTGACGTCGGTGTTCCATTCCCAGAACTTGCTGTACAGCGCCCAGCCGCGAATGATCCCGCCGCCCACCGGTTTGTGGGCATCGAGGTTGCCGGACTGGTCGCCGTCGATGATGCCGATGCGCAGGCGTCCACCAGTGGTCGGCGTGGTCGACAATACCGCTGCCGGCGCGGCACCGCTGTCACAGCCGCCCAGCAGCAAACCGCCGCCGATGGCCAGGCTGTTGCCGAGGAACACCCGGCGGGAAAATCCTTCGTTCATCAGCTACGCCTCGTGGTGTTGCACGGCGTTCAGACGCGGCACTTCAAAACCGTGGTCCAGGTCCAGCAGCGGAAATAGCAGGTCCGCCACCCGGTGCGCCTCATCGATCAGCGGGAAACCCGACAGGATGAATGCCGAGGTGCCCTGGGCTTCGTACTCGCGGATACGCTCGGCCACCTGTTCGGCGCTGCCCACCAGGTAAGTGCCGGCGGCGGGGCCAAGGATGTTGAACCCGAACAGGCTCGGGCCGAGCCATACGTTGGGGTAAATCTCCAGGTCGCGGGCCTCGGGCAGGCGGCCGGCGCGAATAGTCTCGACGTTGCGCTGGGTTTGCGGGTCGTCGCTGTGGAAATCCTCGAAGCTCACACCGGGTGGCAACTGGCGCTCGATGGCGTTACGTGCGGTTTGCAGCGAGGTGCGTTGCAGCAGTTTCTCGGCGTGGGCCCAGGCCTCTTGTTCGGTCTCGCGCACGATGATTTGCAGGCGGGTGCCGAAGGTCAGTTCACGGCCGATCTTCGCGGCTTCGGCGGCGACCTTGCGGAATTTGTCCCCCAGCTTCGGCGGCGTATTGGCGAAGCTCAGGTACACGTCGAGCAACTGCACCGAATGCTCAACGCCCGGGCCCGACGTACCGGCGCCCCACAGCGGGATGCCAGGCTTCTGGTACGGCGGGTGCCAGCCGCCCAACGGATGCTTGGCCGCCCCCGGCGCACGCGGTGCGAGCTTGACGTATTGGCCGTCATAACCCCGAGTATCGCCGGCATAGAAACCCTGGAAGGCGCGCCAGTATTCGAGGCTGAAGGCGTAGCGTTCGTCATGGGGGTAGTGCACGCCGAGGGTCGCCAGGCCCGCGTCGTTGCCATTGACCACGTTGAACAGCAGGCGGCCATTGGAGAATTGGTCAAAGGTCAGGGCCCACTTGGCCAGGACTGCCGGTGACAGCTCGCCCGGGTGTTGCGCCACCAGGAAGCGCAGGCGCTGGGTGGCGTCGATCAGCGAGGCGGCTACCGCCAGGCTTTCGTTGGGGCTGGAGCCCAGCAGCGAGCCGTAGAAACCCAGGCGGTCGCTGGCGACCGCGAGTTGCTTGAGGTGTTGGAAGTCGGTCTTCCAGCGGCCTTCGGGTTCCCATGGATAAGGGCCGTCGGGGGTGGTGAGGTACCAGAGAATTTTTACCGCCATGGGGCAACGTCCTTGAATGGAACCGCCCCTTATAGGAGCCGGCTTGCCGGCGATGACGGTGGCACATCCAACAGGAATGTCGCCTGATGCACCGCTATCGCCGGCAAGCCGGCTCCTACAGGGGTCGTGGTGGTTTCAGTCACCGTGATAAGGGTGTGTTCAGTTTTTGCGGTCGATGGCGGGGACCAGGCCCAGCGCCGTGGCCTGCTCAAACAACCCACTCATCTTCCACTGCTGGGTCAACACCCCCGGGCCGTAAGCCCGCGAACCACCCAGGGCATCCGCCAGCAATTGCAGCTGCGCACCCTCCTCCAGCAACAGGATGAATTCGGCCGTGGCGCGCAGCCCTTGCTTGCCCCATACGGTGGAGCCGCCGTTGGCTTCCAGAATCGCCAGGTTGAAGGGGTTTTCAGCAATCTTGTCGAGGATGAAATCCACTTCCTGCTGGCGGCGGTCGATGTACACCGGCAGCTCGCGCGCCAACTGGTAACGCTGCACCGGCACGTAGTGGAACGGCAGCGTGCGGTGGGTTTGCGCCCAGGCGCCGAGGTACGGCGAGTGCACGTGAGACACAGTGGTCACGTCCGCATGCTGCTGGAACAGTTTGGTGTAGCGCCCCAGGCCGCCCTTGCCTTTGCCGAAGATCACGTTGCCGGCAAAGTCGGTGACGGTGGCCTGCAGCGGCTTGCGGTAGTTCCACGGGCCGCCGTAGTTGACCGACACCAGCAGTTCCTGGCCCGGCACACGTTCGATAAAGCCCACGGTGCCATTGGCGGTGATGGTGTTGGTCTCACGGAAGACGGTGAAGGCTTCTTCGGCTTCCAGCAGCACCTTGTCGATAAAGTCCTGCAGTTGCTGGGTGATCGGTTGGGCGTGGACAATGGCAGTCATGGCAGTTTCTCCGGGTTCAGGCGCGGCGCTTGGCCAGCAGTTCATGGGCAGCTTGCAGGGGGCGCGGGTCGACCCAGTCGGCGATCAAAAAATCGCGCTCCAGGAAGCCGTGCAGGTACAGGAAGTTTTTCTGGACGCCGAGAAAATCCAGGCGCTGGGCCGACAGGTCTGGCGCCAGGGTGGTATGGAAGTCGCCGCGATAGGCCTCGGCCACCCCGGCACTGCCGGCACGGGTTTCTTCTTCGAGAATCGCGTTCAGACCCTCGCGATTGTTCGCGGCCCAGTCAGCCGCGCTGAGGGTTTGTGCGAGGAAGCGCACCACCAGGTCAAAGTGGTTGTCCAGCAAGCTCTGGTGGACGGTGATCGGGCGCGGCGTGCCGTTGTTGATGCGGTAGCGCGGCTCGGCGATCAGGTCCAGGTCGATGCCTACCACCAGGCCCAGACGCCGCGCCGCGTCGGCGGCCGAAGCCCCCTTGACGTACACCGCATCCACTTCGCCGCGCACCAGGTAATCCAGGCCCGACCACAGGCGTTGCAAACCCTCCTGTGGGTTGGGCGCCTGCTGCTGGTCATGCAGCGCCACCTCCACCAGTTGCACATCATCAAAGCCCAGGCCGGCCAGGCTCAACGCGCCTTTATAACCGTGCAGGCTCATGGCGCGGGCGATACTGCCGGGGCGGTTATCGCCCCAGGCCGGCAAGGCCAGGCGTTTGCCTTTCAGGTGTTCGGGACGCGTGATGCCAGAGTCCGGGCGGACCAGGATGGTTTGCCATTCCTCGATCCAGGTCAGGCCGATCAAACGGCTCGGGGCACCGGCGGCACGGGCGGCCAGGGCCGGCACATTACCGCCCTCGCGAAACAGCCCTGGCAGTTCGTGATCGTAGTGGTGATGGCCCAATTGACGGGCCTCTTGCAGGGTCGAGACCGGCAGGCCGTCGGCGGCGAACTCTTCACTCAGCCAGCCGAGCTTGTAGGCGATGCCGGAAGCGGTCGGCACCGGGCAGCGAGTAAACCAGATCTGCTCAAGCGCAGGCTTGGGCAGGATGGCGGAAAGGGTCATGGGCAGCTCCATTAAATTGGGCAAGGCAGTCGCTGGGGCTATTGCAGAGGCCGTGCCAATTGGCCAAAGCCCCGGCCTGCAAGGCTTTGGCCCATCCACCTGAAACACCGCTGCTGGCCTGTCAGCAGCACTGCTGCTGGCCCAGCAGTCACCCGCCCGACACTGCTTCCCCAGCAACACCGCCTTCTCGCAGGGCCCGCCAGGCGCGGTTTTTAGCGTTGGCGCAGAACTTGCTCAAGGCACCTTCAATGCCCGACATCCAGCGCAATCCCCTGTAGGAGCTGGCTTGCCAGCGATGGTGGTTAACGATGACGTGTACTGACGGGTTTACGCGGTGCACTTGAGTCCATCGCTGGCAAGCCAGCTCCTACAGGGGCTTAAACACACGGGCCAAATCAGGGGAAGAAACTATGAGTACGTTCGAACAGGTACCGGTACGCCAACTGCACAGCGAGGCCGAGGCGATTGCCGCGGCCAAAGAGATCGCTGTGGAGATCGCCGCGATCGCCGCCGACAGCAGTCAGAACGGCCAATTGCCGTGGCGCCAGGCGCAATTGCTGTCCCAGAGCGGCCTGACCGCCATCGGCGTGCCCAAGGCATATGGCGGGCTGGGTGCCTCGGTGCAAACCATCGTCGAAACCGTGCGCCTGGTCTCGGTGGCCGATGGTGGCGTGGGGCAGTTGCTGCAGATCCACAATGTGATGCTGCGGGGTATCTTCAACGGCTATCCGGATGCAGCGCGTGATCGCCTGGTGGCTGACGTATTGGCCGGCAAGCGCTTTGGCAATGCCCTGGCGGAAGTCGGTGGCAAGAACAAGTTCGCCCTCAAGACCCGCGTCGAGCGGCGTGCCGACGGCAAGCTGGTACTCAACGGCAGCAAGTTTTACTCCACCGGCTCCTACCTTGCCGAATGGATCTCCCTCACCGCCGCCTCCGATGACGGCGGCGCAGGCGTGCTGCTCAACCGCAACGCGCCCGGCCTGACGCTGGTGGATGACTGGGAAGCTTTCGGCCAGAAAAACTCGGTCAGCGGCACGGTGAATTTCGACAACATCGAATTGGACGAAGACTTCGTCTCCCGGCGCAAGGGCCCGATGAAGCGCACCGGGCTGACCTTCCCGCAGATCCTGCACGCGGCAATTGATACCGGGATTGCCTCGGGCGCACTGACGGCGGCAGTGGAGTACCTCAAGCACAACGCCCGGCCGTGGGTAGAAAGTGGCGTGGACCACGCCAACGAAGAGCCGCACATCATCAAGCAGATCGGCGAATACGCGGTGGCCCTGCGCGCGGCCGAGTCACTGCTGCGGGATGCGGCGCGGGTGTTTGACGAGCATGAACTGGACCCGGAAAACAAGGCACTACAGGACGAATTGATCCTGTCGGTAGCCACTGCTCGGGCGCACTCGGACAGCGCGTCGTTGAAGATCTCCAGCGATATCTTCTCGTTGCTGGGGGCCAGTTCATCGTTGAGCAAATGGAACCTGGACCGGTTCTGGCGCAACGCGCGGGTGCACACCACCCATGACCCGATTCGCTGGCGTTTGCACCACGTGGGCAATTACTACCTGAACGGGATTGATCCGGGTGAGTACACAGCGATCCTCAACGCCAAAGAAACCCAGGGCGCCACCACCCGCTAGGCCAGCCCAATACATGCCCGTGGCGAGGGCGCTTGCGCCTTCGCCGCAGTTTGGGAACGATCAATAACCCCCATTGAGCTTTTCATGATCGAAAGACACCCTCTTCTGCGCAGCCTGGCGATCTACCGCGAAATGCCCTGGCGTTTCGCTCTGGTCGCCGGGCTGTTCGTGGCCATCAACCTCGGCCTGGTCTGGCAACAATGGCTGATCGGCCATGCCGTCAACGATGTGAGCGCCGGCCGCGCGGTGATCCGCCAGGCTGACGGCAGCCTCGACGCCAGCCTGGGCTGGCACTGGTTATGGCTGATGCTCGCCGTGGCCGTGGGCCGTGGCGTACTGCAATACGCGGCCAGCGTGTTGTCCCTGGTCCTCAGCCAGGAACTGCTGACACGCCTGCGCGAACGCATCCTCGCCCAGGTGCAAAGCCTGCACCTGGGCTATCACTGGCAGCACGGCATGGGCGAGATGATCACCCGCACCACCCGTGACGCCGACAAGGTACGGGACGCGCTGATCACCTTCTGGCGCCAGGTGGTGGAAACCCCGCTGGTAGTGCTGGCCACCGTTGGCCTGTTGAGCTGGTACAACCCGTGGCTGGGGCTGGTACCGCTGCTGCTGACCGTCACCGGGCTGTGGATTTTCGTACTGCAGACCGAACGCCTGGTTGAACTCGACCGCAACGTCGGCGCGGCCTACGACCGAGTCAACCAGGACCTTAGCGAAGGTATCGGTGGCGTGCGGGTGATCAAGTCCTTTGCCCTTGAGCAACGCCGTGTCCAGGGTTTTGCCGAACAGGTCGCAGTGTTCGCCGGGCTGGCCCGCCAGGCCCTGGCCTATTCCAGCTCACGCATTCCGTTGCCCCAGGCAGTGGTCGCCCTGGGCCATGTGTGGATCCTGGTCTACGGCGCCCACCTGGTGGCCGCCGGCCAACTGGGCATTGGTGAGCTGGTGACCTCGTTGCTGATCGCCACCACCCTGGTATTTCGTATCGAAGGCATTGGCCGGGTAATGCAGACCTTCGCCGATGCCCGGGCCAGCGCCGAACGCATCTGGCAACTGCTGGATGCCCCGGCGGGCATCCGCAGTGGCAGCGCCACCCTGCCCGCTTCGCCCCTGGGGCTGCGCCTGGAACACGTCAGCGTCAGCACGCCCGGGGGTGGCCGCGACATTCTGCACGACTGCTCGCTGGCCCTGGAGCCCGGCGAAATCGTCGCGCTGGTGGGCGCCACCGGCACCGGGAAAAGTCTGCTGGCCAGCCTGCTACCGCGTCTCACCGATGTGAGCGCCGGGCGCCTGTTACTCGGCAATGACGACGCGGGTTGGCAAGACATTCGCAACCTTGACCTCGGCACGCTGCGCCAACGGGTGCACGTGGTGCCGCAAGAGAGCTTTCTGTTTGCCGGCAGCCTCGCCGCCAACCTGCGCCTGACCGCACCCGACGCCACCGAGGAACAACTGCACGACGCCCTGCGCTTCGCCGCCGCCGACGACATCCTGCAGCGCCTGCCCCACGGCCTCGCCACACCGCTGGGTGATCGCGGCGTGACCTTATCCGGCGGCCAGCGCCAGCGCCTGTGCCTGGCCCGGGCGTTGCTCGGCAAACCAGACATCCTGTGCCTGGATGACGCCACCAGTGCCCTCGACGCCATCAGCGAACGCCACGTGCTGAACAACCTGCGGGAACTGCATGGCACCACGGTGCTGGTGATCTCCAGCAAGTTGTCGACCATCCTCCTGGCCGACCGGGTGCTGATGCTGGCGAACGGCAAAATCGCCGCCGCCGGGCCACACGCCGAGCTGCAACACAGCAACCCACACTACCGCGACCTGCTGGGGATCGACCATGGCTAATCCAATCGCCGGCAAAGCCTTGAGCGATATCGAAATTGAAGAAATGCTCGCAAAAAGGGCCCTCGATCGCAGCATGTTCAAGCGTTTGCTACCGCTGCTCAGGCCAATCCGCCGCTCGATTTTAGCGGTTATTGGCCTTGAATTATTGCTTGTATTCACAGTGTTTTTGCGGCCCTTGTTCGTGCGTGAACTGCTGGACCGGGGCTTGATTCAGCAGGCCGATCACTGGCTGCTGGACGAGCGCCTGGTGCTGTGGCTGGGCCTCGGGTTGGCCGCCAGTTGGCTGGTGCGGTTCCTGTTGGCTGGCGTCTCGCAGTTTGTCGCAGGAAGCGCGGCGATCCGCGTGCTCAATGCGCTGCGGGTGCAGGTGTTTGCGCATGTTCAAGGCTTGAGCGTGAGCTACTTCGACCAGACCCGCGCCGGGCGGATTATTTCCCGGGTTGACCGCGACGTGGATGCCCTCGAACCCCTGGTAATCCAGGGCCCGCCGGAACTGCTCGGGGCCTTGCTGCGCTGTGGCCTGGCGTCGGTGATGCTGTGGCGCATCGACCCGCGCTTTTTCCTCAGCCTGGTGGCCACCGTACCGCTGCTGGTGCTGGCCACGTGGAGTTTCAAGCGGATCTCCCAACGCAACTGGGCCAGCGTTGCGGAAAACCGCAGCCGCTTCACCGCGCACCTGGTGGAAAGCGTCAGTGGCGCGCGGATGCTGCAGCAGTGTGCCCAGGAGGCGCCGAACCTGCTGCGTTATCGCGGGCTGCTGGATGATTTCAACCATGCGTTGATTCGCGGCAGCCTGCGCTCGGGGTGGTTTGCGCCCTTTACCGCGCTGCTGAGTTCTGCGGGAATCGCCTTATTGCTGCTGGTAGGTGGCTATGGGCTGGCGGCGGGAGAGGTATCGGTCGGCCAGGTGGCGGAGAGTTTGTTCTACGTGTTTTTGTTCCTGGGGCCGTTGCAGGAGCTGTCGGACTTGTTTGAGCGTTACGCCACCGGCTCGGCGTCGGCGCAGCGGATTTTTCTGTTGCTCGATACCCAGGCGCAGATCACCGACAGCCCAACGCCGCGCCATCTGGGACGGGCACGGGGCGAGGTGCGGTTTGAGCAGGTGGATTTCAGCTATGTGCCAAGTGCGCAGGCGCCGGTGATCAATGGACTGGATTTGCATATTCCGGCGGGAGAGGTGTTGGCGATTGTGGGCCCGTCGGGGCATGGCAAAAGCACGCTGGTGCAGTTGCTGACGCGGTTTTACGAGGTGCAGTCGGGTGCGGTGCGGCTCGATGGTATCGATGTGCGTGAACTGACTCAGCATGCGTTGCGGCGCAATGTCGCAGTGGTGTTGCAGGACAATGTGTTGTTCAGCGGGAGCATTCTGGACAACTTGCGGCTGGCGGCGCCGTTGGCGCAAGACCCGACGCTGATCGCGGCGGCCCGGGAGCTGGGGGCGGATGAGGTGTTGGAGCGGTTGCCGCATCAGTACCACACGGAGGTTGGGCCGTTGGGGGCGCATTTGAGCCATGGGCAGCGGCAGCTTGTTTGCCTGGTGCGGGCGTATTTGGCGGACCCGGCGGTGCTGGTGCTGGATGAGGCGACTTCGGCGGTGGATATTCACACGGAGCGGCGCATTCAGCGGGCGTTGCGCAGGCTGTGCGAAGGCCGGACGGCGATCATCATTGCCCATCGGTTGGCGACAATCCGGGATGCGGACCGGATTGCTGTGGTGAGGCATGGGCAGGTCGTTGAGCTTGGAGCGCATGATGCGTTGATCGAGCGTGGGGGGGCTTATGCGGCGTTGTATCAGACGTATTTGCGGAGTGCCCGGGCGGGGGATTTGGTTGTCGGGTGATTGGGGGGGGCATATCCGTTGCTGCGGTCAGGGCCGCTATTGGTTCCGCTCTTACAGCGGCTCACTTTTGAAAAGCGCAAAAGTAAGCAAAACGCTCTTGCCCCACCACTCGGCACCTCGCCTAGGCTCGGTGTGCCCTCAGCTCCGGCATTACTCCGCGGGCCGCCGCGACGGGGCGTCCCTGCCCCGTCGCGGCTAAACCGGCGTCCTGCCGGTTTACCCGCTCCGTAATACCTGCGTTCGGCCAGCGTGGTTTAACGGGGCGCCTAAGATCAAGATCAAGATCAAAAGCAAGATCAAGAACACAGCGGCCTGAAAGCCGACCTGAGTGTTAGAAGCAACAGAAAAATCAAAAGCGGCACGGTCAAAAGTAGGAGCTGGCTTGCCGGCGATGGCATCACCTCGGTTTACCTGCAAGACCGAGTTGTCTGCATCGCCGGCAAGCCAGCTCCTACAGAAAAGCGCTTTGCTTTTAACACTCAGGTCGGCTTTCAGGCCGCCGTGCTCTTGCTTTTGATCTTGTTCTTGATCTGACTGCCCCACTCAGTCCGAGGCCGAACGCAGGTATTGCGGAGCGGGTAAACCGGCAGGACGCCGGTTTAGCCGCGCCGGGCCATGGATGGCCCGTCGCGGCGGCCCGCTTCGCGGTGCCGGAGTGAGGGAACGCCGAGCCACAGCGAGGCGCCGACAGGCGGGGCAGAGCGCTTTGGTTACTTTGCCGCTTTTGCAAAGTGACTCGCTGTAAGAGCGAAACCAATAGCGGCCCTGACCGCAACAACGGATATGTACACAAAGTGCTTCACCTACAGCACCCACTGCTGACCCAGTGTTGCTACAGACGCACCCCCCACCCCAAAAAAACCAAAAAAACCCGCCACCGTTGGCCCAAGCCCCCATGGCATGCCCGTTGCAATCCCATTATCAAAAGGTCCCCGCACCTAACGTGACTAAACCCGGAGCCCCCATGACCACTGAATTTTTCTGGCGCCTGCCACTGGGCACCGACGGCCCGCAACTCACCACCGACAATCACAACCGCGGCAACCCGGACCACCGCCCCGGCAACATCGCCCCCGGCCGCCTGCCCAACGGCCAACCCGACGACTTCACCTACATCGATTACATCGCCCAGGTCGCCAAGGCCGCCGAACTCGCCGGCTTCGAAGGCGCCCTGCTGCCCACCGGCCCCGAACCCTGGATCGTCGCCGCGGCCCTGGCCCGCGAAACCCGGCGCATCAAGTTCCTGATCGCTTTCCAGGCCACCTGGACCCTGCCCGCCTACGCCGCCCAACAAGCCGCAATCCTGCAAAACCTCAGCCGTGGTCGCGTAGAGTGGAACATCATTACCGGCGGCAATCCGGCCAGCCAACGCGCCAACGGCGACTTCCTCGAACACGACCTGCGCTACAAACGCACCGGCGAATTCCTCGACATCATCCAAGGCCTCTGGGAACACGAAAAATTCTCCTACGACGGTGATATCTACCAACTGGAAAACGGCACCCTGCCCCACGGCCTGCACCACGAACGCAAGCCCGGTGTGTATTTCTCCGGCTTCTCCGACGCCGCCCTCGACGTCGCCGCCAAACACGCCGACGTCTACCTGAACTGGGCCGAGCCCATCGACAAGCTCAAGCCACACATCGAGCGCGTGCGTGAGCTGGCCGACAAGCAAGGCCGTACCGTACGCTTCGGCCTGCGGGTAGACCTGTTTGCCCGGGAGACCGAGGAGCAAGCCTGGAAAGACCTGCGCCGCCAGTTCGACAAGCTCGAAGGCAAGAGCAGCCAGGTCGCCAAGGGGTTTACCAGCGGCTCGGACTCGGTCGGCGGCGCACGCCAGACCGCTTACCACCAGAACGTCGACCGTTTCGACGACCTGATCATCGGCCCCAACCTCTGGGCCGGCTTTGCCAAGGCCAAGCCCGGGCCCACCGTGGGCCTGGTCGGCAGCCACCAGAATATCGCCGAGCGCTTGGTGGAATACCGCGACGCCGGCTTCTCGACCTTTATCCTCGCCGGCAACCCCCACCTGGAAGAAGCCCTGCGCATTGGCCAGGAAGTCCTGCCTCTGGTGCACCAGCGCCCGGCCATCCAACCTTTGAAAGCCAGCGCCTGAACGCTGTGGGAGAACCCCTGATGACCCAACCCCTCGATACGCTCTGGTACACCCGCTGCCCCGTGCCCACAGGCCTGGGCATTGCAGTACAAAAAGGCTGGCTGCAAGACACCGTCGGCGCCCTCGGCACCGAGGTGCAGTCGCTGCGTGAGTCCGATGACAAGGCGGTACGCGAATCGCACTTTGATCACACCCTGCGCAATTCGGTGCGCCATGGCGGGAATATCCCGGCGATCTGGGCCCGTGCCCAGGGCCGGGAAACCCGGGTGATCGGGCTGTCGTGGGCAGATGAAGTGCAACTGATCCTGACCCGCCAGGACAGCGGCATCAAAACCGTCAAGGACCTCAAGGGCCGTACCTTCGGCCTGCCGGACTGGGCGGGCGCACAGATCGACTTCACCCGCGCCCAGGCCCTGCGCGGGCTGGAAAACGCGCTGTCGCTGGAAGGCCTGAAAGTCGGCGACGTAAGGCTCAAGAACTTCCGCTACGGCGGCACCTTCAGCGATACCCCGGTGCGCAATATCGCCGGCACGCCAGTCACGCAAAAAGCCAGCGAACGCAACCTGGAACTGATCGGCCTGCTGCGCGGTGAAGTCGATGCGATCTTTCTGAAAGGTGCCCACGCCGCCCAGCAGGCCCATGACTTCGGCCTGCACACGGTGATCGACACCGGCTCCCACCCGGACCCGCTGATCCGCAGCAACAACGGCACGCCGCGCACCCTGGCAGTGGACCTGAACCTGCTGGAAAACCACTTTGACGTGGCCAGCGGGATTCTCGATTCGGTGCTGCGCGCCGAACAATGGGCCCACACCCACCCGGAGGAAACCCGGCGCTACCTGGCCCAGGAAACCAACAGCAGTGAGTATTGGGTCACCGCCGCCTATGGCAACGACGCCCACTTGCGCCTGCGCACCAGGCTCGATGAACAGGCGATTGCCGCACTGCAGGACTTCACGCATTTCCTGCACCGCTGGCGCTTTATCCCGAACAGTTTTGATGTGCGTGAATGGATTGATGCACGGCCGCTGGAAGCACTCTTGAACGGCAAAACCGCGCTGGCAGGCTAACCCGTGTAGGAGCCGGCTTGCCGGCGATGACGGCCTTGAATGCGGCAATGACCTTTAGGGCCTCATCGCCGGCAAGCCGTGCTCCTACAAAGGTTTCCTATTTCATGGATTTGAACGAAGACCCTTATGAGCAAACCACTCGATACTCTCTGGTACACCCACAGCCCGGTTCCCACCGGCCTCGGCATTGCGGTGCAGTCCGGTCGCCTGGCGGAGGCTTTCCTGCCTTTTGGCACCAATATCCAGTCGTTGCGCGAGTCCACGGAGCGCGAAGTTCGCGAGGCGCATTACGACCACCACCTGAAAAACTCGGTGCGCCACGGCGGTAACATCCCGGCGATCTGGGCCTACGCCAGCGGCGTGGAAACCCGGGTGCTGGGGCTGTCGTGGAGCGACGAGGTGCAGTTGATCCTGACCACCGCCGAAAGCGGTGTGCGCAGCGTGCGCGACTTGAAAAACCGGCGCTTCGGCCTGCCGAAATGGGCCAACGTGCAGATCGACTTCACCCGCGCCCAGGCCCTGCGTGGCCTGGAAAACGCGCTCAAGCTCGAAGGCCTGGAAGTCTCCGACGTGGAGCTGGTGGACTACCCCTACGGCGGCACCTACAGCGACAACCAGGTGCAATACGTCTACAGCGCCCCGGCGAGCCTCGGAGTGAGCCGCTTCAGCCGGCGCAATAACGAACTGATCGGCCTGCTGCGCGGCGACATCGACGCGATCTTCCTCAAGGGTGCCCACGCGGTGCACCTGGCCAACGAGTTTGGCTTGCATGTGGTGGTAGACACCGGCTCGCATCCGGACCCGCTGATCCGCTCCAACAACGGCACGCCGCGCACCCTGACGGTAGACATCAACCTGTTGCAGGAGCACTTCGACGCCAGCGTGAAAATCGTCGACACCGTGCTGCGCACCGAGCAATGGGCCTGGGCCAATCCGGATGAGACCCGGCGCTTCCTGGCCCAGGAGCTCAACACCAGCGAGTACTGGGTGACCGCCGCCTACGGCGAGGATGCCCATCGCCGGCTGCGTACCACACTGGACTCGCGTTCCATCGACGCCTTGCAGGACTTCACCGATTTCCTGCATCGCTGGAACTTCATTCCACGGCGCTTCGATGTACGCGACTGGATTGATTTCAGCGTGCTGGAAAAGGTCATCGGCTCCACCTCTCGCGTAGCTGTTTGACCTCCCCCACGTAGCAGCTGTCGAGCTCCGGCGAGGCTGCGTAAACGGTGCATCTGACACACCGCAAACGCAGCCTCGCCGGAGCTCGACAGCTGCTACGGCAACACCTCCCCTGCTGCTCCAGCAGCACCTGCCACGCACTTTCTGCTGAATCCTCCACAGGTCTGTTCAAAGGCCTTTCGCGGCCTTGAAAATCTCGTTGTTAAAATTATTTATTGTTATATTTTTCAATAGCTTATGATCATGTATCTTGATTGAAATGGCCTTGGCACGATCTCTGCTCTAGCCCCTTCAAGGAAACTTTTCCGGGGGAGATTTCATGCACATGCTTAATCCGATCACCAAGGGCCTGTGGCTCGCTTTACTGCTGGCAGGCGGCACCGCCAGCGAAACTCTGTTGGCCGCCGACGCTGCCGAAAACGACGCCAGCAAAACCGAACCGTCGCTGAAGACCGTGACCGTGACCGCACAACACCGGGAAGAAACCCTGCAAGAGGTTCCGGTGGCGGTATCTGCAGTCCAGGGCACTAGCATCATTGCCGACGGCGTGCGCTCGATGGGCGATATCACCACCTTCATTCCCAACGCTTCGGCGAAGAACCCCGACGGCGACGGTCGACCACGCTGGTACATCCGTGGCCTGGGCACCGGCGACACCGGCGCCGCCACCGTGTACCCGGTGGGCATCTATGCCGATGACGTGTACCTGAACGCACCAATCGCCGGTGGCGGCCCGCTGTTCGACCTTGAACGCATCGAGATCCTGCGCGGCCCCCAGGGCACGCTGTATGGCAAGAACACCACCGCGGGCGCGGTAAACATTATCTCGAAGAAACCGACCTTCGACACCGATGGCTACGGCACCATCGGCTTTGGCAGCAAGAACGAGCGCATCGTCAACGGCGCTATCGGCGGCACCCTGGTCCCGGAAAAACTCGCGGCACGCATCTCGCTGTACTCCGAGGAGCGCGACGGTTTCCAGAAAAACCTGATCGACGATCACACCTACGGCGACGTCAACAAAAAGGCCGTGCGCCTGCAATTCTTCGCCCAGCTCAACCCGGACCTGGACGCGCTGTGGAAGATCCACAGCCGCGAGTTCAAGGGTGACGGCGCCAACGGTGCGCTGACCCTGGGGCGCTACTACAACGCAGGCTACACGCGCCCCGCCGGGCGCAACATTGCGCTGAACGTGGACGACGACTCCAAGCTCAACCATGACGGCACATCACTGACCCTCAACTGGCACTTAGGCGACTACACCCTGACGTCCATCAGCGCCTACGATTACATTCGCGGCCAATCCAGCGGTGATGCCGACTACACGCCTTACGAGGTCAACGGCACCGCCACCGCCGACAACAAATACACCCAGTACTCCCAGGAAATCCGCCTGGCCTCGCCCCAGCAGGAAACCCTGCGCTGGCTGGCCGGCGCGCACTATTTCCATGAAGACCTGGACAGCAGCGCCGGACGCTTTATCGCCCCGGGGCCCACACCCAATGGCACCGGCTCGAACCAAATCAACGGCGCCACAGACCTGCGTGACCTGGGCTACAACCACACCACCGACAGCTATGCGCTGTTCGGCAACCTGACGTACGACCTCACCGATAACTTCAGCGTCACCGGTGGCCTGCGCTGGACCCAGGAAAAGAAAGATATCGACCTCAACCTCACCCAGTTGACCCGCGCCACCGCCAACGGCCCGCTGATTCCCTTGGCTGGCGTGGGCACCAATGGCAATCGCCAGGAAGACAAGACCTGGGAAGCCTGGACTTATGACCTGACCCCGGAATACCGGATCAACGACAACGTGCGGGTGTTCTTCCGTTATGCCCACGGCTTCCGCTCGGGCGGCTTCAACACCGGGCTGTCCACCAGCCTGTCGCAGCTGACCACGGTGGACCCGGAACAACTCGACGCCTACGAATTCGGCGTCAAGTCCGAGTGGTTCAACCACCGCCTGACGGCCAACGCGAACATCTTCTACTACGACTACTCGGACATTCAGGTCAACCTGCTGACCGTCAACAATGGCGTATTGACTACCGCGTTGACCAACGGCGCCAAGGGCAAGGTCAAGGGCGCCGAGCTGGAACTGGAAGGCCAACCCACCGACTACCTGCACCTGCGGGCGGCGATTTCGTTCCTTGATAGCCAGTACACCGACTTCAAGAACACCAACCCCAACACCGGTGCGGTCACCGGTGACTACAGCGGCAACAGCTTCGTGCGCTCGCCGCGCAACGTGGTGTCGCTGGGTGGCGACTACACCATCCCGCTGGAGATCGGCGGCAAGCTGGTGGCCGGTGCCGACGTGAGTTTCCGCGACAAGGAATACTTCCTCGCCGACCGCCAGAGCAGCGCCGACAAGGACTTGAGCCAACCGCACTACACCTTGGCCAACAGCCGCCTGACCTGGTACAGCGCCGACGAAAAACTCAGCGTCACCGGGTTTGTGAACAACCTCACCGACCGCCGCTACCAGGTGCATGGCCGGCCGAACGGCGGGCTGGGTCAGTACGTGATCACTTACGGCGACCCACGCACCGTGGGGTTGAGCGTGACCAGCCGCTTCTAACCCAACCCCCCAGCCTCGTACCGGACGCTATTCGCTAAACAACGGAGATCAAATGTGGGAGCTGGCTTGCCTGCGATAGCGCTGGGTCAGCCGACCACTGTATTGACTGGGCCGACGTCATCGCAGGCAAGCCTGCTCCCACATTTGATCTTCATTGCTCGACCAGTAGCGCCGGGCTCAGGGCAGCCAACACTATTCTTCGAAAGGACCTTTCTATGTTCCAACGTACTCCGTTGGCCGGCGCCATCGCGCTGGTCATGGGCAGCCTTGCCGTGCCCGCTGTAGCCGCCGAGACGCAGCCCACTGCCAAGACCGACAAGCTCGACACCGTAGTGGTACTCGGCACCCGCCGCAGCGACGTCACCGCCCTGCAAAGCGCCGCACCGGTGGATGTTTTGACCGGGGAGCAGTTGCAGCAAACCGGTGCTGCCGATTTGTCCGGCGCACTGACGGCACTGTCGCCATCGTTCAGCTTCCCGCAGTCGCCCCAGGGTGCCTTCGCCGGGTCCATCGCCCAGGGCGCTTCGCTGCGCGGCCTGGCTTCCGACCAGGTGCTGGTGCTGGTGGATGGCAAACGTCGCCACACCAGCGCCAACATCACCCGCCAAAGCCTGGCCAATGGTCGGGGCGCGGCAGCGGTGGACTTGAGTCTGATCCCGTTGAGTGCGATCGACCACGTGGAGATCCTGCGTGACGGCGCTGCCGCCCAGTACGGGTCCGACGCCATCGCCGGGGTGATCAACATCGTGCTCAAGCAGAAGGACGACGGCGGCAACGTCGGCTATCGCTTCGGTGGCTACAACAAGGGCGATGGCCTGCAGCGCAAATACAGCGGCTGGAAAGGCTTCGAGTTGCCTAATGACGGGTTCCTGACCTTGAGCTTCGATGCCGGCAGCCAGGACCCGGCCAGCGACACCAACCCCGACAACCGGATCTTTTATCGCGGCGATACCAGCGTCAACACGCCTCGCGAGCAGAACAACCGTTATCGCACCTGGAACTGGGGCTCCAACAGTGTCTCCGACCAGTACAACTTCCTGGCCAACAGTGAAATGGGGATTGGCGAAGGGCTGACCGCCTATGGTTTTGCCACTTATTCCCACAAGAACACCGACTCCACCGGGTTCTTCGACCCGCCCACCGCGCTGTATAACAACTACGGCAGCGTTTCGTTGCAGCGCTACCCGGACGGCCGCTTGCCGGTCACCCGCTATACCCTGGAAGACTATGCCGCCACCGGTGGCCTGCGTTACGAAAACGAGCAACTGGGCAAGTTCGACCTGGCGCTGAACCACGGCACCAACATCGTCAAGTCCACCGACTACAACGCGATCAACCCCAGTTGGGGGGCCACCAGCCCATCGACGATCTACACCGGCGAGCGCAAGAACGACCAGACCAACCTGACCCTGGACTGGGTACGCGACTTCCCCACCGACTTGCTGTTCAAACCGCTGACCGTCTCGGCGGGCCTGGCCTGGCGCCAGGAGAATTACCAGTTAAGCGCAGGCGCGCCAGCGGCCTCGCAAAACGGCCCGCTGTTCAACACCGTTGACCCGGTGACCGGGCGCCGGCTCTCCGGGTACTACTCAGGGATCACGCCGGTCGACGCGGCCTCGCAGCAACGCAAGGTGCTGGGCGCCTATGTGGATGTCGAAGGTCAGGTCACCGAGAAGTTCCAGGCTGGTGTCGCGGTGCGTACCGAGCACTATTCGGACTTTGGCGACACCACCAACGGCAAGCTGTCGCTGCGCTACGATTTCACCCCGCAGATCGCCGCACGGGCCAGCGCCAGCACCGGCTATCGTGCACCGTCTCTGGCCCAGAGTGGCATGTCGTCGTTCAGTGTGCAGGTGGTGGAGCAGCCGCCGGGCAGCGGCAACTACGTCGAGGTGCAACAGCGCACCCTGCGCGCCAACAGCCCGGAGGCCCAGGCCCTGGGTGGCACGCAGCTCAAGCCCGAGGAGTCGACCAACTACTCGCTGGGCCTGGTGTGGCAGCCGCTGGACAACGCGTCGATGACGGTGGATGCCTACCGCATCAACATCAACAACCGCATCACGCTGTCCGACCAGTTGCCGGCCTCGGTGGTCTCGCCGATCTTCGCCGGAACGCCTTACGCCAACATCCAGAGCGCGGCGTTCTACACCAACATCGCCGACACCCGCACCGACGGCATCGAGCTGACCGGCAACTACAAACTGAACCTGCAGCAATGGGGCCGTGTGAACTTCAACGCCGGTTATGCGCGCAACCGCACACAAATCACCGACCTGCGCAACGTCGGCAACATCGCCGGCAACCAGATCATCGGCCGCACCACCCAAGGCTTGATTGAGCACGGTACGCCAGACTACAAACTGACCCTCAGCGCCAACTGGGCCTATGAACAATGGGGCGTCACCGTGGCCCAGCGCCGTTATGGCGAATGGAAAAGCCTCAACGCCGCCAACCCGAACCTCGACCAGACCTTCAGCCCGCAATGGGTGACCGACCTGGACGTGTCCTACCTCCTCGGCAAGGGCATCAAGCTTTCCGCCGGCGCGACCAACCTGTTCAACACCCACCCGGACAAGGCCTCCGGTGCGCAGCTGTATGGCGTGCCGATCTACTCGATCACCAGCCCGGAGGGTGCGCAGGGTGCGTTCTACTACACCAGTGTGAGCTACGACTTCTGAGATGATGCTGATGGGGTGTTGCTGGAGCAGCAGCCCATTGTTGGCCAGGCATCATTCAGGCATTCGGATGTACACCCAGCCATTGTGGGAGCTGGCTTGCCTGCGATGACGGTGGATCAGCCAGCCTCAATGTTTACTGGCCCACCGTCATCGCAGGCAAGCCAGCCCCCACATTTGGCCTTCATTGTTCTCCCCTGTTGTGTTCACTGGCACATGTCTTGCGATAGCCCTCGGGTACTTCGCTGAAATAAGACTCGCCATGCGCCCTTACCGATTACTCACCGCCCTGACCTGGCTCATCTCGCCGCTGGCCCTGCTCGCCACCTGGACGCTGGTGGCGCACCTCGGGATCTTCCCGCGCAACTTGCTGGTACCGCCGGCCCAGGTCCTGCAAACCTTTGAAGAACTGCTCGCCAGCGGCGAACTCGCTGAACACCTGGGCAACAGCCTGTCCCGGCTCGGGCTGGGCTTTGGCATCGGCTCACTGTGCGGGCTGGCCTTTGGCGTACTGATGGCCCTGTCGAAAACCGTCGAGGTGTATTGCGCCCCGCTGTTCCACACCTTGCGCCAGATCCCCAGCATCGCGCTGATCCCGATGTTCGTGCTGCTGTTCGGCATTGATGAAACCTTCAAGATCATCATCGTCGCCAAGACCGCATTTTTCCCGGTGGCCCTGGCCGCCAGCGAAGGGGTCAAGGGCATTCCCCGCAGCTACTTCGAAGTGGCCGACGTGTACCGCCTGCGCTGGCCGACCTTTGTCTGGCGCATCGCCCTGCCCGCTGCCGCGCCGCCGATCATCACCGGTTTTCGGATCAGCCTGACCCGCGCCTGGGTGGTGCTGGTGGCCACCGAGCTATTGGCGGCCGACAGCGGCCTGGGGCAGATGATCGAGATGGCCCGGCAGATGCTGCGCATCGACGTGGTGATGGTGGGCGTGGTGGTCACCGGGGTGATTGGTTTTGCCCTCGACTTTGGTTTTCGTTCACTCGAACAGCGGCTGTTTCGCTGGCAAACCCGCTAGGAGCCCGGCATGACTCTCTTGAAAAAATCCCGCGGCCTGTTGCTGCCATTGCTGTTGGTCATCGCCTGGGAATACGCCTCGCGCCAGGACGCGGCCGGCGCCTACGCCTTCGTGCCGCTGTCGGCGATCGGCTCGGCGTTGCTGGAAATGCTCGGCAACGGCGAGTTGCTGGTCAACCTGCTGGCCAGCCTGGCCCGCACCAGTGGCGGCCTGGCCCTGGGCATCCTGTTCGGCGTGGTGCTGGGGGTGCTGATGGCGCTGTCCGGCGTGGCCAACCGCTTGATCGGCCCATTGTTCCATTCGATCCGCCAGGTGCCGATGCTGGGCTGGATTCCGCTGATCGCCATGTGGTTCGGCAATGGCGAGTTTTCCAAGGTGCTGATCGTCAGCCTCGCGGCCTTTTATCCGATGGTGCTCAACACCTTCCAGGGCTTCAGCCATGTGGAGCGGCGTTATCGTGAAGTCGGCCAGGTGCTGGTACTCAGCCCGGTGCAGCAGTTCGTGCATGTGCTGTTGCCGGCGGCACTGCCAAGCATTGCGACCGGCGTACTGCATGCCCTCGCCTTCGCCTGGGTCACGGCGATCGGTAGCGAGCTGTTCCTGTCCTCCGGCGCCGGCCTGGGCAACCTGATGATGAACGCCGAAGCCGGCTCGCGCATGGAAGTGATCGTGCTCAGCGTGCTGTGCATCGGCCTGCTGGGCTATCTGATGAACCTGCTGTTTACCCGCCTCAGCCGCCACGTGCTGCGCTGGCGCTCTATTCGTTGAAGGCCATGAACATGAACGCAATTGCCCACCACGCCCTCCACACCGCCGTGCAGACCGGCGCCCTGCAGATTCGCGGCCTGAACAAGGCCTATCGGATCGAAGGCAAGCCGCTGCCGGTGTTGCACAACATCAACCTCGACGTGCGGCCAGGGGAGTTTGTCAGCATCGTCGGCGCCAGCGGCTGCGGCAAATCCACCTTGCTGCGCCTGATTGTGGGGCTGGAGGCCGAGTACGAAGGCGATATCCTGCTGGACGGCCAGCGCATCGCCGCCACCAGCCTGGAGCGCGGCATTGTGTTCCAGGACCACCGCCTGTTCCCATGGATGACGGTCAGCCAAAACATCGCCCTGGCCCTGAAAAACCACAAGTTGGCGCAGGCCGAGAAAGACCGGCAGGTGGCCGAGCACATCGCCCTGGTCAACCTCACAGGCTTTGAAAACGCCTACCCCCACCAGCTCTCCGGCGGCATGGCGCAACGTGCGGCGATCGCCCGGGCGCTGATCAACAAACCCAAGGTGCTGCTGCTCGACGAGCCACTGGGCGCCCTCGATGCCCTGACCCGGGTGCACTTGCAGCGGGAGTTGCAACGGATCTGGGTGCAACAGCGCTGCACGGTGATCATGGTGACCCACGACATTGAAGAGGCGCTGTACCTGGGTGACCGGGTGATCGTGATGGACGCGCACCCGGGGCGAATCAAACATGAAATCCACGTGGACTTGCCGCACCCCAGGGAGCGCAGTTCGTCGGTATTGCAGGGCTACAAGCAGCAGTTGCTGGAAGAGTTGGTCGGGCACTGAAGACGATGGGCATGCAAGTCCTTACACTTTGTATGGTTCTGGATATTTTATCCAGACAGCAAATGCAGCGCGCTTGTGCCCGGTTCACTTTCAGAGGTCCTTTCCATGCAACATCTTGGCAATCACACTTTCCCGAGTTACCTGGCCCGGGCCATCGTGTCGGCTGCGGCGTGGCCACGGCGGTGATTGGCCACGGCGGCGCCGATAAACAATCTGCTCCCCTTCCCTCCCTCGTCGAAGCCGTGGCGCGCTCGACGTAGGTCATTTGGCGTAGGTGTAGACCGCCGCCCGCGAGACCCCAAGGTGCGAGGCAACTGTTTCCATGGCGCGCCGGACGTCCATCACGCCTGCTTCTTTGAGCTCTTGCATCAGCAAGCGCCGGTCGGCGGCCTTGAGGGCACGCGGGGTGGTCGCCAGGCGTGCGGCGAACTGGTCGATGCGCGCACGAATGGCGTCGGCACCGGACGGGTCGAGAGACTCGGCGGGCCGGTCGCCGCTGACCGAGCCGAACTGTTCCAGCATGCCCTGCAGGCCACGGAACAACGAGAGATCGACGTTCATGCACAAGGCCGCTTGTTCGGGAGTGTGTTTTTTCATTCAGACAAAATATCCAGTACTGGATAGACCGTCAATTTACCTTTTGGAGTGTGCACGATGGATGGCCATGAGTCGGGATCGTGGGACTCAGTCGCACAAGCGCGACTTTGGTTATGGGGAGCTGGTTGGCGAATATTTAGCGCTAGCGCTGGCAGCGGCCAGGCCCTGCGACAACCGGCGCAGTCTTGTGCGTTGACCATCTTTGTTACACACCATATAGTGTGCCCACAAACAAAACAGACCACTACATAGTGTGCAGAATCGATATTTACCGACCACACTACGCGCAATAGTTCAATGCCGAGTAGCCTGCAAATTACATATTTTTGGACGGGTTCACAGGCCGTCAGAACAGACCAGGAAGGAGTATTTCAATGCTGAGTTGGGATGAAGTCGACAACGAAGACACCGGTGCAGCGGTGATCAGAGGCGCCAACGCCGGGCACGCCACCGAAGCCAACATGGACCGCCTCGACGGTGCCGGCGCTGCTGCCGCGCTCGAAGCCCGCAACGTGACCGCCAACGACTCGGCCGCGATCATCCGCGCCAAGGCTGCGCTGGACAAACTCGACGTTGCCGAAGGCCTCGCCGAGCTGGAAGGCTCCGCCGCCCGCGTCGCCGTTGACGAAAAGCGCATGATCAACTGCCGCGCCGACCTCAACCAACTTGTGCCTTTCAAGTACGACTGGGCCTGGCAGAAATACCTCGACGGCTGCGCCAACCACTGGATGCCGCAAGAGGTCAACATGACCGCCGACATCGCGCTGTGGAAAAACCCGGAAGGCCTGACCGACGACGAGCGCCGCATCGTGATGCGCAACCTCGGCTTCTTCTCCACTGCAGATTCGTTGGTCGCGAACAACCTGGTACTGGCCGTGTACCGCCTGATCACCAACCCGGAGTGCCGCCAGTACATCCTGCGCCAGGCCTTCGAAGAAGCGATCCACACCCACGCCTACCAGTACTGCATCGAATCGCTGGCCATGGATGAAGGCGAGATCTTCAACATGTACCACGAGATTCCATCGGTCGCCAAAAAGGCTGCGTGGGGCTTGAAGTACACCCGCTCGATCTCCGATCCGAAGTTCGAAACCGGCACCGTCGAAACCGACAAAGAACTGCTGCGCAACCTGGTCGCTTACTACTGCGTATTGGAAGGCATCTTCTTCTACTGCGGCTTCACCCAGATCCTGTCCATGGGCCGTCGCAACAAAATGACCGGCGTGGCGGAGCAGTTCCAGTACATCCTGCGGGATGAGTCGATGCACCTGAACTTCGGCATCGACGTGATCAACCAGATCAAAATCGAAAACCCGCATTTGTGGGATGCCGAGATGAAGGAAGAAGCGACCCAGATGATCCTGCAAGGGACTCAGCTGGAGATTGAATACGCTCGCGACACCATGCCGCGCGGTGTACTCGGCATGAATGCAGCGATGATGGAGGATTACCTCAAGTTCATCGCTAACCGTCGCCTGTCGCAGATTGGCTTGAAAGAAGAATACCCGGGCACCACCAACCCGTTCCCGTGGATGAGCGAGATCATGGACCTGAAGAAAGAGAAGAACTTCTTCGAGACCCGTGTGATCGAGTACCAGACCGGCGGCGCGTTGAGCTGGGATTGATTTAAAGCGGCCCCTTCGGGGGCCGTGTTGTTTTACCTGTCGATGCTTTTTTATGCCCAATCAAACCATCAAGACCCCCTGCGTCGGCCTGTGCTCCACCGTTTACGGGGACCTGGTCTGCCGGGGCTGCAAGCGTTATCACCATGAGGTGATTCAGTGGAACGGCTACAACGCTGAAGAAAAACAGGCGGTGTGGCTGCGCCTGGAACAACTGCTGGTGCAGGTGATGACCAGCAAGCTGCAGGTGCTGGACCCGCAACGCCTGCGCCAGCAACTGGAAGACCGCAAGATCCGCTTTGTGCCCCACCAGTCGCCGTATTGCTGGGCGTATCAATTGATCGCCCGGGGCGCGCGGGTGATGTCGAAGCTGGATGCGTATGGGTTGGCGCTGCTGCCGGAGTTTCGGGAGCGTCATCTGACGGATTTGCGCGATGCGATTGATCGGGAGTTTTTCCTGTTGTCCGAGGCGCATTACGAGCGGTACATCGCGCCGGGGTTTCTGCGGGAATCGTTTGGGGCGCCGTTGATAGCCAGTACCTTGGGATAAACACCGACTAATGTGGCGAGGGAGCTTGCTCCCGCTGGAGTGCGCAGCGCTCCCTGGATTTTGGGGCCGCTTCGCAGCCCAGCGGGAGCAAGCTCCCTCGCCACAGTTTTTGTTGTGTCAGCACACCCAGGACGCATCCCGCTCGGTCTGCAACGCGTACCGCTCTATCGCCTCTTGGCAAACCTGCCTGTCCAGACTCCCCTGCTCCACCAACGCCGTCAGCGCCGCCAGCACAATGTGATACCGGTCCACTTCAAAGAAATCGCGCAACGCCGCCCGGGTATCGCTGCGACCAAAACCATCCGTTCCCAGCACGGTATACGCCGAATCCACGTATGACCCAATCATCTGCGGCACCGCCCGCACATAGTCAGAGACCGCCACCACCGGCGCGCCCTTGGGCAAGCACTCCGCCAGGTGACTGCGCCGCGCCGGCTGTTGCGGGTGCAGGCGATTCCAACGTTCCACCTCCCGGGCCTCCCGCGCCAGTTCGCTGAAGCTGGTGACACTGAACACCTCACTCGCCACCTGCCAATCATCCGCCAGCAATTGCGCAGCCGCCTGGGCTTCGCGCACCAGCGTGCCGGAGCCCAGTAAGCGCACCTTGCCGTCGGGCTGCCCACTCAGCCGGTACAGGCCTTTGATGATCGCCGCTTCGACACCTTCCGGCAGGCTGGGCTGCGGGTAGTTTTCGTTCATCAGGGTGACGTAGTAGAACTCGTCTACATCGTGTACCAGCATCTGGCGCATGCCGTGGTCGAGGATCACCGCAAACTCGCCGGCAAACGCCGGGTCGTAGGCACGGCAATTGGGCACCGTGGCAGCCATCAAGTGGCTGCTGCCGTCCTGGTGCTGCAAGCCTTCGCCACCGAGGGTGGTGCGCCCGGCCGTCGCGCCCAGCAAAAAGCCCCTGGCACGCTGGTCGGCAGCCGCCCAGATCAGGTCGCCCACGCGCTGGAAACCGAACATCGAGTAATAGATGTAGAACGGCAGCATCCGCAGGCCATGCACCGAGTAACTGGTGGCCGCCGCGACCCAGGAACTGATGGCGCTGGCTTCGCTGATGCCTTCTTCCAGGATCTGCCCGTCGGTAGCCTCGCGGTAGCTGAGGATCGAGCCGATGTCTTCCGGCTCGTAACGCTGGCCGACACTGGAATAGATGCCGATCTGCTTGAACAGGTTGGCCATGCCGAAGGTGCGCGCTTCATCCGCGACGATGGGCACGATGCGCGGGCCAAGCGCCTTGTCTTTGAGCAGGTTGGTGAGCATGCGTACAAAGGCCATGGTGGTGGACATTTCCTTGCCGTCAGCCTGAGTGGCAAACGCGGCGTAGCCCGACACGGGCGGCACGCTCACGGCAGGCGCCTGCTGGCCACGGCTTGGCACATACCCGCCGAGGTCGGCGCGGCGTTTGTGCAGGTAGCGCATTTCGAGGCTGTCTGGCGCCGGTTTGTAGAAGCTCAGGGACTCGGTCTGCTCATCCGACAGCGGCAATTGGAAGCGATTGCGGAAGGCGATCAAGGCCTCGCGGTCGAGTTTCTTCTGCTGGTGGGTGGTCATCTTGCCCTGCCCGGCCTCGCCCATGCCGAAGCCCTTTTTGGTCTGGGCCAGGATCACCGTCGGCTTGCCGCTGACCCGGCGTGCGGCGTGATAGGCGGCGTGGATCTTGACCATGTCGTGCCCGCCACGCTTGAGCCGGTCGATCTGCTCGTCGCTCATGCCCTCGACCAGTTTGGACAACGCCTCGCTTTGGCCGAAGAAATGTTCGCGGTTATAGGCGCCGTCCTTGGCGGCGAAGGTCTGGAACTGCCCGTCCACGGTCTGCGACAAGGTGCGTACCAGTTCGCCGTCGGTATCCTTGGCCAGCAAGGCGTCCCAGTCCGAACCCCAGACCAGCTTGATCACGTTCCAGCCGGCGCCGGTGAACAAGGCTTCCAGTTCGTCGATAATTCGCCCGTTGCCACGCACCGGGCCGTCGAGCCGTTGCAGGTTACAGTTGACCACCCAGGTCAGGTTATCCAGGCCTTCACGGGCGGCCAGGGTCAGGGCCGACATGCTTTCCGGCTCGTCCATCTCGCCGTCACCGAACACGCCCCATACGTGGCGGTCGGTGGTGTTTTGCAGGCCGCGATGCTGCAGGTAGCGCATGAACCGCGCCTGGAAAATCGAGCTAATGGGGCCAATGCCCATGGAGCCGGTGGGAAACTGCCAGAAGTCTGGCATCAACCACGGATGGGGGTAGCTGGACAGGCCACGCGCGCCCGCCTTGCCGGCACCGATTTCCTGGCGATAGTGGGCCAGGTCGGCCTCGCTCAGGCGGCCTTCAAGGAAGGCTCGGGCATAGATACCGGGGGCCGAGTGCGGTTGGTAGAACACCAGGTCGCCACCCAAGCTGTCATTACGGGCACGAAAGAAGTGGTTGAAGCCCACTTCAAACAAATCCGCCGCGCTGGCGTAGCTGGCAATATGGCCGCCCAACTCCCCATACGCCTGGTTGGCGCGTACCACCATCGCCAGGGCGTTCCAGCGCACCACCGAGGCCAGCCGCTCTTCGGTGGCCAGGTCGCCGGGGAACGGCGGTTGCTGGGCCACGGTGATGCTATTGATGTAGGGCGTTCCGTGGCTGGGTTTCCAGGCAATGTGCGGTGCGCCCCCAGCATCGGCCAGCATGTCGAGGATCTCCCGCGCCCGCGCCGGCCCGGCGTTGGCCACCAGCGAGGCCAGGGCATCGCGCCATTCGGCCAGTTCTTCCTGGTCGATCGCTGTCTGACTCACTGCACTCGCGAAACCGTTCATGGGCACCTCCGGGCTTTTTTTCCAGTTTATGTCGGCACCAAGGGATTTTTTGACTGTTGTACGCCGCACCGACAATCCTTTTGAGCACAAATCACTGCCAATCGACAAATTAGGAGCACGTTGTGCTTCAACTCCCGGAAAGCCTGCAATTGTGTTTAAAATGCCGCCCGCTCAATGACCGACGTTGCCCGATGAACCCTGACGCACTCGCCACCCTGCACGCCCATCTGCTGACCGCCCTGCAAACCGCCCCCGCTGAAACCCGGCGCCTGTTTCATGGGCGCGGCCGCTGCTGGCCGGGCCTGGAGCAACTGACGGTGGACTGGCTGCAAGGCGTGGTGCTGGTCTCGCTGTTCAAGGAGCCCGAGGCCGCGGAACTTGAAGCCTTGAAGCAGATGCTGGCGCAGATCGACTGGCTGTCATACGGCGCCCATACCGTGGCGCTGCAACACCGTTACCTGCCGCAAAGCACCACCGAATGGCTGTTGGGCGAGGCTGTCGACGAACTGACCATCACCGAAGGCGGCCTGCGCTACCTCATCGACCTGGGTAAAAAGCAGAACAGCGGGCTGTTCCTCGACATGCGCTACGGCCGCCACTGGGTACGCGAACAGGCCCGAGGCCAGCGGGTACTGAACCTGTTTGCCTACACCTGCGGTTTTTCGGTAGCCGCCATCGACGGCGGCGCCGAGCATGTGGTGAACCTGGACATGGCCCGTGGCGCGTTGAGCCGCGGCCGCGACAATCACCGCCTCAATGGCCATGACCTGAGCAAGGTGACCTTCCTCGGCCACGACCTGTTCAAGTCCTGGGCCAAGGTCATCAACAGCGGCCCGTATGACCTGGTGATCATCGACCCGCCGTCGTTCCAGAAAGGCAGCTTTTTGCTGACCAAGGACTACCAGCGGGTGCTGCGTCGCCTGCCGGATTTGCTTACGGCCCAAGGCACAGTGCTGGCATGCATGAACGACCCGGCATTCGGCGAAGACTTCCTGATCGACGGCGTAACCCGCGAGGCGCCTGGCCTGCACTTTGAGCAGCGGCTGGAAAACCCGCCGGAATTTCCCGACATCGATCCGCAAAGCGGTTTGAAGGCACTGGTGTTTCGCCAAGGCTGATGCCGAAACGTCCTACGCTTGCTACGCTTAACCTACGCCGGGTGGTGAACCTTATCCCACCCTTCCCGGTCGATACCTGCACACTTTGGCCAGATTCGACGGTGTTACCCCGTCGGCTGCCCTGTTTCACCTTTTTGGAGAGCGCCCCTGTGATATCGACCCTGCATGTTGCCCGCCTCAAGGCCTGGGGCGCCCATGGTTTTACCGCCACCGGCGTGGTCCTGGCCTTCCTGGCCACCCTGGCGCTGCTCGACAACCAGCCCAAGGCCTGCCTGTTATGGCTGGGCCTGGCCCTGATTGTCGATGGGGTGGACGGCTCCCTTGCACGACGGGTGAACGTGCAGACGGTGTTGCCAAGCTTTGATGGCTCGGTACTGGACCTGGTGATTGATTACCTGACGTACGTGTTTATACCGGCGCTGTTTATCTATCGCTATATCGCCCTGCCGGACTTCACCCCGCTGTTTACGGTGTCGGTGATTCTGGTGTCGTCGCTGTTCTGCTTCTGCAACGTCAACATGAAGAGCAAGGACAATTATTTCCAGGGCTTCCCGGCCGCCTGGAATGTGGTTGCGCTGTGCGTCTACATCATCCAGCCGGATGCCTGGATCACCTTGCTTACCGTAATCGGCCTGGCGCTGCTCACGGTCACGCCGATGAAGTTCCTGCACCCGTTCCGGGTCAAGCGCTTCATGCCGCTCAATATTGCAGTCACCACCATCTGGTTGCTGTGCAGCCTGCTGCTGGTGATCGACTTCCCGTATACCAATCACCTGACCATGGGCCTGTGGTTGCTGATGTCGGCCTACTTCCTGGGGATTTGCATCTGGCGCACCGCACTGGAGTGGGTCGAAACCCATAAATAGCCAGGCGGCACGGTTGAAATATGGGAGCTGGCTTGTTGTAGTGAGCGGGCTTGCCCCGCGCCGGGCTGCGAAGCTGCCCCCTCACCACAGCAACCCCGCCCCCACATTTGGATCGCCTCGCCCCAAGGTTATGGTTAAGATACCGGCCTTTCGCGCAGCCCATTCTGCGCTTTGCCGACTAAGTATTGCCCATGCCCTTCGAACTCAGCGTTGACCTCACCACCCTGGCGATCCTCGCCGTCGTTGCCTTTATCGCCGGTTTCATCGACGCCATCGCCGGCGGTGGCGGCCTGCTCACCACGCCCGCCCTGCTGACCGCCGGCATGCCGCCCCACCTGGTGCTGGGCACCAACAAACTCAGCTCCACCTTCGGCTCGGCCACCGCCAGCTTTACCTTCTACCGCCGCAAGCTGTTCCACCCGCGCCAATGGGTGCATGCCATCGTCGGCACCCTGGTCGGGGCACTCACCGGGGCGGTCGTGGCCCATTACCTGCCTGCTGAAACCCTGAACAAGATGCTCCCGGTGATTGTCTTCGGCTGCGGGCTGTACCTGCTGTTCGGCGGTACACCCAAGGCAGCGTTGGACAACGACGCGCCGATCAAGCAGAAATGGCAGTCTACCCAAGGCTTTGGCCTGGGATTTTACGACGGCGTGGCCGGCCCGGGCACCGGCGCGTTCTGGACCGTGAGCACCATGCTGCTACACCCCATCGACCTGGTAAAAGCCAGTGGCGTGGCGCGCAGCATGAACTTCGTCAGCAACGCGGCGGCGCTGACGGTGTTCATTTTCAATGGTTCGGTCGACTGGATTGTCGGCCTGAGCATGGGTGTGTCGGTGATGTGCGGCGCGTTCTTCGGCGCCCGCAGCGCAATCAGCGGCGGCGCCAAGTTCATTCGCCCGGTGTTTATCACCGTGGTGCTCGGCCTGACAGTGCGCCTAGCCTGGCAGCACTGGTTCAGCGTGGCCTAGGCGACGGGCCAGGTAGAGGTCGATCAGGTAGCGCGCAATCGAGCGCGATGCCGGCAACGGCGGCAGCGCATGGATGTTGAACCACTGCGCGTCTTCGATCTCGTCGGCCTGGGGCACGATATCGCCACCGGCATACTCGGCGTGGAAACCCAGCATCATCGAATGCGGGAACGGCCAGCACTGGCTGCCCATGTACTGGATGTTCTTGACCTCCACCTGCACTTCTTCACGCACCTCGCGGATCAGGCAGTCTTCGGCCGACTCACCCGGCTCGGCAAACCCGGCCAGGGTGCTGTAGACACCTGTGACAAAGCGCGGCGAACGCGCCAGCAGGATCTCGTCGCCACGGGTCACCAGCACGATCATGCTCGGCGAGATACGCGGGTAGCTGCGCAGGTCACAGGCCTGGCAGAACATCGCCCGCTCCCGTGGCACCTGCACCATTGCCTGGCCGCAACTGCCGCAAAAGCGGTGTTCGCGGGCCCAGGTGCCGATTTGGGCGGCATAGCCAAGGACTTTGTACAAAGTGTGGTCACCTTGCAGCATGAACGCCCGCAGGCCCTGCCAGCCGCAGCCCGGCACATCGGCGGGGCTATTGAGTTCCAGCAGGTACACCGGCTCGCCATCCAGGTGGCCGATGCCATGCTCGGCAAACACCGACAGGTCCTGGCGCTTGAGCCATTCCCGGGGAAACAGCGGGCCGTTCTGGTCGTGTAGAAAGCCTTCGCGGCTGCGGGCCACGGCCCAGCCGCCCGGGGCGTCGTTGTCCAGCAGCGTTGTGGTAATCCAGCCTGGGGTCATGTTCAGTCAATCCACGAATTCGGGTTTCTGCTTGCTCATATGGGCCGCGATGGCCACGCGCAGGTCGTTGGATTGCAACATAGCTGAGTTCCAGGTGGCAACGTATTCCAAGCCATCATTGATCGAGTGGTCACGCATATAGCTGATCATTGCCTTGGTGCCGGTGACCGCGATCGGTGATTTGGCGGCAATTTCCCGGGCAATTTCCATCACACCGGCCAGCAGGCTTTCGTGGTCGCTGTATACGCGATTCACCAGGCCGATGCTGCGCGCCTCTTCGGCGCCGAACTGGCGGCCGGTGTAGGCCAGCTCGCGCAGCATGCCGTCGCCGACGATGCGCGGCAGGCGTTGCAAGGTGCCGACGTCGGCGGCCATGCCGATGTCGATTTCCTTGATGGAGAATTGTGCGTCTTGTGCGGCGTAGCGCATGTCACAGGCGCTGATCAGGTCGATGGCGCCGCCGATGCAATAGCCGTGGATAGCGGCGAGTACCGGCTTGCGGCAGTTGTCCACCGCATTGAACGAGGCTTGCAGTTCGAGGATCTTGCGCCGCAGCAGGCGCGCGTTGCGGCCGACGTCCTTGCCGAATTCGTTGGCCACCGAGGCCAGCATCATCAGGTCGATGCCGGAGGAGAAATGTTTGCCGGCGCCGCTGATGACCACGGCGCGTACGGCGTCGGTGTCTTCGACCCATTGGAAGATGTCGATGATCTCGGTCCAGAACGCCGCGTTCATGGCGTTGATCTTTTCCGGGCGGTTGAGCTGCACATGGGCGACGTTGCCGCTGAGTTCGACGACAAAGGCTTGGTATTCGGACATGGCAGTGATCCTTGACTGGCGGCTGGGATAAAGGCCGAACTATAACAAGGCGATGCGTGAGGGGGTAAGGCTGTGCAAACGCCAAAAGCGGGACTGAAGCACGATGAAGGTCAAATGTGGGAGCTGGCTTGCCTGCGATGGCGTTGTATCAGTTAGCAAAGATGCAAGCTGACCCACCGCTATCGCAGGCAAGCCAGCTCCCACAATGGTTTTGTGGTGTTCTTCAGCTCGGCAGCCAGAGGCGGAAGCGTGCGCCACCCAATGGCGAAGCCTGGGCCGTCAACGTTCCGCCTTGCGCCTCCAGCGCCCGCCGGCTGATGGCCAGCCCGAGGCCGAAGCCGCCGGTGGCACGGTCACGGCTGCGATCCAGCCGGTAGAACGGCTCGAAAATCCGTTCCCGCTGATCAACCGGAATGCCAATGCCGTCATCGTCCACCCAAATCTCACACCCCTTGGGACACACCTTCACCCCCACCTGAATACGGCGGTCGCAATAACGCATGGCGTTGCGCAGCAGGTTTTGCAATGCGCGGGCGGTCAGGCGCGGGTCGAGGGTGAAACGCTCCACGGCGCAGTCGAGCACCACATCCATCACGATATCGGGGTTTTCCAGTTCATCATCGACGCTGCCCAGGATGCTGTCGATAAACTCATCCAGTACCACCTCCACCCGCTCCGGGGTTTGCGCCGGGTTCTGCAAACGGCTGTAGGACAGCAATTCCAGCACCAGCTCATCCAGCTCGCGAATGTGCGCCACCAGGCCCTGCAGGCGCTCGCGGCTGGCTGGCGGCAGCTCATCGGACAGCGCCAGGGCCAGGCCGAAGTCCAGCCGCGTCAACGGCGTGCGCAGTTCATGGGAGACCGCATTGAGCAGGTCGCGCTGCTGGTTGAGCAGTTGTTCGATGTCGTTGGCCATGGTGTCGAACACCGCCGCCAGGCTGCCGATGTTGGAGCTGGGCGGGATTTTCGTGCGTGCACCCAGATTGCCCTGCCCCAGTTGCGCCGCCGTGCTTTTCAGCCGCTCCAGGTCGCGCCAGTGCGGCCGTAGCCAGAACAGCAGGCACGCCAACAGCGCCGCGCCGATCAGCACGTTCATGCTCCAATACAACAGGTTCATGTCCAGCGGGTCTGGTGGTACCGAGACCTTGACCACCAGTTGATCGTCCAGGGGTGAGCTGACGTCGTCCGCCCAGCCCCACTCGCCCAGGCGAATCACCATCTGGTCCTTTTCCAGCAGGCGTTGTTCTTCAGGGGTATAGCTGGCGTCCTGGATACGCAGCAGTTGCACTTTGAGTGGCGCAAAATCCGCCGCCAGGCGCACGGTGACATTGGCCCACTGCTCGATCGGCACCCGCTGGTATTCCTTGACGATCAGGCTTTGCATGCCTCGGGACTGCTCGATGTTGTAGCTCATGTAGCGATGTTCGAAAAGCTCGATCACCGCCCGCGGCACCAGGTAGATCGCAGCGGCGAAGGTAACGATGGTGATCAGGTACAACCGAATCAGGACGCGAAACATGGCTCAACATTCCCACTCGGAACGGCTGAACAGATAGCCCTTGCCCCACACGGTCTTGATCTTGCGCGCCTCGCCCGCGTGGTCATCGAACTTGCGCCGCAGCTTGGAAATCGCCACGTCCACCGAGCGGTCCGTGCCGTTGAATTCGATACCCCGCAGGCGTTGCAGGATCTGGTCGCGGCTGAGTACTTCGCCGGCATGCCGGGCCAGCACCACCAGCAGGTTGTATTCACCGCTGGAGAGCTCCACCGCCTGGTCGCGCCAGGTCACGGTGCGCTCCGACAGGTCGATGCACAGGTTGCCCATCAGGATCTGGTCGTTGGCCACCTGGGGTTCGGTGAGGCTGCTGCGGCGCAGCAGGGTCCGTACGCGGGCCAGCAATACGCGCGGCTCGCAGGGTTTGGTGACGTAGTCGTCGGCGCCCATTTCCAGGCCCAGCACCTGGTCGTGGCTGTCGTCGCGGGCGGTGAGCATCAGGATCGGCAGCGTGGCTGAATCAGCCCGCAGCAACCGGCAGACTTGCAGGCCGTCGAGTCCCGGCAGCATCAGGTCGAGAATCACCAGGTCCGGTGGGTTGAGCCGCGCGCGCTCACGCACGTGGTCGCCACGGTTGAGCACGCTGACGTGATAGCCATTGCGTTCCAGATAACTGGCGATCAATTCGCAGAGTGCGGCGTCGTCTTCCACCAGAAGAATGTTGGGCATGGTATTTCCAAATAATACAATTTCTGAGTAGTACGCAGCTCCAATGTGGGAGCGGTTTTGTGTGGGAGCTGGCTTGCCTGCGATGGCATCTCCCCGGTTTTACTGAATAAACCGAGGAGTCTGCATCGCAGGCAAGCCAGCTCCCACAAAAGCCCAGCTTTCACACAAACCCCACACATTAGATCTTCGGTGTCAGGAAGATCGTGTAAGGTTCGGCGGCTATGAAGGATATACGCCCGCGAGCCTGCGTGGGCCGCACCTTACATTTCTTCACACACCACCTACAGAGCTTCACAGCACTGTGGCGGGGGCGCCCGTAGGATGCGCCAGTCAATATTGGGATATGAGCATGTCGAAGAATCTGTTTGCGCCGTTTTGCCTGTTGGCCCTGACACTGGCGTTGAGCGCGTGTGGCAAGTCTGCGAGCGACGCCGCCGAGGCGCCGCTGGCCAAGGTGCGGATCGAAACCCTTGAAGCCAAGCCCCTGTCTATCACCAGCGAGCTGAGTGGGCGCATTGCTGCGCCGCGCATCGCTGAAGTGCGTGCCCGGGTTGCCGGCGTGGTGTTGCAACGGGTGTTCAAGGAAGGCCACGACGTAAAACAGGGCGATGTGCTGTTCCGGATCGACCCGGCGCCGTTCAAGGCCGACCTCGACAGCGCCCAGGCCAGCCTGCGCAAGGCCGAGGCCAATGCGTTCCAGGCGCGCCTGCAAGAGCAGCGCTACAGCCAACTGGTGGAAGGCAACGCCATCAGCGGCCAGGAATACGACAATGCCCGCGCCGCCGCCCGGCAAACCGCCGCCGATGTGGCCGCCAACCAGGCTGCCGTGCAGCGCGCCAAATTGAACCTGGGGTATGCCACCGTCACCGCGCCGATTTCCGGGCGCATTGGCCGTGCGCTGGTCACCGAAGGCGCCCTGGTGGGCCAGAACGAAGCCACGCCGATGGCGCTCATCCAGCAACTGGACCCGATCCACGCCGACCTGACCCAATCCACCCGCGAGCTGAATGACCTGCGCCGGGCCTTTCGTGCCGGGCACTTGAAGCAAGTCGGCCAGGACCAGGCCAAGGCCACGCTGATCCAGGACGACGGCAGCCTATACCCGCTGCCGGGCAAGTTGCTGTTTGCCGAAATCAGCGTCGACCCGGGCACCGGGCAGATCATCTTGCGCAGCGAATTCCCCAACCCCGACCTCGACCTGCTTCCCGGCAGCTTTATCCGCGTACGCCTGGAGCAAGCCGTCGACCAGCAAGGCATTAGCGTGCCGCAACGGGCAATCACCCGCGACAGCGCCGGGATCCCGATGGTGTTGCTGCTGGACGCCGAGCAAACCGTGAGCCAGCAACCGGTGGAGTTGGGCTCGGTGGTGAATGACCGCTGGGTCGTCACCAATGGCCTGAAGGCCGGTGACCGTATCGTCGTCGAAGGCCTGCAACACGCCCGTCCTGGCGAAAAAGTCCAGGTTGACGACAGCCCCGCGCCCATCGCCCAGGCATCCGGCCAGTAACAAAGGGATAGTTAACAATGCCGCAGTTCTTTATTGACCGCCCGATCTTCGCCTGGGTGGTCGCCCTGTTTATTTTGCTGGCGGGCGCCCTCGCCATCCCGCAGTTGCCGGTGGCGCAGTACCCCAACGTCGCGCCGCCGAAAGTCGAGATCTATGCGGTGTACCCGGGTGCCTCCGCGCAGACCCTGGACGAGAGCGTGGTCAGCCTTATCGAGCAGGAGCTTAACGGCGCCGATCACCTGCTGTATTTCGAATCCCAAAGCAGCCTTGGTTCGGCCACCATCACCGCGACCTTCCAGCCGGGCACCGACCCGGAGATGGCCCAGGTCGACGTGCAAAACCGCCTTAAGGCGGTGGAGCCGCGCCTGCCGCAAGCAGTGACGCAGCAAGGTTTGCAGGTGGAGAAAGTCTCCGCTGGTTTCCTGCTGCTGGTGACCCTGACCTCCAGCGACGGCAAGCTCGATGACGTGGCGCTCAGCGATTACCTGGCGCGCAACGTGATGAACGAACTCAAGCGCCTGGACGGTGTGGGCAAGGCCCAGCTATATGGTGCCGAGCGTGCAATGCGGATCTGGATCGACCCGCAGAAACTGATCGGTTTCAACCTGACCCCGGCGGACGTCAACGCAGCAATATCGGCGCAGAACGCCGAGGTGTCAGCGGGCAGCATAGGTGATTTGCCGGGCACCAAGACTCAGGAAATCACCGCGTCGATCCTGGTCAAGGGCCAACTCTCAACACCGGCGGAGTTTGCCGACATCGTGCTCAAGGCCAATCCGGACGGCTCCACAGTGCGCGTCGGTGACGTGGCGCGGGTGGAAATCGGCAGCCAGGAATACCAGTTCTCCACCCGCCTGAACGGCAAGCCGTCCACCGCCGTCAGCGTGCAGCTGTCGCCCGGCGCCAACGCCTTGAGCACCGCGACCCTGGTGCGGGCGAAGATGGACGAATTGGCGCGCTACTTCCCGGCCAACGTCGAATACAAGATTCCCTACGACACTTCGCCATTCGTGAAGGTCTCGATCACCAAGGTGGTGTACACCCTGGGCGAGGCGATGTTGCTGGTGTTTGCGGTGATGTTCCTGTTCCTGCAGAACATCCGCTACACGCTGATCCCGACGCTGGTGGTGCCGATCGCGCTGATGGGCACGTTCGCCACCATGCTGTTGCTCGGTTTCTCGATCAACGTGCTGACCATGTTCGGCATGGTGCTGGCCATCGGCATTTTGGTGGACGATGCAATTGTGGTGGTAGAGAACGTCGAGCGGATTATGGTCACCGAGGGTCTGTCGCCCAAGGAGGCCACGCGCAAGGCCATGGGCCAGATTACCGGGGCGATTGTCGGCATCACGCTGGTGCTGGTGGCGGTGTTCCTGCCGATGGCGTTCATGCCGGGCTCGGTGGGTGTGATCTATCAGCAGTTCTCGTTGTCGATGGCCACCTCGATCCTGTTCTCGGCGTTCCTCGCCCTGACCCTGACCCCGGCCCTGTGCGCGACCTTGCTCAAGCCGATTGCCAAGGGCGAGCACCATGAAAAAGGCGGGTTCTTCGGCTGGTTCAACCGGCGCTTCGAGCAGTTCACCGACCGTTATGAAGGCTGGGTGGCGTATGCCCTCAAGCGCAGCGGCCGCTACCTGTTGATCTATCTGGTGCTAGTGGTGGGACTTGGGGTGTTGTTCGCCCGCCTGCCCTCCTCCTTTCTGCCGGTGGAAGACCAGGGTTACACCATCACCGATATCCAGCTGCCGCCGGGTGCCAGCAAGAACCGCACGGTGCAGGTGGCCGAGCAGATCGAGGCGCACAACGCCGGCGAGCCGGGCGTGGGCGATACCACGATGATCATGGGTTTCAGCTTCTCCGGTTCGGGGCAGAACGCCGCGCTGGCGTTTACCACGCTCAAGGATTGGTCGGAGCGCAGCAGCAAGGATTCCGCCGCCGCCATTGCAGACCGCGCCAACGCGGCTTTCAGTGAGCTGAAGGACGCGATTGCCTATGCAATCCTGCCGCCGCCGGTGGATGGCCTGGGCACCTCCAGTGGGTTCGAGTTCCGCCTGCAAGACCGGGGTGGCGTCGGCCATGCGGCCTTGATGCAGGCCCGCACCGAGCTGCTGGCCGCCGCCGAGAAAAGCCCGATCCTGGCCAACGTGCGCGAAAGCGCCCTGGCCGAGGCGCCTCAGGTGCAACTGGAGGTGGACCGCAAGCAAGCCAACGCCCTGGGCATTTCCTTTGCCGATATCGGCAATGTGCTGTCCTCGGCCATCGGCTCGGCCTATATCAACGACTTCCCTAACCAGGGCCGCATGCAGCGGGTGGTGGTGCAGGCCGAGGGCGATCAACGCAGCCAGGTGGCCGACCTGATGAAGATCCATGTGCGCAACAACGCCGGGAAGATGGTGCCGCTGTCGGCCTTCGTCGAGGCGCGCTGGATTCAGGGCCCCGCCCAGTTGACCCGCTACAACGGCTACCCGGCCATCGCGATTTCCGGTGAAGCGGCGCCGGGCCACAGTACCGGCGAGGCGATGGAGGAAATCCAGCGGCTGGTCAGCCAACTGCCCGCCGGCCTGGGCCAGGAATGGACCGGCCTGTCGTTGCAGGAGCGCTTGTCCGGCTCGCAGGCGCCGTTGTTGCTCGGTTTGTCGCTGCTGATCGTGTTCCTGTGCCTGGCGGCGCTGTATGAGAGCTGGTCGATTCCAACCTCGGTGTTGCTGGTGGTGCCGCTCGGCGTGCTGGGCGCGGTATTGGCCGTGAGCTTGCGCGGGATGCCCAACGATGTGTTCTTCAAGGTCGGCCTGATTACGATTATTGGCCTGTCGGCGAAGAACGCGATCCTGATCATCGAGTTCGCCAAGGACCTGTATGACCAGGGTGAAGACCTGGTCGATGCGACGCTCAAGGCGGCACGCCTGCGTCTGCGGCCGATTATCATGACGTCCCTGGCGTTCATCCTCGGCGTGGTGCCGCTGGCGATTGCCACCGGTGCCAGTTCGGCAAGCCAGCAGGCGATCGGCACCGGGGTGATCGGCGGGATGATTACCGCGACACTCGCGGTGGTGTTTGTGCCGGTGTTCTTTGTGGTGGTGATGAAGCTGGTCAAGAAACGCCACAAGGACAGCTGATACCGCAGGGTGGCGAGGGTGCAACGCCCTCGCCACACATCCTGAAACGCAACATCACAGGTTGCGCCGTGTCTTGTAGGACCGGCTTAACTGCGTATTAACCACCCCACTCCTAGCATCCCTCCCACTTTATGGAGGGATGCTCATGTACACAAAACTGCGGTTTGCAATCGGTGCGCCGGCCCTTGCCTTGTTGCTCCTGGGCTGTACCAAGGCGCCCGATGGCGAGCTTGCGCCCTCGCCTGTAAAGGTGGCCGTCGAGACCCTTGAAGCCAAACCCCTTTCGATCAACAGCGAACTGATCGGGCGCATTGCCGCGCCACGGATCGCCGAAGTTCGGGCCCGTGTGCCTGGCGTGGTGTTGCGCCGGGTATTCACCGAAGGCAGCGACGTCACCCAAGGCGACGTGTTGTTCCATATCGACCCGGCGCCGCTGCAGGCCGACCTCGACAGCGCCCGGGCCGGGTTGCAACGTGCCCAGGCCGATGCCTCGCGCACCCGCCTGCAAGAGCAGCGCTTTCGCCAGTTGATCAACGGCAATGCCGTCAGCGCGCAGGAATACGACAACGCGCGCACCGCCGCGCAGCAAGCCAGCGCCGATGTCGCCGCGCACCAGGCCGCGCTGCAACGGGCGCGCCTGAACCTGGCCTATGCCACGGTGACCGCGCCGATCTCCGGGCGTATCGGCCGCGCGCTGGTCAGCGAAGGCGCCCTGGTGGGGCATAACGAAAGCACACCGCTGGCGGTGATTCAGCAACTGAACCCGATCCATGCCGACCTGGCGCAGTCCACCCGTGAACTCAACGACCTGCGCCGGGCTTTTCGTGCTGGGCACTTGCAGCAAGTCGGCCAGGACCAGGTGCACGCCACGCTGATCCAGGACGATGGCAGCGTCTACCCGCTGCCGGGCAAGGTGCTGTTCAGCGAAATCAGTGTCGACCCCGGCACCGGGCAGATCATCCTGCGCAGCGAGTTCCCCAACCCCGACCTCGACCTGCTGCCCGGCAGCTTCGTACGGGTGCACCTGGCACAGGCGATCGACCAACAGGGCATCAGCGTGCCGCAGCGCGCCATCACCCGCGACAGCGCGGGCGTCAGCCTGGTGTTGTTGGTGGACGCTGAGAACGTCGTCAGCCAACAGCCGGTGGAGCTGGGCGCCGTGATCAATGATCGCTGGGTGGTCAGCCGCGGCCTCAAGCACGGCGACCGGATTATCGTCGAAGGCCTGCAACACGCGCGCCCCGGCGACACCGTGCAGATCGATAACCCCGTGTTGCCTGTCGCCCAAGTGTCCGGTCGATAAAAAGGGGATCCACCATGCCGCACTTCTTTATTGATCGACCGATTTTTGCCTGGGTCCTGGCGCTGTTTATTTTACTGGCCGGCGCGTTGGCCATTCCGCAACTGCCGGTGGCGCAACACCCGAACGTGGCCCCGCCGCAAATCGAAATTGTCGCGACGTATCCCGGCGCGTCCGCGCAAACCCTGGATGATACGGTCGTGAGCCTGATCGAGCAGGAACTCAGCGGCGCCGACAACCTGTTGTATTTCCAGTCCCAGAGCAACCTCGGCACCTCGACCATCACCGCCACGTTCCAGCCCGGCACGCATCCTGAGTTGGCGCAAGTCGACGTGCAAAACCGCCTGAAGACCGTGGAGCCGCGCCTGCCTCGCGAAGTGATCGCCCAAGGGCTTCGGATCGAGCGTGTCTCCTCGGGACTGCTGCTGATCATCAGCCTCACCGCCCGCCATGGCACCCTCGACGCCACCGCCCTCAGCGACTACCTGGCGCGCAACGTGGTCAACCAAATCAAGCGCCTGGACGGGGTTGGCCGCGCACGGTTGTTCGGCTCGGAGCGCGCCATGCGCATCTGGATCGACCCGCAGAAGCTACTGGGCTTCAACCTGACGCCTGCCGATGTGAACGCCGCCATCGCCGGGCAAAACGCCCAGGTGTCAGCGGGCAGCATCGGTGACTTGCCGGGGCCCGCGACCCAGGAAATTACCGCCTCGATCCTGGTCAAGGGCCAACTCTCGACGCCTCAGGAATTCGCCAACATCGTGCTCAAGGCCAACCCAGACGGCACCACTGTGCGTATCGGCGATGTGGCGCGGGTGGAAATCGGCAGCCAGGAATATCAGTTCTCCACCCGCTTGAATGGCGAGCCTTCCACCGAGGTCAGCGTGCAGTTGTCACCCGGGGCCAACGCCCTGCGCACTGCGGCGCTGGTGCGCGAGAAGATGGACGAGTTGTCCCGCTACTTTCCCGACGGCGTGCGCTACATGATTCCCTACGACACCTCGCCCTTCGTCCACGCCTCGATCCTCAAGGTGCTGATGACCTTGGGCGAGGCAATGCTGCTGGTGTTTCTGGTGATGTACCTGTTTTTGCAGAACATCCGCTACACCCTGATCCCGGCGCTGGTGGTACCGGTGGCGTTGATGGGTACCTTTGCCACGATGCTGGCGATGGGATTCTCCATCAACGTATTGACCATGTTCGGCATGGTGCTGGCCATCGGCATCCTGGTGGACGATGCGATTGTGGTGGTGGAGAACGTGGAACGGATCATGCTCAGCGAAGGCCTGTCACCGAAGGAGGCGACGCGCAAGGCCATGGGCCAGATCAGCGGCGCGATTATCGGGATCACCCTGGTACTGGTGGCGGTGTTTATCCCGATGGCGTTCATGCCGGGTTCGATCGGCGTGATTTACCAGCAATTTTCCCTGTCGATGGCCATCTCCATCCTGTTTTCTGCGTTTCTCGCCCTGACCCTGACCCCGGCCTTGTGCGCCACCTTGCTCAAGCCCATGGCCCAGGGTGAGCAGCATGCCAGGGCGGGTTTCTTTGGCTGGTTCAACCGACGCTTCGAGCACCTGAGCAACGGTTACCAACACCAGGTGACCCGCGCCCTCAAGCACAGCGGCCGTTACCTGATGGTGTATGGCGTGCTGGTGGTGGCGATGGGGTTGTTGTTCAGCCGCCTGCCCTCCTCCTTTTTGCCGGAGGAAGACCAGGGCTACACCATCACCGACATCCAGCTGCCGCCGGGTGCGAGCAAGCAGCGCACGGTGGAGATCGCCCGGCAGATCGAAGCGCACAATGCCGGCGAACCGGGAGTGGCCGATACCACGGTGATTCTGGGTTTCAGCTTTCCCGGCAGCGGGCAAAACGCGGCGATGGTGTATACCAGCCTGAAGGATTGGTCGCTGCGTTCGGCCCGGGATTCGGCCGCCGCTATCGGCGAGCGCGCCAACCAGGCGTTCGCCCAGTTCAAGGAGGCGGTGGTGTACAGCGTACAACCCTCGCCGGTCGACGGTTTGGGCACTTCCAGCGGTTTTGAGCTGCGCCTGCAAGACCGTGGCGGCCTTGGCTATTCGACGTTGATGGCGGCCCGCGGGCAATTGCTCGACAGCGCCGCACACAGCGCCGTGCTCGCCAACGTCCGGGAAAATGGCCTGGCAGAAGCCCCCCAGGTGCAGCTGGAAATCGATCGCCAACAAGCCAACACACTCGGGGTCGCCTTTACCGACATCAGCACCGTGCTGGCCACCACGATCGGTTCGGCCTATATCAACGACTTCCCCAACCAGGGCCGCATGCAGCGGGTGGTGGTACAAGCCGACGGCGATCAACGCAGCCAGGTGGCCGACCTGTTGAAAATCCATGTGCGCAATGCGGCCGGTAACATGGTGCCGCTGTCGTCCTTCGTAGACGCGCGCTGGGTCCAGGGACCGGTGCAACTGACCCGCTACAACGGCTACCCGGCGATTGCCATTTCCGGTGAAGCGGCGCCCGGCTACAGCACCGGCGAAGCCATGGACGAACTCCAGCGGCTGGTGGGGCAACTGCCGGCCGGCATGGGCATGGAATGGACCGGCCTGTCGTTGCAGGAGCGCTTGTCCGGCTCCCAGGCACCGTTGTTATTGGGCCTGTCCCTGTTGATCGTATTCCTGTGCCTGGCCGCGCTGTACGAGAATTGGTCGATCCCGACCGCGGTATTGCTGGTGGTGCCGCTGGGCGTGCTCGGCGCGGTGCTGGCGGTCACCCTGCGCGGGATGCCCAACGATGTGTTCTTCAAAGTTGGCCTGATTACCATCATTGGCCTGTCGGCAAAGAACGCGATCCTGATCATCGAGTTCGCCAAGCATCTGTACGATCAGGGTGATGATTTGATCGAGGCCACCGTCAAGGCGGCACGCCTGCGCCTGCGGCCGATCATCATGACCTCCCTGGCGTTCATCCTCGGCGTGGTGCCGCTGGCGATTGCCACCGGTGCCAGCTCGGCCAGCCAGCAGGCCATCGGTACCGGGGTGATCGGCGGGATGATTACCGCGACGCTGGCGGTGGTGTTTGTGCCGGTGTTCTTCGTCGTGGTGATGAAGCTGGTGCGCAAGCGTCACAAGTCATAAATGCGCTATGGTGCTTACACATCCCTGATTTGTGAGCGCCATGCCCTTCCTCGCACGCACCCACCCGCGCCTGTCCTCCGCCGCCGTTTTGGGCCTGGCGGTAGGCCTGCTGGCTCCCGCCGACACGCTCATCAGCAAAATCCTCATTGGCTGGAACGCCGGGGTCTGGACCTATCTGGTGCTGATGCTGTGGTTGACCAGCCATTCCCGGGCCGACGATGTAAAACGCATCGCCGAGATCGAGGACGAGAACGCCGGGCTGGTGCTGTTCATGGTGTGCATCGCGGCGATTGCCAGCCTGGCAACCATTACCTTTGAACTGGTGGGCAGCAAGGACCTGAGCAGTTCCGAACGCCTGTTGCACTACGGGTTTACCGGGCTCACGGTGATCGGTTCATGGCTGTTGATCGGGGTGATTTTCAGCGTGCATTACGCGCGCCTGTATTACACCTGGGACGGCCCCGAACCGGCGCTGCGTTTTGCCGAGGATTTGCGCACGCCCAATTACTGGGACTTTCTGTACTTCTCGTTCACCATTGGCGTGGCGGTGCAAACGGCAGACGTCGGGGTTGCCACGCGTACGATGCGCAAGGTAGTACTGGGGCAGTCGTTGATCGGGTTTCTGTTCAATACGGCGATTCTAGGGTTCTCGATCAACATTGCCGCGGGCTTGTTTGGATGAAGCTGCACAAACCTTCTAGACACTAAACCACTGCAGGAGCGAGCTTGTTCGCTCCTGCAGTGTTCCACCCCATAGGTATTTTATGGCCGCCCACAACTGGATCGACCTGGCCCAGGACGCCGACACCGGCATCGAGACCCTGCGCGCACATTTCGAGGGCCATGCCTACGACCCGCACTGGCACGACAGCTACCTGGTGGGCGTCACGGAGCAAGGTGTGCAGCAGTTCAACTGCCGGCGCACCCGCCATAACAGCGTGCCCGGCCAGGTGTTCCTGGTGGAGCCCGGCGAGCTGCACGACGGCGACGCGCCCACGGCGGACGGTTTTACCTACCACATGCTTTACCTCGACCCGCAGTGGTTGGCGCGGGAAGTCAGCGCAGTGTTCGAAGAAGCGCCGCTCGACAGCCAGCTGGGGTTTGCCAGCACCCTGGCCAGCGACCCGCGCCTGGCCCTGGCCACCAGCCGGGCCTTCCAGACCCTGCACGGGGGTGAACTGCGCATCGTGCGGCAACAGGCGATGGACCAACTGCTCGAACGCCTCACTGCGCAACTGCACTGGCGCACCCGCTACCATGAAGACCCACGCCTGCCACGGGTGGCGCACAAGGCCCGGGAATACCTGCATGCACACCTGCAGCAAGACGTGGGCATGGATGAACTGGCGCTGGCCTGCGGCGTCGATCGCTTTCGCCTTACCCGCGCCTTCAAGAGCGCCTTCGGCCTGCCTCCCCATGCCTACCTGGTGCAACTGCGCCTGGCCCGTGCCCGGCATTGGCTGGCCAACGGCAAGCAACCTGCCGACGTGGCGATTGCCCTGGGCTTTGCCGACCAGAGCCACCTGGGGCGCTGGTTCGTGAGGGCGTATGGCCTGACGCCAGCGGCGTATCGCAAGCGCTGCTCAAATCTTCCAGACAGATAACAACACCCTTGTGAAGATTGACTCCATTGATCTGCTTATAGGAGTCGTATCCCGGTGTTCCCTTCCCTGCTGCCTTTTTTGCTGTTCGCCTTCGTAGCCTCCATCACCCCTGGGCCGACAAATATTCTTGTGTTGAGCAACAGTGCGCGTTACGGGCTGAAAGCGGCGCTGCCGATCATCCTCGGTGCTTGTGGCGGTGCGGCGGGGATTGTGCTGCTAGTGGGTTCCGGCGTTGGCCAGTCGCTGGCGCACTTGCCCCGGGTGCAGGCAGCGATGCAATGGCTGGGGGTCGCCTGGCTCAGCTACCTCTCCTGGCAGATCTTCAGCGCCCCCGCCGCGCCAATCGACCCGGCTGCCGTGCAAAAACCCCTGGGCCTGGCCGGCGCCGCCAGCCTGCAACTGGTGAACCCCAAGACCTGGATGATGGCCCTGGCGGTGGTGAGTGTGTTTGCCGGCAATGGCGATGAACGCCAGGGCCATGTGCTGTACCTGTCGCTGGCGTTCTTTGTGATCGCCTTGCCGTGCCTCGGCGCATGGGCATTGCTGGGGGTCGGAAGCAGCCGGGTGTTTCGTTCGCCCAAGGCCATGCAACGGTTCAACCGCTGCATGGCGGTCTTGCTGCTGGTCTCAAGCTGGTTGAGCGTCTGGGTGTAGACACAACCATTCGTCGGCACTGTCAGTTTTCACAGCTATCCGCTATCGGGCCTGCGGGTGTTTGATTTCCCTTGCCTATATGCACAGCCAGTGCTGTGCGTGACTTCCAGCAAGGAGTAGTCAGCATGCCCAACCCACCGATCGACCCCGATGACAATGCCTCAGTCATTGAAGACCCAGGTGTACCTGTTTCCGACAGCCCCCTGGCCCTCCTTGAGCCCGCGCCTGTGCCGGTGATCACAGCTGAAGACCTGGCCCCGCCCTATTCGGCGTTCCCGCCGGTCTCGCTTGACCTGTATCCCGATGAACCTTACGCCTATGGCCTGGGCATTCGGCATGTTCAGCCCTATGCGTATTTCGTCCTGGAAAGATGGCACACCTGGGCCATTTTCGACGCCTTTGAGTTGTACCTCAATAATGATCTTCTGGCCGATGGTCTCGTCCTGGACGACCAGGATCGTTTTGGCCTGTACGTCATCGCCGAACGCGTGCCTGAAGGTGAAGTGCAAGTGCGCGCGCGGGTACTGCGCGCAGGCAGTGGCCAGGAAAGCACCTCGCCGACGCAAAGCATATTGATCAAGACCACCCGTCCTGGCGGGATTGAGAACAATGGTGACGATAAATGGCACAGTAAACTGAGACTGAGGGTCGACGGCTTGCCCGAAAGCAGCACGATCAACATGGACACAATCAGTCGCGGGTTATACGCCGAGATTGAGTCCTATCCGAACAAACGCAAGAACGACACCATTGAGTTCTATTGGGACGGAGTTGAGGTCAGGCACCTGGTCACGGCCGCCGAGGCCGCCGGTATCCAGCCGCTCAGGGTATTTATCAGCAAGGAAAATATTCTCAAGGGCGGCCTCAGCGGCGTACTCACCCTGCGTTTCAGGGTGTTCGATGTGGTTCAGAATTACTCAGGGGAAAAATACCAGTACTCCAAGCCGTATGGGCTGATCGCCGAACTGGACCCCAGCTTGATGAGTGCGCCGTTTTTCCTGGTGGATGACGCGGAAAGCCGGCAGATCGACTACGACACGCAAAGTAATTCACTGTTTGAAATCCTGTTGCAGACCCCACGGGTGACACCGACCCCGCTGCCCGCAAACCAGGTCACGATTACCCTGACGGCCACACTGGCGGACGGCACGATCGAAGAACTGGTGCTTGATCCTGTCGACGTCAGGAACGGTCGGGAAGAGATCTTCCCGGTGGACCGCGATTTGATCGAGCGCGTCATCGGCGGCTCGTTCAGGGCTTCATTCGTCTGGCACACAGCCACTGGTGGACATCTGGGTCAGTCTGGCAGTGTCACCGTGACGGTGGTGGGTACACCGACCTCGATGCCGGCAGTGACCGTGACCCCGAGCGAGCTGGGCCTGATCAACCCGGACGATGATGCGTTTATCAGCATCCCGTCGTACCAGCCGCACGCCTACGATTCAATGGAAACCCTGATCCTCGAGCAGATTGTTCCAGGGGGCGGTGGAATGCGCTATTCCGACCCGCAACTGGCCGGGGACCAAGGTGGCACGCGCCGGGTAACCAGCGAGGTGCTGCAACGTTTCGAGGGATTAGGTGACGTCGCGGTGTACTACCTGGTCGATGACGGTGCGGATGCCCAGTTGCATGCCTACGGTGCGCTGATTGAACGCAAATCCCGGGTGCTGACAGTACGCGTCGACAAACGCCTCGAAACCATGCCGGCCCCCACCCTGCAGGGCGCGATTGACGGCAACGTTGACCCGGTTGATGTAGTGGGCGACAGCGTGCTGCTGACGCTACCCTATACGGCAACCAATAGCCGCGACCATATCCAATGGAACATTGTGGGCACGGGCGGTTCCGCCAGCGGTTCGGTGACGATCAACGGTGCGACACAGGGCCAGCCACTGGTACTGCAGGTGAGCCGTGCGGTGCTGGATAACAACTTCGATGGCCAACTGCGCATCACCTACAGCCTGCAACGCGAAACCCCCCTGCCCAAACTCACCTTGCGCTCGTTTACGACCCTCCTGACCGTGGGCCGTGGCGTGGAACTGGATGCGCCTGAAGTCGTGGAAGCCGAGCGGTACCCTGACCGGCTTGACCCGCTGGCGGCTCAATCGGGTGCAACGGTGCTGGTGAAATACCGGCGCATGCGCGAAAGCGAATCGTTTTCGGTGAAATGGGTGACGGCCGATCTGCTGGGCAGCACCGTCGAAACGGGTTGGGGCAACCCCGACACCAATGAAGTGGGGGTACCGATAGAGGCCCGTACCATTGCCAAGGGTATTCGCAACGAGCGTAACCGCATCAGTGTGCAATACACTTTTACCCGCAGCGGGTTTCTCCATGAGTCGGATATTCTGAATCTGGACCTGCTGCCGTTGAGTGGGTTACCCACACCAACCATCGACGGGGTCGGCAACAGCGTGATCCTGCCGACGAACGAGCTAATTGCTCAAGCCCGCACCCGTGTGACTGTCTGGCCTTTGGCCAATGAATGGCAGAACATGTGGCTGGATTACACGAGTACCAACGCCGACGGCAGCCCGTTCTACCTGGAAACTTTAATCGCCGCCCCTGTAGGAGAAAGCGCCACCCAGGGTGTCTCGCAACCAATACCGCTGGCGGAGCTGCAAGGCCTCAGGAATGGGTCGCACCTGACCATTCGCTTCTGGGTCAGCCTGGCCGAAAGCACTGATAAAAACACCGCAGTATTGTTTGGTGTGCGCGAGCATATTATCCAGTCGATTCCCGCCACGTTGCCGCGCCCGGCCTTTGCCAATCTGCAAGGCGCGACCTTGACCATCGACCCACAGGACTGGCAGAACAACGCCTATGTGGCGGTGGCCTATAACGAAATGACCGCGGCCCACAGTATCGCCCTCGAGTGGATTTACCCGGACGGCACCATGGCGACCATCCCGGCGCAGAACGGTAACACCAGTAAGCGCGTCGACTTTCAGATCAGCCGTGACATTCTCGCCAACAGCGTGGGCAAATTGATCGAGCTCCGTTATATGGCGACGATAGGGACGACTACTGTCCCGTCAGAGATACAGGCGCTGACCGTCAACCGTGTTCCGTCGTCGGCGCTGCCTCGGCCGCTGATCAATGGCGTCCCTACAGGCGGTGAGTTGAACCTCAATAACTTCAGCACCAATGCCACCTTGAGTGTTGCGCCTTACCCTTTGGCCGCAACGGGCCAGAAAGTCTGGGTGCAACTGACCAGGGCGGGCAGCGCGCCGTTGAATGTGCTGACAAACTACAGCCTGCTGGCGGGAGAAGTATCGACCGGCTTGGTGAACAAGGCGGTACTGCGTACATGGCTGGACGGGCTGCCTAACAACAGCACCATCACCGTAACGTGCAAGGTAACGTTTGATGGCAGCAGCGTTGAATCCACGGCCATTACGTTCCCCACTGCAACTTATACGGTAATTACTTCGCTGAGGATTGATCAGAGTCAAATGGCCCTGAACGGTTATGCCGTCAAGATCAACTGGCCGAGAACAGGGCAGGAATTCCCAGGCAATACACAAACCCGTGTAGCAAGTGGTGGGGTCTCAGGTTATACCTATGCCTCCAGTAATCCGACGGTTGCTTCAGTCAATGCAACGACCGGTTTGGTTATTGGAAACCGTAATGGCTCCGCGGTCATTACAGCGACGGACAGAAACGGGACGTCAAGACAGTACGCCGTCGCCGTGTCAAATGTTTATGAAATGCTCGTCAATGAAACAGCACAAACCAGACAAGCTCAAGTAAATTGGATGAACTCACTAAGAGGCATACCCTTTAGCGTTTTCAGGATAAATCTGGTGTATAACCCTCCAGCTCGTAGGACCAGCTATGGGATGTGCTACTTTAATGGCCCTGCTTGGTACAACTATATTGGTGCGGGCACTGGACCGTTGTTTCATTATGGCGTTCAAGGAGAACACATCACGCCGGCATGGTGTCTCAGGCTGCTTTAGTAAGACCTAAAAACAACCGGGACAGACTTATTTAACTCCCAAAAACCCACCCACAAAAAAAGGAAGCCTCGGCTTCCTTTTTTCTTTACCCCTCTTTCCTAGAAATCGTAACGCACTCCCACATTAACCCCCCACGGCTGATCCACCTTCTTGCCCTGGGCATGTTCAACATCAGCGTGCAGCTTGACGTTCTTCGACACCGACATCGCCACGCCCGCTGCCACTTCAATACGCGAACCGAACACATCGTTGTTGAAGCGCTGGTCGTTTACCTTGACCTTGTTGCTGTGGTTGAACTCATGGGCCAACGCGGTACGCAAGTAGGGCTGCAGCACCCCGCCGCTCTCCAGCTGGATATTCTTGCCACCCGTCACGCCCAGCTTGCCCACCACGGAGGCGGTGCGATCACCCTTGGCCTGCAGGCCGTTGTCCAGCTCGTAACTTTGCGCCTGGATAATCGCTGCGCTCAGTTGCGAGTACGGTTCTACAAAGTAACCGTCGTCGAGCTTGATATGCCGGCCGACTTCCGCCGATGCGCTCACGGCGTTCTGCGTGTAGTTGCCCTTGGCACGCTTGCCGTCGCTCATGGTCACGTTGACCTCGTTGTGCAAGCGGTTGAGCTTGACCACGCCGTCGAAGTACATCCCGCTCTCGTCGTCGATCCAGGTGGCATAACCCCCCAGGTAGTAGCTGTTGACCTTGCCGCTGCCGGAAGTGTTGGCGCTGATGTCGGACGTGCTGTGACCCGCCATGACACCGGCCATCCACTGGCCATCTGCGCCCGACAATGGCGCATCGGCACCCAGGCTCAGGCCGCGCTGGTTTTGCGTGTAGCCACCACCGTCCTTGTTCCCGGCTACCTCGTATTTGTTGCCGTAGCCACGCATCCAGAACCCGTTGCTCTGGCCGTCGCTGAAGCGCAGTTCACCCATGCGGGTACGCAGCAGGGACATCTCCCCGTACAGCACGGTGGGGGCCGTGTTGAACAACGCCATCACGGTTTTGGTGCTGTTGCTGGTGCCACGACGGTTAGGGTCGAGGTACCAGTCGGTGTCTTCCTTCTTCAGCCCGTAGGAATAGGCGCCCACATCCACGGTGTCGCCGTCCAGCGAGAAGTGCGCATCGCCACCCTCGGTGTGCACCACGCGAATCGGCAAGGCACTCGCCAACTCGGAGCCGGTCGCCGCCAACAGCAGGCTGTGGTTGCCCGTGGCAACCCCGTTGACGTTGAGCAAGTCGGTCTGGCCGGTGCTGAAGTCGGTGTGCATCACATAGCTGCCGTCACCCGACAGGCTGTTGACGTCCAACTGGAAGAACTCATCGGCACCGCCAAAGTGCACGGTGCCGCCGCCCATGATCAGGTCGCCGACTGAACTGTCATCCACCAGCATCCAGTGGGACGCTGAATTGACGCTCAACTCGGCAACGTTCTGCAGTTTGCCGGTGAGCCAGGAGCCATTGTTGAGCTGCAACGTGGCGGTGCTGCCGTCTTCGACCACGACGTCACCGACCAGGAAGCTGCGGTCGACGTTCATGTTGGCAGTGGCGCCGTTCATGACTTCCAGCAGCACACCGTTTGCGCCGGTCAGCGTGGAGCCATTGAGTACATGAATATCAGCAAGGGTGGATTCCCCGGGCCTGAACGAGCCGACCTGAATCGCCGAACCGGTCCTCCCCTCGACGCTCGAGCGGTCGAGGATCAGGCTGCTGGCAACAGTCGGGTCGTTATCCACGCCCATCTTCACGCCAATGTCTCCACCAACGATGCTGGTATTGAACGCACGGGCCTGGCCACTGAACAGGTCGATACCCACGCCATTATCAGCGGTCGCCTCGACACGCGAATCAGTCAGGTCCAGCACGCTGTAGGCACTGGCCGAGGCACCGCGGGTGCTGCCGGTGATGTGGCTGTTGACGACCGTGACGCTGGAACCATTGGTGTCGCCCAGGGAACGGCCCGCTATCAGCCCGGTTCCGGTGTTGTGGGTAACGTTGCTGTTGGTGATCAGCACGTTGCTGCCCGTGAGACGCACCGCGGCGACTGCCGAATCCCGCGCAACGACGTCCGAACCATCGATGCGGATGTCGGAGTTCATTGCGGTAATGTCCCGGGTGCTGCTGCCGGCATTGACAATCAGGGTTGCGGAATTGGCAGTGATTTGCAGGGTGGGCACTCCTAGAACCGTCAGGCGGGAACCTGCACGCAATTCAAAAGTGTCGGGGCGCGGGCCAGGCCGCACCGTTTCATCCGGGCCGGTCACGACACGCGCTTCGGACAGCTGCGCCATGAGCATCAGCAGTGTGACGGCCTTGGCCTTGAAGGCAAGGCTTAAGGGAGTTGGTTTGAAATTGAATGGAGCTGACATCTTTACGGACCTCTGGGTTGGCGTTCCTTTACGGAAAAAACTGGCCGGTTCCGAAAAGCGTGTGGACCCTGCCAATCAAGCGGCGACCAAGGTAACCAGAGCTGTTCCCAACATCTGTAGGACTAATCCTAAGGTGCTGTACTGAAAGTGAATGCAGTTTGTACGCGACCCAAAGGCAAAAATGCCAAAGAGGAGCAAGGCTCCTCTTTGGCAACAGGCTTCAAACAGTATTAAGGAAGCGGGACGTCAGTGCCGTCGCAGTACAGGCCATTTGTTCCACCTATCCGAACCCCGCGAATAAGAGGATGCGCTTCATCGGAAGGTAATGGTCCTTCAGGCAGGCTGATGGTGTACCAGATCCGCGCGGAGCCGGCCAGCCTTGCACCCGAGTTGGGCTGGATGGGTTTGTAGATGGTCGCATAGGGCCCCAGGAGCAGCTCGAACCCCGAATTGATCATGGCTTGCGTGAGCGGTATGGAGTCCACACGACCCACTGCTGCCACGACCGGTATCGTTCCTGCATCGTCGCTGTAACCCTGCGAGTTCAGCGTAACCACCATCCTCAGTTCAAAGTGCTCCGAAGACGGGATAAACACCACTACGTTCCCGGGAGGAGTATCAGGCCTGAACGAAGCGCAGTTGATCGACCCCGCTACCGACAGATGTCGTACTTGCGGCGCGGCAAGCTCTTTGAAGTTGGCGTTCACTGTCACCGTCGTGTCAGGTGAAAACTGACGGTTGGTGCTGGCCCCTTGGGCAATGGTGTAGAACACCGTCTTGCGGCCATTGCCGTGACGCTCAATGAAGCTCCACGGGATTGAGAGCGTAATCACCTGGCCAGCCGATGCGCCTGTCACCAGTTGGGTAGCAACGAGTTCGCCCGAATAGAAAAGGCGGATCGTAAAGTCGCTGGCATCCGGCGTGGGTGCCGTACTCCATAACGTTACCCGGGCGATCGCGGGCCGGTTGGCGTGGTCGCGCTCCAGCACGTCGTCGGGGCCCTCGGTACCGGTTGCGTCTTCCCCGTTCACGACTACGGGCAGCAGGTCATCGTTGATCGGGTCCGGGCCAATGGGAGTGGGGCCGACAACAAACAAGTCCAGGTTGACGGTGGTGGTCGGTATCGCCGGGTAGTCGACAGATCGCCGCCGCACCACATAGGAAACCGTCAACGGCAATAGCCCTCGAGTGGCGCCATAGAGATCTTCCAATACCCTGTACGGAACGTGAACCTCCGCCGGGAACCGGCTGCTGCCCAGCGGCTGGGCATCCAAGTCAACGGTGGCGATGCTCGTCGTCAGTGTGACAAGGATTTCATCTCCATCGGCGTTGCGCAGAAAGTTCGTATATTCAGGAATACGCACGATCATGCCGCCGTCCAGCCCTACATCCTCCCGATCAATCAATTCGTCGCTGGGGGGAGAGGTTCGGGCAACCAGCGGTGCCAGGAGGTTCTCAGGGGCCGGAAACAAACCCACGTCCAGGCTGTAGGAAGCAGAAAGCCGCGCCGGGTTTCCTGCTGCGTCGAACAACTCATACCGCAAACTGCGCAGGCCATCCGGGCTGGCGTCAACCACGGATAATGGCAATGGGAAGCTCAAGTCCGCAGGCAGAGTCCAACGTGGCGAAGGATCAGGCGGGCTGGGGGCATAGGGCTCATCGGAACCATTATAGTAAAGATACGCCCAATCGCCCGCAGCGCGACCTTGCGCCACATAATCCGGGATCGTAAACACTGCGGACTCATTGGGCTTGCCTTCAAAGTAGTCACGGTCGACAGGTGTGGGCAGGTCGCCAGCTGGTATAGGCCCCGGCGGCGCACCGGGGAAGCTGGCATACGGTGGTGACAGGTCAACGATAACGACCTGCGGAACTGATCGGGTGTCGTTGTCAGGACCAGCAACGTAAACTTCGTACATGATCTCGTACCGCCCTGCGGGCCGCCGACCTTGAGCGATGTTCACCGGTACCTCAGCCCCTGGGTTAACAACGGTAAACGAATAAATGGGATCGCCCCACTCGCTGTCATCGAAATTTTTCCACCAGACAGTGACAGTATCGGGAGCAGCCGGATTGGTACTGAAGTCAGGCCATCGTGGAATGAAGAAATTCATATTCTCACGCAGGTTGAATTCCCGTGAGATCAATCCAGGAAAGCCAGGCACCCCACCTTCAAAACGACCATCAGGCAAATTCAAGACACCCGGATCGGCACTTCGATTCTTTGCATAGTTACGGATAAAGTCGATCGTTTCCTTTTTCATTACTTGTCTCCAGATAGTAAGACGAATCACATCACACACACTTCCCTATCGTTGACATAGCCGCTCGCGCCGCGAGACAAAGCGCTTGCACGCCTATCACACGCTGACTATTCCCTGCACAACAACGAGTACACTCAGTTTTTTAATCTTCGACCAACGTTGCCTTTCCATCATTAGTGCAACTAATGACATCACCCGGCTTACAAAACCCACCCCCTGAAAAGGTCAGGTCGATACGGATATGTCCGGTCCCCTTGACGTCTGGCCGGGAGTCACCCACCTTGCCCAGGTTGCGCCACACTTCGAAACTGGCGATAGCTGAACCGTAGTTGCGCGCAGGCTCCAGGGTCCGGTCGAACGGTCCCACCACAATGTTAATGCCGTTATCAATATGGGGTTGCAGCACCTGGATAGTTTCGTTGTATTCAGCGCCAGCAATAGGCTCTTCCCAGCTATTACGCCCATAGCATTTCCAGTAGAAATGCACTTGATCGTTAAGTTGCAGGCCGATATTGCCCGGAATCAAACAATGCACGCCATATAACGGAGAAGGCGAAGAACAACAGACCAGATACTCGTTAGTCAGGGTGTGCTGAACTTGCGGAGGGGTAAAATCAATCAGCGCCGTCACATCGACATCCACAAAAGTTGGCAGTGACTGTTGTTCGTTGACCCCATTACTGGTGAGGTAATGGACCGGCAACAGTGGATTGACCGTCCCCTCGATCAGGCTCCAGGGGATATCGGTAAACCACACCAGCTGCCCTCCTACCTCACCCAACTGCACGCGATGGCTGGCCACCGGCCCAACATTGTTCCAGAACAGGCTGAGCAATTGACCCGCGACCGGGCCTGCAAACAAAGAAACAAATGCCTGGGCATCCAGCCCACGATCCAGATGATTGAGCTGATTGGGAGTCCTGGAGCCGCGCCCTATCACCGTGACTCTGGCCAGGTCCGGGTTAAGCAATGCGGGCGCGTTGGAATGATCCTGGCCGGCAATCGTCAGGTCGACATTGAAACGTTCCGATAAGGAACGAAATGGAGGCTGGGGGCTGCGAATGATTTCGTAGCGCACCACCGCTGCTTCGGGAACCAGTACAGGCTCAATGCCCCTGAGGGTCAGCCATGGAATTTCCACATCACACGGGAAGCCCAGTACCGGCTGCGGGACTGTCGGACGGGCATTCCAATAGGCGATTACCTGGTCCCCCGGCGCCCAATCGTCGTAGGCGGGGTCAATGCGCATGAACACGCCACGACGTGCATCATCGCGCTTGATCAGGCTGTCGTCGTACGCTGGTGGCCGAATTTGCGGACGCGGCAAGTTGCTCGGCAACGGCGTAAGTGCCAGCTGAAACAGCAGTCCGGCGCTCTGGCTGCTGAAATTACCCGCCTCGTCAAAAATGCGGTAGAAAATATAGGCGTCACCGTTGTTCAACCTGCGAAAAATATCGGGGTCCACGTAAGCAATCAGCGGGTCGGAGGTTGACGCAATCACGTACTCAGCGTCTGGCGCGCTTAACGGCGGGTTATCCCGGTTGGACACGTAGAACTCAAGCCGGTCATTGGCCGCGCGCACGGTATAGAACGGAATATTCAACCCCACTGGCACGTTATCGAGCAGGTATTGCTCATCGACGTTCGGGGTCGGGGCAACGACAAAATCCACAGTATCCAGTGGGTTCAGTAACTCAGGCGAGTCCAGATCGATGGTGAGTGTTCTTCTGGGAATCAACTCACTGACGCCGCCAAAGGAATCCTCAACCGAGTAGTAAAGTTGCGCGGTGCCGGAGCCCTCATCAGTCAATCGTGACAGGGGCACCTCCAGTGAGATAACCGCGGCCAGAGGGGGTGGCGGGCCAAACACCTGCCGCGAATCAACCACCTCATCGACACCCGCCCACACCCAGTGAAGGCGCACGGTGTGCGGCTCATCCAAAGGCTCGGGTGGCGGGTTCCACATCGGGATGTTGACCTGCAGCGGGCCCTGCAGGCGCGAGCGCGGGATCAGGCCCCGAGGGTCACCACTGTCGACGCCGGGTATGTCCATCGGGTCCAGCAACACGGTGCCCCCGTCGTCCGCGCCCAAGGGTTTGATCAGGTAAGTGGATTCAGTGACGTCAGACATGGGTTTAATCCTCAACAGGGTGAACAGTGGCCGGCCGGCAGGCAGCGTGTGTATACCAAGTGGCGTTGAGAGAATTAAGCGCCCGATTTCTTCGTCCGGATACTGTCAGAATTAACAGGTGGGCCCCTCCATTCGTCGCTTTTGCTCGGCCTTGCTGCCAGGGCGGTTACTGAGCAGCTCTTGACGAAATTTCCTACTTGGTGTTTCCTGAAACCGGTTTCAGCGATTGATTTCGCCTTGGAGCCCAGATAAATCCAATAAGAAAGGCCCGCCGCCGTGACTACTTTTTCCGCCGCCCAACGCAGCCGCGTGACCATGCTTGACGTCGCCGAGCGCGCCGGTGTGTCCAAGGCCAGCGTGTCGCGTTTTATCGGCGACGACCGCGCCCTACTCTCCGATGCCATCGCCCTGCGCATCGAACAGGCCATCGACGAACTGGGCTACCGCCCCAACCAGATGGCCCGCGGCCTGAAACGTGGGCGTACCCGCCTGATCGGCATGCTGGTGGCCGATATCCGCAACCCGTATTCGATTGCCGTGATGCACGGCGTGGAAACCGCCTGCCGCCAGCACGGCTACAGCCTGGTGGTGTGCAACACCGACCGCGATGACGAACAGGAGCGCCAGCACCTGGCCGCCCTGCGCGCTTACAACATCGAAGGCCTGATCGTGAACACCCTCGGCCATCACCGAGACCTTTTGCTGGAACTGCAACGGGAAATTCCCCTGGTGCTGGTGGACCGCAAGGTCGAACCGCTACACAGCGACCTGGTGGGGCTGGATAACCCGGTGGCCGTACGCATGGCCGTGGAGCACCTCGAACAGCAAGGCTACCGCGACCTGCTGTTGGTCAGCGAAGCGCCCGATGGCACCAGCTCAAGGTTGGAACGGCTGGACAGTTTCAAGGCGGAGATTACCAACCGTCCGACGTTGACCGGCGCCGTACTGGAGTTGGACGGCGAACTGGAACAGCATCTGCAAAAGTTTCTAGGCAAATCCGGCCCCAAGGCGTTGTTCTGCGCCAACGGAATCGCGGCACTGGCGTGTACCCGCGCATTGAAAAATCTAGGCTGCGACCTGTTTGATGACGTAGGCCTGATCGCCCTGGATGACCTCGACTGGTACCCGCTGGTGGGCAACGGCATCACCGCCCTCGCCCAGCCCACCGAGGCCATTGGCGCCAGTGCGTTTGACTGTTTACTCAAGCGCTTGCGCGGCGATAGCCAGCCCCCACGCCCCCTGGACTTCTTGCCGCAACTGATCATTCGAGGCTCCACCAGGTGCCCGTAGCAGCTGTCGAGCCCGGGCGAGGCTGCGTTTGCGATGTGTCAGGTACACCGCCGACGCAGCCTCGCCCGGGCTCGACAGCTGCTACGCCTGGTTCAATTCAACATTTTTCGAATAAAAATGAAACCGGTTTCAGAGGTACACAACAATGCATAAATACCCCGTCTCCATCAGCCTTTCCAGTTACGGCGCCGACCTGGTCCGCCAGCAAGGCCAGTTGAGTTTCGTCGAGGTGCTGGCTGCCGCCGGCGCGCAACGCATCGAATGGCGTGAAGAGCTGTTGACCACCGAACAGCCCGCTGAACTGGCCCAAGCCGCGGCGGATCACCACCTGGAATGCGTGTTTTCATCGCCCTTGGAACTCTGGGTTGCCGGCCGCTCCCAACCCAACGCCGAACTCGCCGCCACCCTCGACCGCGCCCAGGCATTCGGCGCCCGCTGGCTGAAAGTCTCCCTGGGCTATTTCACCGACACCAACGACCTGGACAGCTTGAGCGCCCTGCTCAACCGCCATCCGGTCAAGCTGCTGGTGGAAAACGACCAGACCCTGCACGGCGGGCGCATCGAGCCGATGCAGCGGTTTTTCAACGAAGTCGAACGCCTGGCCCTGCCGGTGAAGATGACCTTCGATATCGGCAACTGGCAATGGCAGGACCAATCCGCGATCACCGCTGCACGCCTGCTGGGCCGGCATGTGGATTACCTGCACTGCAAGGCCGTGGCCCGCCGCGCCGACGGCAAGCTGGTGGCACTGCCGCCGGGCGCTGCCGACCTGCATCTGTGGGAACAACTGCTGGGGCACATGACTCAAGGTATTACCCGGGCCGTGGAATTTCCGCTGCAAGGTGATGACCTGGTGCACGTCACCGCGCAGCAGGTTGCCGCCCTCGCCGTCCTCGGCCAGCCCCGCGTGGAGAACGCACATGTCTGAGATCGATATCCTGTCGTTTGGTGAAACCATGGCGATGTTTGTCGCCGAACAGACCGGCGACCTGGCCCAGGTTGCGCAGTTTCACAAGCGCATTGCCGGCGCCGACAGCAACGTCGCCATCGGCCTGTCACGCCTGGGTTTCAACGTGGCGTGGTTGAGCCGCGTAGGTGCCGATTCCCTCGGGCGCTTTGTGGTGGACACCCTGCAAAACGAAGGCCTGGACTGCCGGCATGTGGCGGTCGATCCGTTGCACCCCACGGGCTTTCAGCTCAAGTCCCGTGAAGAAGCCGGCGATGACCCGCAGGTGGAATACTTCCGCCGTGGCTCCGCGGCCAGCCATTTGTCGGTGGAGGCGATCCAGCCCGAGCTGTTGCAAGCCCGGCATCTGCACGCCACCGGCATTCCGCCGGCGCTGTCGGACGCCACGCGCGAGCTGTCGCGCGAGTTGATGACGCAAATGCGCGCAGCCGGGCGCAGCGTGTCCTTCGACCCGAACCTGCGCCCGTCCCTGTGGGCAAACGAGCAACGCATGATCAGCGAAATCAACGCCCTCGCCTGCCTGGCGGATTGGGTGCTGCCGGGCTTGAGCGAAGGCCGCTTGCTCACTGGCTTTGAAGACCCGGCCGACATCGCCGCGTTCTACCTGGACCAGGGCGTGGAAGCCGTGGCCATCAAGCTCGGCCCCCACGGCGCGTATTACCGCACCCAGCTGGACCAGGGGTTTGTCGCCGCCGTGCCGGTGGCCAAGGTGGTCGACACGGTGGGCGCAGGCGACGGGTTTGCCGTGGGCATGATCAGCGCGCTGCTGGAAAATTTAAGCTTCAGCGAGGCCGTGCAGCGCGGCAACTGGATCGGCAGCCGCGCGGTACAGAGCCGTGGCGACATGGAAGGCTTGCCGTTGCGTGAAGATCTCCCCGCCTACTGTAGGAGCGAGCTTGCTCGCGAAGGTCGTCAACGATGACGCAGGACACCTGAATAAACGCGGCGCCCTTACGTTTTTCGCGAGCAAGCTCGCACCTACACAACTACCTGTTGCCACAACTACAACAAGCTCAGGAGCAACCCCATGGAACCGTTGAAACTCGCCACCCGCCGTTGGTGGTACATCATGCCCATCGTGTTTATCACCTACAGCCTGGCGTACCTGGACCGCGCCAACTACGGCTTTGCCGCCGCCTCCGGGATGGCCGAAGACCTGATGATCACCCCGGGCATGTCGTCATTGCTCGGTGCGCTGTTCTTTCTCGGCTACTTTTTCTTTCAGGTGCCGGGCGCGATCTACGCGCAAAAACGCAGCGTGAAGAAGCTGATTTTTGTCAGCCTGATCCTCTGGGGCGGCCTGGCCACCCTGACCGGCATGGTGTCCAACGCCTACATGCTGGTCGTGATCCGCTTCATGCTCGGGGTGGTCGAAGCCGCCGTCATGCCGGCGATGTTGGTGTACCTGTGCCACTGGTTCACCCGTGCCGAACGCTCCCGGGCCAACACCTTCCTGATCCTCGGCAACCCCGTGACCATGATGTGGATGTCAGTGGTCTCGGGCTATCTGGTGCAGCATTTCAGCTGGCGCTGGATGTTTATCATCGAAGGTTTGCCAGCGGTGATCTGGGCGTTTATCTGGTGGAAGCTGGCGGATGAAAAACCCGCCGATGCCAAATGGTTGAGCGCCCAGCATAAAAAAGACCTGGAAACCGCCCTCGCCGAAGAACAGGTGGGCATCAAGGCGGTGAAGAATTACGCCGAGGCCTTCCGCTCGCCCAAGGTGATCATCCTGGCGCTGCAGTTTTTCTGCTGGAGCATTGGCGTGTACGGCTTTGTGCTGTGGCTGCCGTCGATCCTCAAGGCCGGCTTGAAAATGGACATGGTGGAGGCCGGCTGGCTGTCGGCGCTGCCGTATCTGGCGGCGGTGATCGGCATGCTGGTGGTGTCCTGGGGCTCGGACAAACTGCAAAAACGTAAACGCTTTGTGTGGCCACCGTTGTTGATCGCCTCCATCGCGTTTTATGCGTCCTACGTGTTGGGCGCCGAGCACTTCTGGTGGTCATACACCTTGCTGGTGATCGCCGGGGCCTGCATGTACGCGCCGTACGGGCCGTTTTTCGCAATTGTGCCGGAGATCCTCCCGGCCAACGTCGCCGGCGGCGCCATGGCGCTGATCAACAGCATGGGCGCCCTCGGCTCGTTCGGCGGCTCCTACCTGGTGGGTTACCTCAACAGCAGCACCGGTTCGCCCGGGGCCTCGTACCTGCTGATGAGCGGTGCGTTGCTGGTGTCGGTGGTGCTGACGATCTTTCTCAAGCCGGGCGCCAGTGACCGCGAGCGCGCCCCGCTGCATTCCCTTGAATTGAAGGTAAAGACCTGATGAAAAAGTCTGTCGTGCTCTACAAGAAACTCTCTGCGCCGCTGATGGCCCGTCTGCATCAGCAGGCCGAGGTCACGCTGATCGAGGCGCTGGATGAAAGCGGCCTGGCCAAACTGCGTGAGGCCTTGCCGACCGCCCAAGGGTTGCTCGGTGCCAGCTTGCGCCTGGATGCAAAATTGCTGGACCTGGCGCCGAAGCTTGAGGCCGTGGCGAGCGTGTCGGTGGGTGTCGACAACTACGATATCGACTACCTGACCGAGCGCGGCATCCTACTCAGCAACACCCCCGACGTACTGACCGAAACCACCGCCGATACCGGTTTTGCGCTGATCCTGGCCACCGCCCGGCGGGTAGTGGAACTGGCCAATCTGGTGCGCGCCGGCAACTGGAACCAGAACATCGGCCCGCTGCATTTTGGCAGCGACGTGCATGGCAAGACCCTGGGCATTATCGGCATGGGGCGCATTGGCGAAGCGTTGGCCCAGCGCGGGCATTTCGGTTTCGGCATGCCAGTGATCTACCACAGCCACACGCCAAAGCCTGCGGTGGAGCAACGCTTCGGTGCCGAATACCGCAGCCTGCCTGATCTGCTCCAGCAAGCCGATTTTGTGTGCCTGACCTTACCCTTGACCGCAGAAACCGAAGGTTTGATTGGCGCTGAAGAGTTCGCGCTGATGGGCCCGGAGACGATCTTTATAAACATCTCCCGGGGCAAGGTGGTGGACGAGCCGGCGCTGATCGAGGCGTTGCAACAGCGCACGATTCGCGCGGCGGGGCTGGATGTGTTTGTGCGCGAACCACTGGGGCATGATTCGCCGTTGTTGCGCTTGAGCAATGTGGTGGCGACACCGCATATCGGCTCGGCCACCCATGAGACGCGGGAGGCGATGGCCGCGTGTGCAGTGGACAATCTGCTGGCGGCGCTGGCCGGTGAAAAGCCGAAGAACCTGGTGAACCCAGCCGCCTGGAAACACTGACTACTGTAGGGGCTGGCTTGCCTGCAATGGCATCAACGGGGTGTACCTGATACACCGAGGCGTCTGCATCGCAGGCAAGCCAGCTCCTACATTTGGTTTGTAGTGCCTGTTAGATGACGAACCTGGCTACCATCGCGTTCAAATCCACCGCCAGGCGCGACAGTTCATGGCTGGCCGCGCTGGTCTGGTTGGCGCCCGCTGCCGACTGGGTCGCCAGGTCGCGGATGTTCACCAGGTTGCGGTCCACTTCGCGGGACACCTGGGCCTGCTCTTCCGAGGCGCTGGCGATCACCAGGTTGCGTTCGTTGATCAGGCTGATGGACTGGGTAATCTGCTCCAGGGCCACACCGGCAGCCCGCGCCATTTCCAGGGTGCTTTGGGTGCGCTGGTTGCTCTGCTGCATCGAGTTCACCGCCTCGCCGGTACCGCTCTGGATGCCGGCGACCATTTTTTCGATCTCCTGGGTCGACTGCGCCGTGCGATGGGCCAGGGCGCGTACTTCATCCGCCACCACCGCAAAACCCCGCCCGGCTTCACCGGCGCGCGCCGCTTCAATCGCAGCGTTAAGGGCCAGCAGGTTGGTCTGCTCGGCAATCGCGCGAATCACATCCAGTACCTTGCCAATGTCACGGCCCTGAGTGGCCAGGCCTTCGATCAATACCGAGGTGTTTTGCACATCCTGGGTCATGGTCTGGATCGCGCCGACGGTTTCCACCACCCGGTCGCGCCCTTCCCGCGCGGCCTGGTTGGACTGGCCGGACGCCTCGGAGGTGGACACCGCATTGCGCGCCACTTCTTCCACCGCAGCGGTCATTTCGTTGACCGCCGTGGCGGCCTGGTCGATTTCGTTGTTCTGCTGCTGCAGGCCTTTGGAGGCTTCCTCGGTGACGGCACTGAGTTCTTCCGCCGCCGAGGCAAGCTGCGTGGCCGAACCGGCGATGTGCTGGATGGTCTGGCGCAGGTTGGTTTGCATGGCGGCCAATGCGCCGAGCAGGCGGGCCGGCTCGTCCTTGCCGTCGTCCGTGATCACTTTGCTCAAGTTACCGCCCGCGATGACTTCGGCCGCCTCCAGGGCTTTGCGCAGCGGGGTGACGATGCTGCGGGTCAACAACCACGCCAGCAGCACGGTCATCAAGGCCGCAAGCACCGAAACCGCGATGATGCCCGTGATCGCGTCACGGTAGCTCTGCCCGGCCTCGTTGCCGGCCTGGGTGGCATCGGCCGCGTTGATGGCGATCAGTTTGTTCAACTGCTCGCCCATCAGGTCGGTACCGTCCTTGATGCGGCTGTTGATCAAGGCTCGCATCTCATCGACCTTGTTCTGCTGGGACAAGGCGACCATCTCGGACTGCGCCTGGAGGTAATTATCGAGCGTGGCGACGAACGTCTTGTACAACGCCTCCTCTTCAGCCCCGGCAGGCATGACGGCATACGCCGCTTGCGCAGTCTTGACCTTGTCCACCAGAACGCCCATGCGGGTCTGGGCTTCCTGCAGGGCCGCGGGTTCGCGGTTTACCAAGACGCGAAACGACAAGATGCGCAGGCGCAGGACGTTTTCGGTCATGGTCGCCAAATACCCCACGCTGGGCAGTTGGTTGGCGCCCATGTCCACCGATGCCTGGCGAATCAGGGTCATGCGGTTGACCGCAAACACCCCCAAAATGACCACAAGCAACGCAATGAACGCAAAACCAAGGAAAGCTCGAGGTGCAATATTCAGGTTACGAAGGGACATAGCTGCGCTCTCAGAAGTAATGGCTGCGAGCGTCCCTGCCGCGACACGGTCAGTCAGCGTCAACGCGCTGCTCCGACCTTACGGCGCCACTGTTCTAATAGGTATGTGGCGCCTACAACCTTATCGGCCGGCTTGAGGATTTATTGCAGGATGTTCCGAAATATTTTTTCACACTTCTGACGACCGGCAGTTTCTGGCATCCTGCGCCTCCTTTTTCCTACCCGGGCCCGTATTTTGTCTGACACTCAAACCCCTCGCCCCCGTTATAAATCCGACCTGATCTACGGCCTCGAAGACCGCCCGCACTTCAGCGCGGCGATCTTCGCCGCCCTGCAGCATGTGCTGGCCAGCTTTGTCGGGATCATCACGCCCACCCTGATTGTGGGCGGCGTGCTCGGCCTTGAAAGCGAAGTGCCGTACCTGGTGAGCATGGCGCTGTTCGTCTCGGGGCTGGGCACCTTTGTGCAGGCCCGTAAGTTCGGCCCGGTGGGTTCAGGCCTGCTGTGCCTGCAAGGCACCAGCTTTTCGTTTATCAGCGTAATCCTGAGCGCCGGCTTCATGGTCAAGGCCCGGGGCGGCGGCACCGACGAGATCCTGTCGACGATCTTCGGCATCTGCTTTTTCGCGGCGTTTATCGAAGTGGTCCTCAGCCAGTTCATCGGCAAGCTGCGCAAGCTGATCACGCCAGTGGTCACCGGCACCATCATTACCTTGATGGGCTTGTCGCTGATCAAGGTAGCCGTCACCGACATGGCCGGCGGTTTTGGCGCCAGCGACCTGGGCGCCGCCGGCAACATGGGCCTGGCGGGCCTGGTGTTGCTGACTATCGTAGTGCTCAACCGCTTCAACAACCCGTTCCTGCGCCTGGGTTCGATCGTGATCGGCCTGACCCTGGGCTTTGTGGTGGCCTGGTGGATGGGCCGCGTCGACCTGGCCGCCCTGCCCCAGTTGCCGTTGATCAGCGTGCCGGTGCCGTTCAAGTACGGTTTTTCGTTCGACTGGGTGGCATTTATCCCGGTGGCGGTGATCTTCCTGATTTCGCCGCTGGAAGCCGCTGGAGACCTGACGGCCAATTCGATGATTTCCCAACAACCGGTCAAGGGCCCGCTGTACATCAAGCGCATCAAGTCCGGCTTGCTGGCTGACGGCCTCAACTCGGTGATGGCGGCCACCTTCAACAGCCTGCCGATGGTGACCTTCGCCCAGAACAACGGCGTGATCCAGTTGACCGGCGTGGCCAGCCGCTACGTGGCGTATTTCATTGCCGGGCTGCTGGTGCTGCTGGGGCTGTTCCCGATGATCGGCGCGGTGCTGCAACTGATGCCCAAGCCGGTGTTGGGCGGCGCGACCCTGATCATGTTCGGCACCGTGGCGGTGGCCGGGATCAAGATCCTCGCCGAAGCCGGCCTGCACCGGCGCAACGTGCTGATCGTGGCGATCTCCCTGGGCATGGGCCTGGGCGTGGCGGCGGTCCCGGAAGTACTGCGCGAGCTGCCCAAGGCGCTGCACAACATCTTCGAGTCGCCGATCACCGTGGGTGCGTTCTGCGCTATCGTGCTGAACATCTTCCTGCCTGAAGAGTTCATAGAACTGGAAGAAGATGAATTTGATCCGGAAGCCTCCACGCTCAAGGTGATGCAGGACCCGGACGTCACGAAATAGGAGAACCCGTTTATGCGCAAGCTCATGGTTTTGTCACTGCTGCTACTCACCCTGAGCGCGTGCGCGCTGTTCCCCAACCGCGACCCGGTGAACATCAACGTGGTGGGTATCGAACCGCTGCAGAGCCAGGACCTGGAGGTGCGTTTTGCGGTGAAGCTGCGGGTGCAGAACCCTAACGAAACCGCGATCGACTACAGCGGCGTGGCCCTGGACCTTGAGGTGAATGGCCGGCCACTGGCGTCTGGGGTCAGTGACCAGGGGGGGTCGATCCCGCGCTTTTCCGAGGCGGTGCTGACGGTGCCGGTGAGTGTCTCGGCGTTCTCCGTGCTGCGCCAGACGCTTGGTTTGAGCCAGACCCAAAGTTTGAATAACCTGCCTTACGTGTTGCGCGGGAAACTGGCGGGCGGCCTGTTTGGCACCATGCGCTTTGTGGATCGCGGCACGCTGGACTTACCCAACACTGCCACGTGGTGACGACATGGACGCCCTGCCTACGCTGTATACCGAACGCCTGATTCTGCGGCCGCTGACGCTGGAAGATGCCGAGGGCGTGCAGCGCCAGTTTCCCCATTGGGAAGTGGTGCGTTATCTGAATGCCCTGGTGCCTTGGCCTTACCCCGAAGATGGTGCGCGCAACTATCTTGAGCATGTTGCGCTGCCGGCGATGGCGCGCGGTGAGGAATGGCATTGGTCGATCCGCCTGAAAAGCGCGCCTGGGGCGTTGATTGGCAACGTCAGCCTGATGGATGAGGTGGATAACAACCGGGGATTCTGGCTGGGGCCGCAATGGCAGGGCCAGGGATTGATGGCCGAGGCCAGTGCGGCGGTGACGGCGTATTGGTTTGAGGTGCTGGGGCGACCCGTGATGCGGGTGCCCAAGGCGACGCCGAACGTGGCCTCTCGCAGGATTTCCGAGCGTACGGGGATGCGGTTGGTCAGGACCGACGAGGGGCAGTTTGTCGAAGGTCGTTTCCCCAGGGATATTTGGGAGATTACCCGGGAGCAATGGCTGCAGATTCGGGGGGAGTGAGGGGGGTTGGTTGAGTGGTACAGAACAAACTCAAAGGCGAACACGTTCCACTGTAGGCGCTGGCTTGCCGGCGATGGCATCACCTCGGTGTGGCTGAAAGACCGAGTTGCCTGCATCGCCTCCTGCACCTTGCCCTGGCTTCTCGCTGGCGCTGCCGCGTTACCCAGGTGCAACTCGATCCGTTACTGCTCAAGGTGCGATAGGCGATTGTCGCCTGCTTTGCGCTTACTTCGCCGCCATCAGCCGATTGACTTCACTGCGCACCATGTTGGAAAACTCCGGCGGCGACATCCCATCCAGCTCCGCACGCACCCATTCGGCCCATTTGCCCTTGCGCTTGGCGCGCTCGCCAAACAAGCGCGCAGCCTCACCCTTGGCCTTGCCCAGGTTGCTTTGCCAGAGGTCATAGAGACGGGACTTTTCATCTTCCAGCGCGGCGCGCTCGGCAAGGGGCTTGTTGGCCAGATTGAAGCTCATGTTGAATTACCTGCTGCACAAATAGGTGACATCTTACACTGTAGGTCGAAATTTCCAGGCCTGGATTTCACCTAAGCTGACCGTAGGAAAAAAACCTGCAACTTTTGCCCGCTTAAAACACTCCATTCTTCATCAAGCGCATTCATTGCCACATTCACCTGCAAGGAGTTAACCCAATGGCTCGCAAATCTGCCGCCCAAGCCGTCGAAGAACAAATCAAGGATCAAGCCTTCAGTGAACTCACGGCACTGATTGAAGAATCGGACAAGTTGCTCAAAAGCAGCGCGTCGCTGGTAGGGGAAGAAGGTGAAACCCTGCGCGAACAGGTCGCCATCAAGCTCAAGCAGGCCCTGGACTCGGTGTCCAACGTGCGCGAGCGTAGCAAGCCCGTGGTGGACGCCACCGAAACCTATATCGGTGGCCATCCGTGGCAGACCGTGGCGATTTCCGCCGGCTTTGGCCTGGTGGTCGGCCTGTTGCTGGGCCGTCGCAACTGACCTGAGTACCGGCTGCGCCCTCCCCGGGCGCAGCTTGCTTCACGCCTGTGCCAGCACCCGCAACCGGCTTAATTCTGCCGTCTCGATTTCAATTCCGCCTGCCAGTGACTTCGCCCGTGTGCGATGGCGCCGGTCTCCCGGCAACCGCCGCAACCCTGCTGCATGCATCTGGCGCACCAGTTCCTGGCTGCGTTCGGCGAAGTTTTGCCCGGCAGTCTTGCTCGGGTCGATCACGATCAGCAACTGCCCGGTCCACGGCGTGCGCGCGCCGGGGTGATCGGACCAGTTGAACTCGAACGAAAAGTTACCGCCCGTAAGAGCCGCCGCCAGCAGCTCGACCATCATCGACAGGGCGGAGCCCTTGTGCCCGCCAAAGGGCAACAGCGCACCGCCTTCAAGAATGGCCTTGGGGTCCTGGGTCGGCTGGCCGAGGCTGTCCACGCCCATGCCCGGCGGCAGGCGTTCGCCCTTGCGCGCGGCAATCTGCACGTCGCCATGGGCGATGGCACTGGTGGCCAGGTCAAACACGATCGGCAGGCCATCGGCACGGGGCGCGGCGAAGGCAATGGGGTTGGTGCCGAACAGCGGGCGATCCGCGCCGTGGGGCACCACGCACGTCATGCTGTTGACCACGCTCAAGGCCACCAGGCCTTCTTCGGCGAAGGGCTCGACATCCGGCCAAAGCGCCGCGAAGTGATGCGAGTTATGGATCGCCAGCAAGGCAATCCCGGCGCTGCGGGCTTTTTGTACCAGTAATGGGCGGGCGGCTTGCAGCGCGGGCTGGGCAAAGCCATTACCGGCATCCACCCGCACAAAGCCGCTGGCCACGTCCTCGACCACCGGCACGGCCTTGCCATTGACCCAGCCACTGGCCAGGGTCGAGACATAACCTGGGATACGGAATATGCCGTGGCTGTGGGCGCCGTCGCGCTCGGCGCTGGCGCAGTTCTCGGCCAGCACCCGGGCGACCTCGGCCGAAGTACCGTGGCGCACGAACACCTGGCGCAGCAGGTCGGTCAATTGCGCATAACTGAGTCGCTCTGATGAAGACTCGACATCCAAAGGCGATGCAGACATCTGAAGCTCCCGTTTAATTATTGGAATGGGCAACAGCGTACGAAGACTCGGACTGCCGATTAGACAGGGTTTGCCCCGTGGCTGTCGACAGGCAGTCCCAGACATATCTAGGCCCCGGGGTTGGCGAGGCGCGATAGCGTCTAGTGCCCTATCTCTCCAAGGATCGCAAGGATGAACCCGATGCCCTACTTTTTCGCCGAAGCCATGCGCGTGGGCTGGAAGGTGCTGGACCGAGAGCGCCAGTTGAACATCACCCCCCAGGACATCGAGTTTCTGGGCAAGGTATTTATCGCCAGCGATGCCGGGCGCCGCGAAAAAACGCCGCCGATGATCGCGCAGCGCGTCTGGCTGAATAAAAACACCGCGCACGCGTTCGAACTGGCCGGCAGCTTCATCATGAGCTCAACCAGCGTTTACCCACACGCGTTCCTCTACACCCCTTATGGCGGGCTGGAAAAATTCGACCACCGGCCTGCGCTGCTGGCCGCGCTGGGCGAACGCCTGAAAACCCCTGCCCAGGCGGCACAACTCTTGTGTTTCCTGCCCCTGCTGCAACAGACAATGCCCGTGCTGGACACCACGCCGGTGCTGACGCCCGAGGACATTGCCGGGGATGTATTTGGCGACCAGGAGCGAATCCTTAAGCACTACCAAAACAACAACCGCGAGGTATTGCTGGCAACGTTAAAGCAGCTACCGTCCCTGGATACGCTGCTGACCCAACTGATTGAAAGCGTTGCCCGCCCGCTGTTCCCCGGGTTGTTTGCGGGCGACACCCAAGTCAGCTTTTTTGCCGCTCGGCCTACCGCCACCCACCCCGTGCGTTGGCTGGATTCACTGCCCATCAATAACGCATTGCTGTTGTTTTACCGCGAGCAGGCCTGGCCTGCCGGGCAAACCCGGGAGTTCTTCCACCCCCAGCGCCCGCCCGATGCCAAGGACCCACAACGCCGCAGCCGCGACGCCCAGCTCTGGGAAACCGCGATCAAGCAGGCCGCAGGCCAACTGATCAGTTTTTTGCAGAGCGTCCTGGAGACTTTCTGGAACACCGACCTGTCGCCAGGCGTATCACGGCGCAGCGGGTTCGCGCAGGTTATGGCCGCGAACGCGCGACTGGACATACTGCTCAAACGCCAGCAAGCCATTATCAGCCCCGAACAAAGCCGCTCATTGGCAGCGCTCTACCTGTCGTCGGGCCCGGCGCCGGAGGATAGCCAAACGTTGCGTTTCGAGCGGCCACACATCTGGGAGCACCCGGCCAATGTCGTGACATTGGCCAACACTCTGCTGATCGGCAATGCCAAAGCGTATTTCTACACCTCGGAAAAAGGCCTTCAAGTGCTGGGAAGCTACGAGGACTTGATGAGTGCTCTCAAGGCCATGGTCAAGGCGCCCGGGTACGAAGACGACTTTTACAACCTGATGTCGCTGCAAGAGCGGGCACTGTTTATCGGTTTCAAGGCACCCCAGTTTTCCGGCAGCCGCATAGGCGGCAACCTGTTTGCGCAGTTGTTCGATGACATCATTGCCAAACAACAGCAAAACCTCGCGTATGCCCTGGACCTGTACCGCCGCACGCGTGCCGGCATCGAGCCTTCAGCGCTGGTGGATCACGCACTGGACGTACGCTACATGATCGACAGCCGCCTCCTCGCGCTCGATACCGCAGGGCGCTGGACGCCCCACTCCGTGCTGGCCGACCCGACCCGCCCCGTCTCACCCACTGCGCAGCGTACCGCCCTGATGCAAAAGCAGCTGGCGAGTATCCAGCAAGCGTTGGCTGAACGGGTCCGGGCACAACCCACGCTGGCGACTCGTGTGAACACCACACTCTCCTCCAAACTCAACCAGCGTCATCGGATAAACACTGCTGCCGACCAGATTTTCGTCAACCGCTACGACACTGCCGCCAGGGCTACCGAACCTGAGGCGCCGCGGCAAAGCCAGACATTGACCGCCTGCTTCGTCGACCGCCTGACGCGAGGCACGGGACCTATCCCGCAAACCGCCACCTACGGCCTATACCAGGTGCAAGGAAGCGGCCCCGCGGCCCAACGGCTGAACCTGAAAATCGAGCAGGCGAACGCGATTCTTGACGATACGCTGGTGCAGTTTCACAACCACCGCATTGCCGATCTCCCCCGCGAGCATCTGGAACAGCTTAAGGCATCGATGGCCCACGCCATGTCAGTGGCCATTCAAGGCGAAGCCCGGCTGCGGCGCCTGAATAACAGCCTGGACAGCCGGGACGAGGCAATGATCCAGACGGTATTCGACCTGCAGCATGCCAACCGCCATCAGCGCCTGGGCCTGGACGGTTTTATTCCCGATGCCTACGCCGTGACGGTCGAGCACCAGGGCCAGCCGCAAAGAATATCGCTGGCCAACTGTACGGTACTTACCGAGCGTGGTGGCCTGGACCCTTCTCACTCCGGGCGGGTGTTGCTGTGGATGCCCGCCGGGGGCCTGGAGCGCTTCACCGACGTGGGGCGCTTGCAAAGCGAACTTGAGCGACGGCTGTCTGATCCGCACCGACGCGAAACACTGCTGGCAAACCTCGACCCCATCCAGCGCCAGCCTCACCAGCGTTACGTGCTGGGCCGCTTCCTGCTGATCAACGAGTCGGTGGCCCAGCACCGCCAGCAGTCCTGGATCAACCATTACATCGGCCAAAGGGCCCATTGCCTGGCGCTCGGCCTGCCTGGCAGCGCCCTGCTCAAACGCCTGGGTGAGCTGGAGCGAGCGTTGCCTGCCACCAACCTGATGCACACAGCCCGGATCGCCCAGACCTTGATGGTGCAGCAGGCTCTGCCCGCCTGGCTGGGGATGGCACCGATACCGGAGCAGCGACGGCACTGCGAGATCCTTGAGCAATATCGCCATAGCCTCAAGGATGACAAAGACTACCTCGACGGCTTTCCCTCACTGTCGAGCTATGTGAGTGACACGCTCAACGACGTGTTGAAAGCCTATGGGGTTGACGCGCGAAACGTACACATCACGCCCAGGCTGGTGTTGGCCGGCCAGCGCCAGAACCTGGTGGACTACGCGCTTAATCATGTCACCGAGCAGGCCGCGACTTTCGACGTCGAGTCCACCGCCACCGGCCTGACGCCAGCCGTGGTGCGCCAGATACTCGCCCGCTTGCCCCTCAAGCAAGACAACCAACGCTACCTGGCCAGCCACCTGACTCCGGGCAACCTGGGGGCCGCGGAGCGCGAGCGGCGGTTTATTCGGCAGTTGCCCTGGCAACTGCTGCAACATGCCCATGGGCTGATGCTGCAGGAGCAGCTGTCGCCCACTGCCATGGGCTTGATCACGCAGATTCTCGACATGCCCGATGCCATCGCCCGCGCCGCCGTCAAGGGTACGACGGCACTCATTCGTCCCCTGGAGCTGATCGCCACCGCCGGCGCCCGAACCATCAAGGCACTGGGGGTGTATTTATTCAATGCCACGGGAAAAGGCCCGCTGGTCATCTATACGCCTTATTACCCGACGCAGGCGTTCCAGGAGTTTGACGACGAGGCCGATTTTTTGCACCGGCTCAACCTGCCTGGCGCATTGCAGGACTGGGTGGTCGAGCACCTGCCGACGGCCGAACGGGCCACCTACAAAAACCTCTGGGCCAGCACCGTCGGGCAAACCGCGGAAATCACCCTGGCGTCCAACCCCATCAACGGCCATGCCCTCAAACAGTTGTACCGGGACAACATCGCCTTGATGTCGAACATGCTCGAACAGCAAACCCACACCGCCGGCCAGGGCCCCTGGGCCACGCTCAAGGCACTGTTTACCCAAGGCCTTCAGCAGGCGCAGAGCCTGTTGCCCGCCAAGGTGATGCTGCCGTTGGTGATCTGGCAGAGCTATAAACTGTTCAAGGCCTCGGCAGAAGACTTGCAACAACACCACTGGCGCCATGCCCTGGAGACATTTATCGCAGGCGTCGCCCAAATGGCATCCATGCGGGACCTGATGAATGAGCAGCCGGTTTCAACCACAACCCCGGTGCAAGCCGCCCCCGTGGAAAAAGCCCGCACCTGGCAAGAGATCGGCATCACCGACCAGGCCCGCACCCAGCGGCAGCCCTTCGAAACCTGCGACCTCAGCCTGGCACCATTGACCGCTGCCAGTTCCGGGGTCTACACCGCCACCGATAACCACCATTACCTTCCCCTGGAGGGAAAGGTCTACCGGGCCGAGACGGCAAATGGGCAATGGCGGCTTTTCAGTGCACGTTCCAAGGGGCCGTACGTGCTGTTGGATAGCGACCGCCGGTGGGCCCTGGATACACGTGCGGCACGACGCCGCCATGGCCCCGGATTCAGCAGGTACCTTGAACGCCGGGAAGTCAATGAAGTGGTGCGCAGCACCATGAACGTCGAAGCCCGCGGCATGGCGCAGATTCGCCGCATATCGCCGCACCGCGCCCAGGTGATCGTGGATGCACTGGACCTGGCAACCTTTTACCTGCACAACTGCCAGCAGAACATCAAGCTGCTGGACCCCAAATACCCCCCGGTCACGCGGGTGCATCGTTTTATCAATCGCTTCTTTGGGGTACCGATCGACCCAGACACCGGGCCCGGGAAGTTTCCCCAGGAGCTTTCGGAAAAACTCCTGGAGACGATTACCGCCGTCCTTGACGAAGCGTTGGAACCGTCGCTTTATTCGCTCAATTCCACCCGGTTTATCTCCGGCGCGCATATTGCCGACCCCGAGCGACATTGGGCCTTTGTCATCGACGATGATCCCGACCGGCGCATCTACCTCACAGAGAACTTCTTCAACCCGCCCACCAGTCAGTATGAGGGCCGCCTGACCCATCACTTCGACAAGGAGATCCACGCCCGCGCCACGACATTGATCCATGAACTGACCCATATCGTCAGCAATACGGTCGACGTGGCGTACCTGAATTCATCATCACCGTTTTCGGACTTGATCGAGGTACAAACCCAGGAAGGCCGCGACCTTCGCACCTGGTTGCAAGACCTGCAGGCGAATGCCTACTCGTTGAGCACACCCATAGGGCAACTGTTCAAGTCATGGAACGGGGAAGGCGCTACAAAGGCCGATGTGGGAACCGACCCGGACGACGAATACATAAGGCAGCAAATTCTTGCCACCACAGGAGGCGTGGACTTGAGCAATGCGCGGGGGATTTTCAAAACCAACCTGACGCGGCGCTTCAATACCCAGATGGATAACGCCGACTCACTGACCTTACTGATCACAACCCTGGGTCGCCAGCTGGACCCGGTACCCTCGATTGCCGAGGCCACGCCGTAACGGACGGGGTGCAGGCCAGCGCCTGCACCCGCCAGCGCAATCAGTCTTTCTGGTCACGCAGCACATTGCCAGATTCACCGTCGATGCGGAACTCATAGACGATACCGTCGGACTTGCGCCCTTCACCTTCCCAGTAGCCATCGTTATCGGCTTCGATCTTGTAGACCTCGATGTAGCCTGCCTTGGTCTTGGCAGCCTCGATGGCTTTCTCGATGGTGATCCAGCCGGCACCCGGCTTGTCCGCCATGGCAGCGCCGGCACTGAGCAAGGCTGTGGTTGCGACGACGGCGGCTAAGGTTTGCTTAAACATTTTGGTACTCCATTCAGGGATTAAGTCTGCACTGTCCTGATTTTTTAGGGCCTTGCAGACGAGAATTAGTTCCAATTGATGTGCATTCGCCATGATCGCTGTTCTCGCCGTCCTGCTGGGGAGGTTAGAATGTGGGAAATCAGGATGAGTTAATGACAGATAAGTCCCTTTCAGAAGCCCAATATGACGCGATCACCGATGCGGCTGCGCACTGGTGCATGCGTTTGCACGCCGGCGATTGCACAACGGCGGAGCGTCAGGCTTTCGAGCAGTGGCACGATGCGCACCCACTGCATGCCTTCGAATATGCCGCGATGCTGGAAATCTGGGACGTTGCCGACCACCTGCCCCGCAGCGAACCGGCCCCTGTCGTGGTCCGGCTAAAGCCTCGCAGCCGGTTGCACAACTACGCAGTAGCCGCGGCGATAGCCCTGGTAGCCTTGCCATTGGCGGCCTTTACCGGCTGGGAAGTCGGCTGGCTACCCAGCTCATACAAGCATTACGAAGCCCAAAGCAGCCTGCGCCAGGTCACCCTCGATGATGGCAGTAAGGTTGAGCTGAACCTGGGCACCGAGCTGGTCTACAGCAATTACAAGGACCAGCGCCGGGTCACCCTGAAAAAGGGCGAAGCATTTTTTAACGTCAGCCATGACCCGCAGCACCCCTTCATTGTGCATGCAGGGGACGGCCAGGTGCAGGTGACGGGCACCCAGTTCAACGTCTGGAAATACGAAGACCATGTGCGGGTCATGCTGCTGCAGGGCTCGGTGCTGGTGACCAGCGATGAGGCCCACAGTGGCCTGCGCCTGTCTCCGGGGATGCAGGCCAGTTACAGCCGTGGTGATATCACCCCGCAGGCCCAGCCGGTTGCCCCGGGCGACACGGCCCTGGCCTGGCGTGAGGGTAAGCTGATCCTCGACAACCTGGCCCTGGCCGATGCGTTGCCGCTGATCAACCGCTACCTGAGCAAACCGGTAATGCTGGCTGACGCCGGCACCGGCGCAATTCGCATTGGCGGCATCTACAACATCAACGAGGTGTCTAACCTCGTCCCCTCCCTGCCCAAGGTTTTGCCGGTCTACCTGACCCAGAACCAGGACGGCAACCCCGTACTCAATTCCATTCCGCGTAAAACCCCAAAAAGCTGACCCTCGGGCGGCAGGGCGCGTGCCCTGCCCCAAGGCCGCTGCGTGCCTGGAACTGTCCACTTTTGAAACACTTGCACCGGCTGAACTGACAGCCGGCTGCGGACTGTCGGGTTTGTGGCGCGCAGTGTTTCATCCCTGAGACACGTGCCGGGCGAGTTGAACACAGGCCGCTCGTCTCACATTTGAAACACATCCTGCAGGCGCGCCTTTTCCAGAACGCATAACTCGTTGAATGACTTCATAAAATAAAAAGCGGCACAGCTCCTGCTCTCTTCCTGACAGCGCTGTTTAGGGTCAGCGCCAAGAATAAGGAATGCCGTCGTGAAGACACTTAATCCGGGCTCATTGAGCCTTCTGCTGATCAGCTGCGTACTGAGTACCAGCGTGAGCCTTCCAGTGCTCGCGGCAGGCGACGGTGTGATCGTGATTCAACGCACCGTCCAGGGCCACATGGCCGGCCGTACTGCTGGCGTCGACCCAAACCCCGTCACCGTAAATGCCAACGCTGCCCCACAGATCCTGCGGGCCACCAGTGAGTTGAGCGATAACGACTACGCCAGCATCAGTAGCGGCTCCAGCATCACGCGCGCCATCTTGCCTGGCGGCAATCTTCCCGGCTTGACCAACAACGGTGGCGGCGTGGGCCTCGGTGCAGGCGCAGCGGCCGGCCATGGCGGCGGCTCCAGCCTCTCCGGCCAGATCAACGGCTCAATCTCCCGCGGCATGGCGCCCCTGAACAACATCGGCGCCATGATGGGAGGCCAGTGAGATGAAATATTCCTGGTTGTTCCTCGCGATCCTCGCCAGCTCCTCGGCCATGGCTGACAACAGCGCAGTGATCGACAACTCCGGCAAGCAATACAACGGCGTTGTCTCGATCAACCAGGCGGCCGGTGACCAGCAGCAACAACTCAACAGCCGCGCCATTGCCACAGGCAGCAACACCCAGGCTGGCGGCGCTATCAGCCAGACCATCGGCGGCGCACCTGCAGGCCGCGCCCAAAACACCAGCGTGGCGATCCAGGGCAACTCTTTCAGCAATGGCAGCGGTGTACTGGGCGTCAACCAGTCGGCCGGGGCCAGCAACCAGATGATCAATGCCGTGCGGATCAGCGTGAATGCTGGCCCGCAAAGCATCGACGACGGCGTCATGTCGCAACAGAACGTGGCGCTGTCACCAAACTCAGGGTTTACCTCTACCACTGGCAGCCGCCAGGTCGTCACAAGCGACCAGGCCTTCACCGGCAGCCGTGGAGTGGTACAGGTCAACCAGAGTGCCGGGGTGGGGAACCGCATGGCTAACGCCCTGAATGTGCAGATCCAATGAGCATTGGATCGCAAGCTGCACCGTACCAACACTTAACCAACTAATTAGAAGCAAGGAGATACACCATGAAACCTACAATGGCTCTTAAACCACTGGTTTTCGCTCTGACTGCTCTCATGGCTGTTGCTGCAAACGCAGGTGGCTACGGCGGTGGCCATGGCGGTCACCCTCAACCTGCCCCGACATCCACAGTTGCTGCGGTGTCTGATGCCCAGTCGAGCCACGGCAACGGCGTGCTCAACCTCGGCACTCAAAACAATGCTTCGGCCAACAACTCGGTGAACGGCAGCAGCGGCAACGCTCAGGTCAACATCGCTGCCGGCGACGGCAACCAACAAGACAACCAGACCGCCATTGCCGCCGGCGATGCGGACGCTGTGTTTGCCTTGGGCACCATCACCCAGGACAACCGCAACAATATCTCCGTACAAGTGGCTACCCACAACAACGCGTCGCTCAACAACTCGGGTAACGGCAGCTCCGGCAACCTGGGCTTGAACGCTTCGGCCGGCAACTTCAACCAACAGAAAAACCAACTGGCAATTGCCAGTGCCAGCGGCACTGCTGCAGCGGCTTCGAGCAACACCACCCAAACCAGCGTAGACAATGCCTACCTGAACACCGTGGCTGTGCAATCGGGCCATCACAGCACCAGCTATCTGCCTGTCGTGAACAACGCCAGCGCAAATAACTCCCTTAATGGTTCGTCCGGCAACCTGGGCGCAAACATTTCGGCTGGCGTGGGCAATCAGCAAGGCAACACCACTGTGATCGCCTCTGGCGTGCGCTTCTGATCCAACGGGGCCTTGGCAACAAGGCCCCTTTTTTATTCCAGTGTCCACCAGGCCATTCGATCATGCGGATCATCGCCCTCACCTTCCTGTTATTGCTCACCGGCCCGACCTGGGCAGGGCAAATGGCGATTGCCGCCATGCCCGGCGGTGGCGTGATCTACAAGAAGGTCGAGAGCATCCGTGAACGCAAGTTCGCCAACCTGGTGGAACAGAAAACCGACTTCAGCTGCGGTGCCGCCGCCCTGGCCACCATCCTGCGCCAGGCCTACTGGATGGATGTGGATGAAGACCACATCATCAAGGGCATGCTGGTCAACGCCGACCAGGACCTGGTTCGCACCCAGGGCTTCTCCATGCTGGACATGAAACGCTACCTGGAAAGCATCGGCATGCGCGCCCGGGGTTACCGGATCAACGGTGACACCCTGCTCACCGTGAAGATCCCGGTGGTGGTGCTGCTGGAGATCCGCGGCTACAAGCACTTCGTGGTGATGCAGCGTGCCGACAAAGACTGGGTGTACATCGGCGACCCGGTACTAGGCCACAAGCGTTACGCCCGCGAGGACTTCGTCAAGGGCTGGAATGGCATCGTCTTCGCCGTATTGGGCGAAGGCTACGACAAGACCAATGTACTGCTCGCCCCGCCCACACCACTGACCGCGAAGAACCAGCTCAATGAGTTCAGCCCGGTCCGGGACAGTGAATTGATGGACTTCGGTTTTATCCAGAGCGACTTCTTCTAGAAGCGCAATAAGGGGCAGGACGCCCCAGGAGCAAACGATGAACACTTACCGTTGGCTGACGGTCATGTGCCTGGCAGCCTCAATGCCCGCTTATGCGTCATCGGTGTTCAAGCCGATTGAAATGAAAGACTCCGAGCTGGCCGAATTACGTGGGCGCTACGTAATGCCCGGGCGGATCATCAGCTTTGGCATCGTGATGAGCAGCACCTGGACCAACGCCACCGGCGACAGCATTACCGGCTCGGCCAGCATGCACGTCAACGCGTCGACCATCACCCCACAGTTTTATGTGACCACCACCAGCACTACCGGCAACGGCACGACGCCCACCACGGGCACCGGTACCGTCATCGGCGGCTCAGGGCTGGGCACCGGCCAAGGCGTTACCCAGAGCGTACGCGCCGCCGGCGATGGCAATACGGCAAACAACAACGTCGATATCAACGTCAGCCAGAACGGCCTGTCGCCAGCCAATATCGTGCAATCCGGGCAAGCGCTGGTGGCCGGCCAGACCATTACCGGCAACAGCGGCGCGGGCCAGATCAGCGTTTCGGCGAAGAACGGCGGGCTGCAGATGGCGATCCTGGCCAGTAACAACCAGGGGAATGTGACCCAGCAAATCGGCGGCGGCAATGTGCTGCAAGGCACGGTTTTGCAGGGCAACAGTAACTTCGTCAGCAACATGACCCAACTCAATGTGGTACTGGGCAACAACGGCCTGAACAATTTGGGGCAGAACCTCAACCTGAATCAACTCAAGGCCCTACGCACCAACGGTTATTGAACTACGCTGTGCCTCGACACCTGCGCATTAGAAAGGGACGGCTTATTTCATGCACCGATCGCTATCGTTACGTGCCGTAATTTGTTTAAGCACGCTCCTGCCCGCATCCATGTTGTATGCCGCGCCGGACACCGACATCGATACATTGAAAAAGGAACTGCTGGAACTCAAGCAACGCTACGAAGTGCAGCAAAAAGCGCTGGCGGTGCTGGAGCAACGGGTTCGCCAGGTTGAAGAACAGCCGGCAGCCCCGCCCCCCAAACGCCTGGCCAAATCCCCTGCAGACTTTCAGAAAGGCGGCACCACCGTGGCCGGCAATACGCCGGGCGTCGGTGCAGCTGCAGCTTCTGGTGGCGCAGCCGGCGGCGCGTCCTACGGCCAGTCGCTCAAGGATGATTCGGCCCCGGCGCAAAGCGTGAGCAACCTGTACAACGAGGCCAGCGGCTTCTTTGGCAACGGCAAGTTCAGCTTCGAAACCGGCGTGACCTATTCCCGCTATGACGCGCGCCAGTTGACCCTCAACGGCTTCCTGGCGCTGGACTCGATCTTCCTTGGCAACATCAACCTGGACCGGATCAAGTCGGACAGCTGGACCCTCGACCTCACGGGCCGCTACAACCTCGACAATCGCTGGCAGTTCGACGTGAACGTGCCGGTGGTGTACCGCGAGTCGACCTACCAATCCGGCGGCGCGAATGGCGGCAGTGGCACGGCGACTTCGGAACAATCGGTGACCCGCGACCCGACCATCGGCGACATCAACTTCGGGATTGCCTACAAGTTCCTCGACGAGAGCGTCAACCTGCCGGATGCGGTGGTGTCGGTGCGGGTCAAGGCGCCTACCGGCGAGGACCCGTTTGGCATCAAGCTGATCCAGTCACCGAGCAACACCAACCTCTACGTGCCGGAAAACCTGCCGACCGGCAACGGTGTGTGGTCGATCACGCCGGGCATCTCGCTGGTCAAGACCTTCGACCCTGCGGTGCTGTTTGGCTCGCTGTCGTATACCCATAACCTGGAAGACTCGTTCAGCGATATCAGCTCCCAGGTCGGTCAGAAAATCCCCGGCAAAGTCCAGTTGGGCGACAGCTTCCAGATCGGCGCGGGCGTAGCGTTTGCATTGAACGAGAAGATGAGTATGTCGTTCTCGGTCTCCGACCTGGTGCAACGCAAGAGCAAGCTCAAGCCTGATGGCGGCGACTGGCAGTCGGTGGTTTCCAGCGACGCCAACGCTGGTTACTTCAACGTGGGCATGACGATTGCGGCCACCGACAACCTGACGATCGTGCCGAACCTGGCCATCGGGATCACGCCGGATGCGCCTTCGTTCAGCTTCAGCCTGAAGTTCCCGTACTACTTCTAAACAGAACACTGCAGGAGCTTGCTCGCGAAAAACCTTAGAGCAACGCGGGGAACCAGAAGCCCCGCGTTATCGTTAACGAATTTCGCGAACAAGCTCACGCCTACAGACAAGGAAAAGCCCCGCAACGATAAGGGTCGTTGCGGGGCTTTTCGGTTTACCCGCCCTAGCGGATCTGGTGTTTGTGCAGCAACCGGTAGAACGTCGGCCGGGAAACCCCCAGCACACGGGCCGCGACACTCAGGTTGTCGCTGTGCCGGTTGAGCACATCGCACAGCGCCTGGCGTTCGGCGCGGTGCTTGTAGTCTTCAAGTGTAGCCATCGGCAGCGCAATTGCCTGGTGGCTTTGCAGCCCCAGATCAACGGCTTCGATTTGCCGCCCTTCAGCCAGCACCAGGCCACGCCGCACGCGGTTGGCCAACTCGCGCACATTGCCCGGCCAGCCGTGCTCGCCCATGGCCACCAACGCGTCTTCGCTGAAGCTGCGAGGGCGGCGGCCGGTTTCCTGGCTATAGAAGTGTGAAAAATGGTTGGCCAGCATCGCCACATCACCATGACGCTCGCGCAACGGCGCCGTCACCACCTGCAGGACATTGAGCCGGTAGTACAGATCTTCCCGGAAGGCCCCCTTTGCAACCGCTGCTTCGAGGTCGACGTGGGTGGCCGCCAGTACGCGTACATCCACCGGGATTGGCTGGCTGCCGCCAACGCGCTCGATCTGTTTTTCCTGGAGAAAGCGCAGCAGGTTGGCTTGCAGCTCCATGGGCAAATCGCCGATTTCATCAAGGAACAATGTACCGCCATGGGCCGCCTCGATACGCCCGACCTTGCGCTGATGGGCGCCGGTAAACGCACCCTTCTCATGGCCAAACAGTTCGGATTGGATCAGGTGTTCGGGAATTGCCCCGCAATTGATCGCCACAAACGGCTTGGCGTGGCGCTGGGACTGGCGATGCAAAGTACGGGCAACCAATTCCTTGCCGGTGCCGCTGTCGCCACGGATCAACACCGGGGATTCAGTGGGTGCCAGTTTGGCGAGCAACTTTCGCAGTTCACGAATGGGCCGGCTATCGCCCAGCAACTCGTGCTCGGGCTGGCCGGCGGGCGCGCTGTTGCCCTTGCCGCGCAGGCGCGCCATGCCGAAGGCGCGGCCCAGGGTGACCTGCACCCGGGACACATCAAACGGCAAGGTATGGAAATCGAAAAACCACTCGCAAACAAAGTCGCCAACGTTTTGCAGGCGCAGCACTTCCTGGTTAAGCACGGCAATCCACTCGGTGCCGCTGCGGCTGATCAGCTCCTTGACCGCCTCCGGGCGCTCCAGGTGAAACGGCTGCAAGCGCAGCAAACCCACGTCGCAGGAGCGCTCACCCACCGCCTCCAGGGCACAGCTGTCTACATCCCACCCCGCCGCACGCAAACCGGGCAATAACCCGTGGCAGTCCTCACACGGGTCGACCACAAGCAGGCGTCGCTGGGCAGGTGTAACAATCATGACTATTCCTTGGCGTCAAAATCGTTAAAGTTATTTAAAAACAGATATTTGGAATGCCTGTTGGTTACCCTATCAAGATCTTGACGCGGGCTTTGTACCGATTCGCTATAAGTCGCGCACGAACGGGTGCTTTCAGTTATCCGGGTGCGGTAAAAGGTCGCGGCACAACTTGCAGGAAGCTTTCAAAATAGCCCCTTACATGACATTAATCAGGGAAAGTTGAAAAATCTTCTTCTAACATGTGACCCGTACCCGGTGATCGTGCATCAGTACAAGTAACCAGTCGTTAGGCACGCCCAACCAACGGCTTCACTTGAATGGGCATTTAGAGAGAAGACCCCATGAACGCCCCGCTCCGCATCAACGAAGCTCTTTTGATCGCAGACCGTGCCTTCCAGCCCTTTCAATGCGTGGCCTGGCACGATGGCAACGGCGCCCTGAGCCTGAGTGTCATCGACCGCACCAATAACCGTATTGGCCGCAAACAGCTGTCTTGCAGCACTTATTCCGACCCGGCGCAGCTTGAAGACTTGCTCTTGCAAGCCCGCGCCGAACTCGACAAAGATGGCTATCAGTTACAATCCTGGGCAATGCCCAAGTAACTGAAAGTGGCCCGGGCGGCACTCAAAAGTGTGCCGCTGGGCCGCGCAGTGTATTCACTCGCACTAACATTTATAGGTAGCCCGCAGAGCAAGTTGCAACTTTACTTAGCGGGCTACTTATTACTGTGCTTGCCAATTAATGGGCCGAGAGAATAAATCGCTCGATGGCTTCCGCCGCCCCGTCATCGACATTACTGCCGGTGACCACAGTGGCCTGGCGCTTGACCACTTCCTCGGCCTGGCCCATGGCAATCGACAACCCGGCCACGTGAAACATCGCCGGGTCGTTGCCACCATCGCCGATGGCTGCTGTCTGCTCCAGCGGCACACCCAGGTGCGCCGCCAGGGTCTTCAAGGCTTCGCCCTTGTTGGCCTTCATGGCGGTGACGTCGAGGAACACCGGTTGCGAGCGGGAAACCTGGGCCAACCCCTCGACCCTGGGCTGCAATTGCGCCTCAAGCTCGATCAACAGCTGGGTATTGGTACTGGCCGCCACAATCTTGTCGACCCGGTCCAGGAACGGCTCAAAACTCTCCACCACAATTGCCCCATAGCCCAGGCCATGTTCCTCACGAACTGCCATCGGCCCACCCGGATCGCGACGCAGCCAGTCGCCATCGGCAAACAGCCACACCTCTACGTCAGGCTGGGGCGTAAACAATGCCAACGCCACCAACGCCGCTTCTGCCGGCAAGTGATGGGCCACCAGAATACTGCCGTCGGGATTGACCAGCGTGCCACCGTTAAAGCCTGCAATCGGTACATCGATGCCCAGCGCTTCGACCTGCTGCATCATGGCCTTGGGCGGACGCCCGCTGGCCAGGCTGAAAAACACCCCGGCCGCGCGTAACGCGCGAACCGTATCAATGGTGCGTTGGCTGAGGCTGTGATCCGGATGCAGCAACGTGCCATCCATGTCACTCAACACAAACCGGATAGGTTGACTCGGCAAGTCGCTCATCCGAGGCTGTGCCAGGTGTGGCCATCGCGCGCCAGCAACTCATCGGCCGCCGCCGGGCCGTCCTCGCCCGCCTTGTAGGCCTGGATACCGTCATCCTGCTTCCACGCATCGAGGAACGGTTGTACGGCACGCCAGCCATTTTCGATATTGTCTGCGCGCTGGAACAACGTCTGGTCGCCGGTCATGCAGTCGTAGATCAGGGTCTCGTACCCCGTCGACGGCTGCATTTCGAAGAAGTCCTTGTAGGCAAAACCCAACTCCACGTTGGCCATGTCGAGGGTCGGCCCAGGCTTTTTCGCCAGCAGGTCAAACCACATGCCTTCATTCGGCTGGATCTGGATCTTCAGGTAGGTGGGCTTGAGCTCATCAACCTCGGTGTCACGGAACTGCGCATAAGGCGCCGGCTTGAAGCAGATGATGATCTCGGTGTCGCGGATGCTCATGCGCTTGCCGGTACGCAAGTAGAACGGCACGCCGACCCAGCGCCAGTTGTCTATCATCACTTTGAGCGCGACGAAGGTCTCGGTGCTGCTGTCGGGTGCAACGTTGGCCTCTTCGCGGTAGCCCGGCAGTTGCTTGCCGCCGACTTCACCGGCGGTGTACTGCCCGCGTACCGAGTTGGCACGCGCGTCTTCCAGCGACCAGGGCCGTATGGCCCCGATCACCTTGGCCTTTTCGCCACGTACCGCATCGGCACCAAAGGCGGCGGGCGGCTCCATGGCGATCATTGCCAGCAACTGGAACAGGTGATTGGGCACCATGTCGCGCAGGGTGCCGGTGTGTTCGAAGAAGCTGCCACGGGTTTCCACGCCGACGGTCTCGGCGGCGGTGATTTGCACATGGTCGATGTAATGGTTGTTCCAGAACGCCTCGAACAGCACGTTGGAGAAACGGCTGATGAGGATGTTCTGCACCGTTTCCTTGCCCAGGTAATGGTCGATGCGATAAATCTGCTTCTCGCTCATCACCTTGAGCAGGCAGGCGTTCAGCGCTTCGGCTGTGGCGAGGTCCGAGCCGAAAGGCTTTTCGATCACCACCCGGCGGAACGCCTCCGGGGTTTCTTCGAGCAAGCCCGCCGCGCCAAGGCGCTGCACCACTTCGGCAAAGAAACGCGGCGCAGTCGCGAGGTAGAACACCGCATTGCCGGTGCCGCTGTCGGCGATTTTCTTGCCGATATCGGCGTAGGTGCCGTCGTCGAGGAAGTCGCCCTCGACATAGCTGATGCCCTTGGCCAACTGGGCCCACAACTGTGGGTCCAGGGCGTCTTCACCCTTGCCCTTGACCTTGCTCGCAGCCTCGGTGCGAATAAAGTCTTCGAGTTTCTTGGCGAAATCGGCGTCGCTGATGGCGTTGTGGTCAACCCCCACAATGCGCAAGCCGTTGCCCAGCAGCCCGTCACGGCTGAGGTTGTACAGCGCCGGCATCAGCAGGCGCTTGACCAGGTCACCGTGGGCACCAAACAGAAACAGGGTGGTGGGCGGAGCAGGTTCGGCCTTGAGTTTCTTGCCGTTGGCGGTCATTTTTTGGGTGTCTCCACATGGCCGCCAAAGCCGAAGCGCATGGCAGAGAGCATTTTGTCACCGTAGGTACTTTGCTGGCGGGAGCGGAAGCGCGCGAACAGCGAATTGGACAACACCGGTACCGGCACCGACTGCTCCATGGCGGCCTCGATGGTCCAGCGGCCTTCGCCACTGTCGGCGACCGAGCCGGAATAACCGTCGAGCTTGGGGTCGGTGGCCAGCGCATCGGCGGTCAGGTCCAGCAGCCAGGACGACACCACACTGCCACGACGCCAGACTTCGGCAATGTCTGCAACATTCAGCTCAAAGCGCTGGTCTTGTGGCAGGTTTTCCGAGTTCTTGGTCTTGAGGATGTCGAACCCTTCAGCAAAGGCCTGCATCATCCCGTACTCGATGCCGTTGTGGATCATCTTGACGAAGTGCCCGGAACCAGCGGGGCCGGCATGGATGTAGCCTTGCTCGGCACGGCTGTCAGCGCTAGCCGAACGATCCTTGGTGCGCGGGATGTTGCCCAGGCCCGGCGCCAGGCTTTTAAAGATAGGGTCCAGAAGCTTAACGGTCTCGGCGTCGCCACCGATCATCATGCAATAGCCGCGCTCCAGGCCCCAGACACCGCCGGAGGTGCCGACGTCTACATAGTGCAGGCCTTTTTCCGACAGGGCCTTGGCCCGGCGGATGTCGTCCTTATAGAAGGTATTGCCGCCGTCGATGATCACGTCACCGTCTTCCAGCAGTTGGCTCAGTTCTTCAATGGTGTTCTCGGTCGGGTCGCCAGCCGGCAGCATCACCCAGATCGCCCGGGGCTTTTGCAGCCCGGCCACCAGGCCTGCCAGGTCGGCAACGCCCGTGGCGCCCTCACCTGCCAAACCCTTCACGAATGCTTCATTGCGGTCGTAAACCACGGTGGTATGCCCATTGAGCATCAGGCGCCGCGCAATGTTGCCACCCATGCGGCCTAGTCCAATAATCCCCAGTTGCATGTGCTGATGCTCCTTACTACGAATAAATGTGTGTCACAGTTTATAGCGCAATGAGGCTAATGAGGGTTAGTCCAGAGCGGATCTGCATAGTTTCATGACAAAAAGTGGCCATCCTTTAGCCTTCAGTGCGGAAAAAGTCACAGCGACCATCAAAAATAAAAAAGTTCCCTTCGCAAAAAAAAGAATTCAGAATTGCCCCGACTGTTGCCGAGGGCCTCGAATCAAGCGCCCTGGCACCTCGATACACCGGCTATTTGCGAGGCAAGCAATGAGCACTGCACAGATGACCCGTCCACCACAGACCCTCTACGTCAACATTCGTCGCGATGAATTGCGTCAATTGAAAGAGGAGCGCGACCAGTTGCAGCAGGAAGTCCTGCGCCTGCGCTCGCACCTGCAAGGCCAGCTCATGCAACCGTCAAGCACCCAGCCAGCCCTTTGCTGAACCTGCGCTGAACGAACCGTTCAGGAATAACTCACGAAGTTTTCACATCCTCCTCCCGATACTCCCGCCGAATAGGTCCGCCCAACGCGCGGCGGTCCTCTGCTGCGCGTGTCTTCGCGTGGTGACTGAAAATTATCGGGTTGGAGCGCTGGATGGCGATGTTCAAACGCAGCACTACGTCTGCGAAAGGTTTTGATTGGGCCGGCCTGGGCTGGATGTTTTTATTCTTCTGGTATTTCTCGGGCATTACCCAACTATTGATCCAACTGACCGGCACCTCCGGTTTCAGTGGTTTCCGCCAGGCATTCTTCATGAGCGCCCTGTGGTTGGCGCCGATGCTGTTGTTCCCGCGGCGTGCGCGCCTGGTGGCCGGCTTGATTGGCGTGGTGCTGTGGGCCTGCTCCATGGCCAGCCTGGGTTATTTCTTCATCTACCAGCAGGAATTCTCCCAAAGCGTCATCTTCATCATGTTCGAGTCGAACATCTCTGAAGCCGGCGAATATGCCACCCAATACTTTGCCTGGTGGATCGTGCTGGCGTTCATTGCCCACACTGCCATGTCGGTTTTCCTGTGGACGCGCGTGCGCCCGGTGTACCTGCCACGTGGCCAGGCCATATTGGCGGCCACCGCCATCGTGATTGCCATCGTCGGTTACCCGCTGGTCAAGCAGATCGCCAAGAGCGAGACCATGGAGCTGGCCATCGACCGCTTCGAAACCCGGATCGAGCCGGCGGTGCCGTGGCAGATGATCGTTGCCTACCGCCGCTACACCGAACAGCTGGACAACATGCAAGGCATGCTGACCAGCGCCAGCAAGATCGCGCCCCTGACCAACCTCAAGGACAGCATGGCCGGCCAGCCGTCGACCCTGGTGCTGGTGATCGGCGAGTCCACCAACCGCCAGCGCATGAGCCTGTACGGCTACCCGCGCAACACCACGCCAGAGCTGGACAAGCTGCGCGACCAACTGGCGGTGTTCGATAACGTCATCACCCCGCGCCCGTACACCATCGAAGCGCTGCAACAGGTGCTGACCTTCGCCGACGAAGAAAACCCGGACCTGTACCTCAAGACTCCGTCCATCGTCAGCGTGATGAAGCAAGCCGGCTACAAGACCTTCTGGATCACCAACCAGCAGACCATGACCAAGCGCAACACCATGCTCACGACCTTTTCCGAACAGGCCGACGAGCAGGTGTACCTCAACAACAACCGCAACCAGAACGCCCGCCAATACGACGGCGACGTGCTGGAACCGTTTGCCAAGGCGATGTCCGACACCGCCGAGCGCAAATTCATCGTGGTGCACCTGCTGGGCACCCACATGAGCTACCAGTACCGCTACCCGCCGACCTTCGACAAGTTCACCGACCGCCAGGGTGTGCCTGCCGGGGTCAGCGACGACCAGTTGCCAACCTATAACAGCTATGACAACGCGGTGCTGTACAACGACTTCGTGGTGTCGAGCCTGATCAAGGATTACGCCAAGACCGACCCCAACGGCTTCCTGCTGTACCTCTCAGACCACGGTGAAGACGTGTTCGACTCGGCCGGCCACAATACCCTGGGCCGCAACGAAGCCAAGCCGACCGCGCCGATGTACACCATCCCGTTCATGGCCTACGCATCGCCCAAGTGGCGTGAAAGCCATGACTGGAGTTTTGCCGGCAACTTGCAGCGGCCCTACATCAGCTCGCAGTTGATCCATACCTGGGCCGACATGGCGGGCTTGAGCTTCGATGAACTGGACCATAGCAAGAGCCTGGTCAGCGACAGCTTCAAGCCTCGGCCACTGCTGATTGGTGACCCGTATGGCCGCCAGCAAAAACCCCTGATCGACTTCAGCCTGCTCAAGCCGAAGAAAACCGACGCGGCTGACGTGGTCGCCAAGTAACGCCCGCGCACCGACGGCTTCAGCGTGCAATGCGCTGAAGCCGGCAACATACAGATAAGAATTACTCTCATCAAAAGCCTAAAGTACGCAATTCCCCGCCGTCTTTAAATCGCATGCTCAATTTAAAGACAACAAGGAATTCGCTGCGATGCTAGCGCCCATTACCCGCTCCATAACCTTGACCCTGGGGCTTTTCAGCGCCGGCATGAGCCCGGACTTGCTGGCTGACGAGCCTTATCAGGAAACCGAAGAAACCGCCGAGGCGCTGGAGTTGGCCAGTACCCGCATCACGGCGGCCCATCTCGGCTCCGACACCGAAGGCACCGGCGCCTACACCACCGGCGCCATGAGCACCGCGACACGCTTGAACCTCTCGATCAAGGAAACCCCGCAGTCTGTCTCGGTCATCACCCGCCAGCAGATGGATGACTTCAAGCTCGGCACCTTGAGCGAAGTGATGAACCAGACCACCGGCGTGGTGGTACAGCGAAATGATTCCGAACGCTTCAACTTTTATTCGCGCGGCTACGCCATCCAGAATTTCCAGATCGATGGAATGCTCAACACCTTTACCGGGCTGAAGTCCGACTCCGACACCATCATCTATGACCGCATCGAAGTGGTACGCGGCGCTACGGGCTTGACCACCGGTGCCGGCGACCCCTCGGGCACCATCAACATGGTACGCAAACGCCCTGCCGCCGAATGGGCAGCCAAAGTCGGCACCAGTGCCGGCAGCTACGACAACTACTACAGCTACGTCGATGTGGGCGGGCCCCTGGCCTTCGACGGGCGCCTGCGTGGCCGCACAGTAGTGGCGTACCGCGACAGTCAATCCTTTCGCGACCGTTATGCCCTTGAGCGAAAGGTAGGCTACGGCATTCTCGAAGCCGACCTGAGCGACAGCACCGTACTGGCGGTCGGTTATGACTACCAGGACAAACAGGTCCAGGGCGCAACCTGGGGCAGCGTGCCGTATTGGAACGCGTCAGGTGGCAAGGCCAACTTGCCACGCTCCAACAACATCACCACGCCCTGGAGCAACTGGCCACTCACCGACCGCACCACCTTCGCTACCCTGGACCACACACTGGCCAATGATTGGCGCTTCAAGGCCGCCTACACCCACCGGGAAAGCGAAACAGACGGCAAGGTCTATTACGGCGGCAACGGTTACCCGAACGCCGACCGCAGTGGCATCAGCGCCTACAGCAGCCATTTCGCTGGCAAAGATAAAATGGATGCGGTGGACTTCAACGTCGCGGGCTCCTATTCGTTATTAGGACGCGAGCATGAGGCCATGGTCGGCTACGGCCAGGCGCGTCACCGCGACTCCTCGCCCTACATTATTGGCGACAGGCCCGATAACTACCTGAACATTCCAGACTGGAAAGACACCGGAGGCATCCCCGAGTTTGCCGATGAAACCACCGGCATGGATTCGAGCACCGGCAGCACCTATCAAAAAGCCGGTTACCTGGCTACGCGCCTGAGCCTGAGCGACGACTGGCATGCGGTACTGGGCAGCCGCTACGGCTCCTGGAAGTCCAGCAGCACCCAATATGCCTACGACGAGGACCGGCAACTCAAGAGCATCCGCAACAGTCGCCAGACCCAAAGTGACGTCTGGACGCCCTATGCCGGGTTGCTCTACGACATCAATCAGGATTTCACCGCCTACGTGAGCTACACCGACATCTTCAAACCGCAAACGCAAAAGGATGTCAGCGACAAATACCTCGAACCGATTGTGGGCAAGAGCTATGAACTGGGCCTCAAGGGCAGCCTGTTGAACGATCGGCTGACCCTTTCGGGCGCGGTGTTCCGCACGATTCAAGACAACGTGGCCGAGCTCGATGACTCGGTTCCTCTGGGGCCAAACGGCGAGGAGTATTACACGTCCGGCGGCAAGGGTAACAAGGTGCAGGGCTTCGAAATGGAAGCTGCAGGCGAAGTGATGCCTGGCTGGAACGTAACCGCCGGTTATACCTACACCCACTCCGTGAATGGCGAAAAAGAGCGCAACAACACCACCCAACCCCTCAACCTGCTGCGCACCTCCACCACGTATCGCCTGCCCGGCGACTGGCGCGCGCTGACGGTAGGTGGCGGTGTGAATTGGCAGAGCGACATCTATCGCTATGCCCGCCGCCCGGTGGGCCGTAACGCGGATGGCAGCTTCATAACCCAGAGCACGGCAATCCGCCAGCAGGCCTATGCCCTGGTCAACCTCATGTCGCGTTATGAGTTCGACAAGCACCTGTCTGCCTCATTAAACGTAAACAACTTGTTTGATACGAAATATTACAACAACGTCGGCTTTTACAACGGCGTTTATTGGGGAGACCCGCGCACCGTAACGCTGGCACTGGACTGGCAGCTTTAAGCGCTACCCAGCTGAACCCGAAGTTAACAAAATCGTTAACTTTCGGTCAGCCCCAGGTTAACCCTTACTTAATACCATGGGCCCACAGTCTCCCCATCCCGCCGCTGACCACAACGCGCGGACCCAATACACTTAATGAGACACTGCCATGAAAATTTCGACTGTTATCCTTGCCGGCCTGATGACCATGACCTCAGTTGCAGCCTTTGCCGAGGGCGGTTCAGAGCGTTCGAAGGAGTTCTACAACAACTTCACTTTCGTCCAGGAACAAACCCACGGCGCAGCCCAGCAAACGGCGCTGGCGGATGGCAAGACGGTAAAACCTGCCACAGCCGAACAAACTACCGAACTGCAGCAACCCAACAGCTGATTGTTATCCGTAACACCCTGCGCTATTGCGCTCTGATAGCTAAGGCCAACTTGGCGCCACTTGCTGGCGCCTTTTTTTTGCCTTCGATTAAATAAACATTAATTAAAGCGACTTACTCCAAAACAACATCCGACCCTGTTCCGGATCAAATACCGTGTCGTCAAAACCAAACTTGCGATACGCCGACTGCGCCACGCCATTGCCTTCGAGTACCTCAAGGGTGATCTTGCAGCAGCCGCGCTGGCGAGCGATTTCCTCGACCTTTTGCAGCATCTTCTGGCTCAGTCCCAGGCCCCGAAATTTATCCATCACCACCACATCATGGACGTTGACCAGCGGCCGGCAGGCAAAGGTCGAAAACCCCTCGAAGCAGTTCACCAGCCCGGCCGGCGTACCGCCGACAAACGCCAGCACACTGAAGGCATGGGCACGCTTGGCCAACTCTGCCGGCAGTTGTTGCAAACGATCGGCCGGCAAGCTGTGGCCACCGCCCATTGGGTCTGCGGCGTAATGATTGAGCAAAAGGCCAATGGCCTCGGCGTGTACCGGGTTGGTGTAGCTGGCTTGCAGCACCAGGATGTCTGCGGTGTCCATTTCCTTCCTCGTTAACGGTGCGACAGGGACTTGGTCCCCATAAAAGGGCTCGATTGTAAGCATGGAGTGGGCGTCAGATGAAGGAGATTAAGTACATTTAGCCGCGTGAAAGCGCGCCAGCCCCACCGAATCTGGCCAACTGCATCTCCTGTAAGCGGCTCAGGGCGCGGCGGAAGGGAAATTCCAGGTAACCCTCGGTGTAGAGGCTTTCCAGTGGAACGCTGGCCTGGATATACAACGGCACTTTGCGGTCGTAGCACTCGTCTACCAGGGCAATGAAACGCCGGACGCTGTCGTCATGCACCGACAACTCCGGCAGCTCACGGTCACCGGCGTCCACCCGCAGGGCCGCGTCTTCGGTGCCCCGGGCGATGCGGCCCGGGCGCTTTTGCGCACTGAGGCTCGGCACCTCGTCCAGCAAAATCGCCTTGAAGCGATCACACAGCAGCATGAAGTCCATGGCGGCCAGCGGCTGTTCGCACAGGTCGGCATAACGGCACCACAGCACGGTTTCACTGGACTGCAGCGCCACGATAGAGCGATAGCCTACCGCGACCGGGGCGCTGCTCACGGCCTGTCCTTTGCTCAACTGGCGAAACACCTCGGCCAGCGCCTCGGGTTGATCGACCCAATAACGCTGCAGCGCGGTTCCCGGGTGGAGCCGATGATCTTCCCCGCCGTCAACGGCCACCACACGCATATGGCGCTTGATAGCCTCAATGCCCGGCAGGAAGCGATCCCGGTTGAAACCGTCGGCATAGAGTTGGTCGGGCGGCTGATTGGACGTGCAGACCATCACCACGCCTTCCTCGAACATCACTTGGAACAACCGGCCAAGGATAATGGCGTCACCGATGTCATTGACGAACAACTCGTCAAAACACAGCACCCGCACTTCCTGGCTCAGTTCACGGGCCAAGGCCTGCAACGGGTCATGAGTACCGGTCAGCTGGAACGAACGCTGGTGCACCCACCCCATGAAGTGATGGAAATGCTGGCGCCGCGCGGGCACGCGCAAGCTCTGGTAGAACTGGTCCATCAGCCAGGTCTTGCCGCGCCCGACCGGGCCCCACAGGTACACGCCAGTGACCGCCCCATGCCCCTGATGCAGGGCCTGGTGGCAGTCTTGCAGGGCTTGCACCGCCTCGCGCTGGGCGTCGTCGGGGACAAAACCCTGGTCGGTGATGGCGTGCTGGTAGGCGGCGAGTGGCGAGTCGAAAGTCATGCCGCCAGTATGCCATGACGCCTACAGGGAAATATCCAATCGGGAAATCTTGCCCTGCTCATTGAGGCGGAAGGTGTAGCGCAACTCCAGCGGGCTGCCGGGGAAGCTGCCGGTGACCAGGTTGCTGACCAGCACCTTGCCGGTTCGGTGCTGCACGTTGAGCACCTGCACCCTGGGCTGATAACGACGCCCGGTGTCTTCCATCCAGCGAGCGATGGCGGCGGTGCCGATCCGGTGTTCGCCTTCGTCGAACACGTTGGCATCCTCGGCAAAACAGTCGACCACCAGCGAGGTGTCGCCAGCATTGGCGGCGGCAATGTACGCGGCAATCGCCGGGGCCAGTTCGGGGGTGGGTTGGGACATGGTGACAGCTCCTTGTTGGTGATTTATGGAGCCATGCTAATGCAGCGTCGTGTCAGTTCTTGTCAGGAGTGAACGGCCCGGATTCGTTCTGTTCCATCAGCTTGCGCCAGGCCCGCAACCAGTCGCTGCGACGCCCCGGATAACGCTCGCCTTGCAGGGTGGCGGTAGCTACACGATCAGTGCGGAAGGTGCGATAGGCCCCGCGCAATTCGCACCACGCGACAATTACCCGCACCTCGTTGAGAAAGCCCAGGGCCAGGGGCCAGACCAGCCGTTGGCTGGCGGCCTGGCTGGCGTCGGCGTAATCGATATGCAGTTTGGCCTGGCCGCGAATGGCCTCGCGAAACACGTTCAACGGCACGCGGTTTTCCGGGTAGCCGAACCCTCGCGGGCCGGGCAGCAAAGTGGGATTGCGCAACGCTTCCTGTGCGGCCGGGTCCAGTACATCAGCAATTTTTGCCAGCGCATTGGCCGCTGCGCGGCTCAACACTTCATCGCCACGCTGATCGACATACCGCAACCCCAGCACGATCGCTTCGGTCTCGTCGGCATTGAGCATCAGCGGCGGCAGGAACAGCCCCGCCCGTAACACGTAGCCCACGCCTGCCTCGCCATAGATCGGCGCGCCCAAGGCGGTCAATTCTGCTATATCGCGGTACAGCGTGCGCTCGGAAATCTCCAGTTCCACCGCCAGCACGGCGGCGGTCACCGGGCGTTTTTTGCCCCGCAGGACTTGCAACAAGGTCAGCAGACGGCTGGTACGCGACACGTTGATCACGCTCGGAAAAAGAAAGGTGGCGCAGCTTAACAGAGGCCCCTGTCAGAAAGTGTCAGGAGCCGGAGCCCTTCCCTGCACGCACCAAAAAGCCGCTTGACGAAAAATATTACTCGCATCATATTAAATAGATGTCGCAAGACATTTATATGAATCACAGCCTCAGGAGTTCTCTTATGCGTAATAAAGTCTTTGGCCGTCGTAGCGGCCTGCAGGTTTCAGAGCTGGCCCTGGGCACCGCCAATTTCGGCACAGGCTGGGGCCACGGTGCCGAGCGGGAAGAGTCTAAACGCATTTACGACGGTTACCTGGAGGCCGGCGGCAACTTCCTCGATACCGCCAACGGCTACCAGTTCGGCCAGTCGGAAGTACTACTCGGCGAGTTCATTGCATCGGAGCGCGATCGCCTGGTGATCGCCACCAAGTACACCTTGCGCACCCAGCCTCAGGACGAAGGCACGATCAAGCTTGGCAACAATCGCAAGAACATGGTGCGCGCCGTCGAGGAAAGCCTCAAACGCCTGAACACCGACCACATCGACCTGTTCTGGGCGCATATCAGCGACAACGTCACGCCGATGGAAGAAATCCTGCGCGGCTTTGATGACTTGGTGCGTGCGGGCAAGATCCATTACGCCGGCTTGTCGAACTTCCCGGCCTGGCGCATTTCCCGTGCCGACCTGCTCGCCGAAGTGCGTGGCTTTGCGCCACTGGTTGCGATCCAGACCGAATACAGCCTGGCCGAGCGCACCGCCGACCGTGAGCTGCTGCCCATGGCCGAAGCGCTGGGCCTGGCCGCCACGTTATGGTCACCGCTGGGTGGTGGCTTTCTCACTGGCAAGTACCGCACGAGCCAGGACGATAGCCGCGCCAGCAAACTGGGGATTCTGGTTCACGCCGAAAAAAGTGCACGGGAAACGGCGGTGCTCGACACCCTGCTGGCGGTTGCCGGCGAGCTGAATGCCACCCCGACGCACATCGCCATCGCCTGGCTGCGGGAAAAAGCCCGTCGCTCGACCACCGCGCTGATCCCGATTCTGGGACCGCGTACCCGCGAACAACTGGATGGCACCTTGGGTGCACTGAACGTGCAACTCTCGGCCGAGCAAGTAGCCCGCCTGGACGCTGCCAGCGCAATACCGCTGGGCGTACCCCACGAGATGATCGCCGAGCGCTTCCCGCGGTACACCGGCGATGACGCCCAAGAGCTGCGCTGGCCGCCGGTTATTTAAGACCATCTGTGGTGAAGGGGCTTGCCTCTGGTGAGGGGCTTGTCTGTGGTGAAGGGCTTGTCTGTGGTGAGGGGGCTTGTCCCCCGTTGGGCTGCGTAGCGGCCCCAAAATCCTGGGAACGCTGCGCACTCCAGCGGGGGACAAGCCCCCTCACCACAGGCAAGCTCCCTTACCACAGACAAGCTCCCTTACCACAGGCAAGCTCCCTCACCACAGGCAAGCTCCCTCACCACAGGCAAGCTCCCTCACCACAGGCAAGCTCCCTTACCACAGGCAAGCTCCCTTACCACAGGCAAGCTCCCTTACCACAGGCAAGCTCCCTTACCACAGGCAAGCTCCCTCACCACAGGCAAGCTCCCTCACCACAGGCAAGCTCCCTCACCACAGGCAAGCTCCCTCACCACAGGCAAGCCCCCTCACCAGAGGCAAGCTCCCTCACCACAGGCAAGCTCCCTCACCACAGGACGGTGTTTGGCCTTGAGTAAACAATCGCCTCAGTTATGCGAGGCTCTTGCTCACCACTTCAAACACATCACTGGACAGCTCGCCCGAAGCGCGAATCCGCTCCAGCTCACCTTTCATCAGCGCCTGGCGCGCGCTGTCATACTTGCGCCAGCGAGTCAGCGGCGCCAACTGCCGGGAAGCAATCTGCGGGTTGAAGCCATTCAGCTGGATCACCAAATCCGCCAGGAACCGATAGCCCGAACCATCTGCCGCGTGGAAGTTGATCAGGTTCTGCCCGGCAAACGCCCCCACCAATGCACGCACCTTGTTCGGGTTCTTGATGTTGAATGCCGGGTGCTGCATCAACGCCTTGACCCGCTCCAGCCCGCCCGGCAAGCCACTGCCCGCCTGCACGCTGAACCATTGGTCCATGACCAGCGGGTTGTCCTTGAAGTTCTCGGCAAACACCGCTAGGGCCTTGGCTTTCTCTTCATCGAACGGCGAATTGACCAACACCGCCAGGGCCGTCAGGCGCTCGGTCATGTTGTCGCACGCGTCAAACTGCTCAAGCGTGGCCGCCAGCACTTCGGGCTTGCCGCTGAGCATCAGGTACGACAAGGCGATGTTCTGCAAGGCGCGACGGGCAAAGTGTTCCGCCTCGGCCACGTACGGGGTTTTCTTCGACAGGTCGCGATTGGCCTGGTACCGCAGCCACAAGCCTTCGAACAATTGGTCGGCCAGTTGCGTGCGGGCGAACTCGCGGGCCGCGTGGATGGCGTCGACGTCCGCCACTTCACTGATTTCAGTCAGGTAGGCTTCACTCGGCAGCGAGAGCATTTCGGCAACCATCGCCTGGTCCAGGCTCTGGTCGCTGAGCACGCTGCGTAGTGCGGTGATCAGGCGTTGGTCCAATGCCAGTGCCTTGCCTTGCTGGTGTTGGCCGATCAGCTCCTGCAACACCTGCACCGACAGTTGCTGGCCAGCGTCCCAACGGTTGAAACCATCGCTGTCGTGCTGCATCAGGAACATCAACTGGTCGCGGTTGTACGGGAAGCTCAACTTCACCGGCGCCGAGAAGCCGCGCAGCAGCGAAGGCAGCGGGTGTTCGGTGATGTCGACAAAGGTGAAGGTCTGTTCGGCCTCGGTCACCGAGAGCACCCGGGACGTGGCGCCAGCAGTAGCCTCACCGGCGAGGCGCAAGGCAATACCCGCACCCTTCCCGTCCAGCAGGCCCAGCTCGACCGGAATCACGAACGGCAGTTTTTCAACTTTGTCCGGGGTTTGCGGGCAGCTTTGACGGAAGGTCAGGCTGTAGGTTTTTGCCGCGGCGTCGTAGGACTCGCTCACCGCCAGGCGTGGCGTGCCGGCTTGGCTGTACCAGCGCTTGAACTGGGTCAGGTCAGCACCGTTGGCATCTTCCATGGCCTTGATAAAGTCGTCGCAGGTCACGGCCTGGCCATCGTGGCGTTCGAAGTACAGGTCGCTGCCTTTACGGAAGCCTTCGGCGCCGAGCAAGGTTTGGATCATGCGGACGACTTCCGAGCCCTTTTCGTACACGGTCAGGGTGTAGAAGTTGGAAATTTCGATAAAGCCGTCCGGGCGCACGGCGTGGGCCATCGGGCCGGCATCTTCGGCGAACTGGTGGGTGCGCAGGTAGGCCACGTCCTGGATACGCTTGACCGTCGCCGAGTTCATGTCGGCCGAAAATTGCGAGTCACGGAACACCGTGAAGCCTTCCTTCAGCGACAGCTGGAACCAGTCGCGGCAGGTCACGCGGTTGCCCGACCAGTTGTGGAAGTATTCGTGGGCAACGATCGCCTCGACCCGCTGGTGAGCGGCGTCGGTGGCGGTTTCGGCGCGGGCCAGCACGGCGCTGGAGTTGAAAATATTGAGGCCCTTGTTCTCCATGGCGCCCATGTTGAAGTCGTTGACCGCCACGATCATGAAAATATCGAGGTCGTACTCACGGCCATAGGCTTCTTCGTCCCAGCGCATCGACTTCTTCAGGCTGTTCATGGCGTGCTGGCACTTGTCGATGTTTTCCGGCTCGACATAGATGCGCAGCGCCACGGTACGCTCGGTCATGGTGATGAAGGTGTCTTCGACGCACCACAAATCACCGGCCACCAACGCAAACAGGTAAGCCGGCTTCTTGAACGGGTCCTCCCAGGTCGCCCAGTGCCGGCCGTCTTCGCCAGGGCCGGAGGCAATCGGGTTGCCGTTGGACAGCAGCACCGGATAGCTGTGCTGCTCGGCGATTACCGTGGTGGTGAACACGCTCATCACGTCCGGACGGTCGAGGTAATAGGTGATCTTGCGAAAACCCTCGGCCTCGCACTGGGTGCAGAACATGCCGCTGGATTTGTACAGGCCTTCCAGCGCGGTGTTGGTTTCCGGGTGGATCTTCACCGTGGTGTCCAGGGTGAAGGTCGCACTGGTGGGGTGCACGGTCAGGTGGCTGTCGCTCAACTGGTAGTCGGTATCGGTCAGCTCCTGGTCGGCCAGGTTCACCGACACCAGCTCCAACTGCTGCCCATCCAGCACCAGCGGCGGCAAGCCGGCGCCGCGCTCGGGGTTGCGGCGCATCACCAGCTGCGCGTGGACCAGGCTGTGGTCCTCGAACAACTCGAAGGTCAGGTGCGTCTCGTCGATCAGGTAGTCCGGCGCCTGATAGTCCTTCAGGTAAATCATCTTCGGCTGTTCGGTGCGCATGTCTGTCGTCCTTCTACTGATGCACGGCGAGCTGGTAGGCCGTGTATTTACGAATGTTGATCACGCCGGTGTCGAAGATCAGGTATTGGCCCTTGATCCCCATCAGCGTGCCTTCGGCAATCGGGTTCTTGTCCAGGTTGAAGCTGACGATCTTGGTCGGATACTGCTCGATCGGGTAGCGGATTTCGATCGGTTCGATGTCGGTCACCGGTTGGATGGCCTGTAGGCCAAAGCGTTCCTGCAAACCGAGCAAACCGTCGGCACAACTGGCGAACAGTTCATCGCGTACCTGCGCAAGGTTGACGGCCTGGGCATCGCCCTTGAGCAGCGCGCGCCAGTTGGTCTTGTCGGCCACCTGGCTGCGGAACAGGTCTTCGACAAAGCCCGACTGCTGGCGCGTGGCAACCCGCATGATCGGCAGCGCCTGGCTGGCGCCCTGGTCCAGCCAGCGGGTTGGCAACTGACTGGCGCGGGTAATGCCGACCTTGATCCCCGTCGAGTTTGCCAGGTAGACCACATGATCGGTCATGCAGAATGTTTCACCCCAGGCCGGATCGCGGCAGGTGCCGGCGTCGTAATGGCAGCGCTCGGGGCTCATGATGCACAAGTCGCACTGGGCGAGTTTAGTCATGCACGGGTAGCAGTAACCCTGGCTGAAACTGGTCTTGGTCTTGCGCCCGCAATGGGTGCAATGGATCGCACCGAGGTATTCCAGGCGTACGGTGGTGCCAATCAACGGGTTGACCGGCACCTCGATGTCGCCGAGGCGAAACGCGTATTGAACGGTCGGCTCACCCAACTGCGCCGACATTTTGCTGACTGCACCACGGCCAATCTCAATCAATGGATGGCATCCGACTTGAACAGGATGTTCGGCACCGGCGCCGACTTCGAGGCGCATTCCTGCGGGCCCATGTAGCCGGTGCGCTGGTCTTCCGGCAGGTTCTGCAGTTCCCAGGCAATCACTGCCTGCAACGACAGTTCACGCTGCTCGGCCGTGAGCTTGCGACCATCGGACCATTTGCCGATTTCCACGGCGAGCTTGAGGCTCTGGTAGATGTCCGGCGTGATGTTTTCGATCATTTCAACAAAAGAGGACATAAGACTCTTCCTTAACTAAATAGGAGACATTTTGCGGCGGCTGTACAAACCACCCAACAAACCGGTCAGGCAACCAATCACCAAGCCACCGACGTGGGCCGCGTTGGCGATTTCGCCGAAGCCGATCATCGAGACCAGGCCCGACAGGCACAGCACCAGCCACACCAGCATCATCACCAACACCCCGCGAGGCAGGCGATACGCCGGGTTCGGCGACAATAATTGATAGATCCAGCAATGCCCGAGCAAGCCATACAGCACACCGGACAACCCGCCAAACAGGCCGGGGCCACCAAAAGAGTATTGCGCGTAGTTCGACACCAGGCTGAACAGCAGCGTCAGGCCCAGCAGGTTGATACTGCCCTGGCGCAGCTCGATGCGCCGGCCCAGTTCCCAGTACCACATGCCGTTCATGGCCAGGTGCAGGATGCCGAAGTGGATCAGCATCGGCGTGACCAGCCGCCACCACTGCCCCGACGCCAGGCTGTCGGCCAACGGCGTGAAATGCAGGTACTCACCCGACACGCTGAACGGCAGGAACGTCAGCCAGCTCATGGCTTGCAGGTTATCCCCCAGCAGCGTCACAGCGCCGACGATGATGCTCAACAGCAGCACCAGCCCGGTCACCGGGCTGTGGCGCAACTGCTGGACAAAACCGGGGCGCTTGGTCGACGTTGCCTGTGCCGGGATATCGAGTTGCTGGTCCGGATCACCGGCAGGGAAGCGTTGGTACAAGACCTTCACGTCTTCGCTGATCGAATCGGGCACCCACAGCACCTGTTCCCCGGACTCTTCGCTGACGCGGTGGGGCACTTGCATGCGCTGCAGCAACTTGACGAAACCACTTAAATCCACCGCCAGCGGCAAACGTAAAACAGCCACGGTACTCATGAAATAACCTCAGGGCGCTCGACATCGACCCAAACAAATTTACGTGGGTCCAGGCGGGTTTCCTGATCCAGCCGGTAAGCCACCAGCTTGCCGTAGAGCACTGCGCTGTAGTCCAGGCAGGCCAGGTTCGGGCGGATCGGCGCCGGTTTGCCGCTGCGCCAGTAGTGGCCGACGAACAGCAACGGCTCGTCGACGCCGTAGCGCAGCAGGGAATTTTTTTCGGTAGACGACAACGGTGTGGCCGCCACCGGTTCCGGCAGCGCATCGGGTTGGAACACGATGTCGCCGTAGGTTTTCGGGTCGTCTTCCCAGAACTTAGTGCGAAAGAAAGACCGCGTCAGGCCGTCGCCGCCGGTCAGGGTCAAGCCATCCGGCAGGCGCATGTCGGTGCCGCGTAGCAGGCGGTCGAAAGCGTTGCTGGCGAAACTACCGGGCACGGCGGCGGCCTGCAGGAAGTGCTGGTCGATGCAGCCATCCGGGAAGTGCGCGCGCAAAGGCTCGATAAAGCCGTTGTCCCAGCAGGCGTGGACCACGCGAAACCGCCCGGCATCGACAAACAACGGCATGTCGTAGAACCAGCCGAGGAAGTCGTGCCAGTCCGCCGGGTGCTGTTCGAACTGGGTCAGGGTCTCGTGGATCAACCGCGCATGCCGTGGCGTGTGCTCGCGCACGAACTGCTTGCCGCTGCCAGGGGTTGCTGGCGTGCTCCAGCCCAGCGCGTTGAACTCATGATTGCCCATGATGCACAGCGCCTGGCCGGCCTCGGTCATGTCATGGACGATATGCAGCGCCTCGCGAATACGCGGGCCACGGTCAATGATATCGCCAAGGAACACGGCCATTCGCGACGGGTGGCGCCAGGTGCCGCCCTGCTTGTGGTAACCCAGTTGGTCGAGCAAGTGCTCAAGGGTATGAGCGCAACCGTGCACGTCACCAATCAGGTCGTAGCTACGCGCGGGATCGAGCATCAGTCGCCTCCACCCCCCAAGCGGCTGCCCCAGCCCAGCTTGGTGCGGCACACTTCGTAGTAGTTGTGATCCAGCGGGTGGATCAACCGCAGCTTCTGCGCCTTTTTGCTCACGGTGATGGTGTCGCCGGGGGCGCAGGTGAAATGGTTTTGCCCGTCACAGGAGACTTGCGGGTAGATCTGCATGTCTTTGGAGACCACGATTTTCAGCTCACTGTTGCCGTCGACCACGATGGGCCTGCTGGACAACATATGGGGGTACATCGGCACGATCACAATGGCATCCAGCTTGGGATGCATGATCGGGCCACCGGCAGACAGCGCATACGCGGTGGAGCCGGTCGGCGTGGCGACGATCAGGCCGTCGGCCTTCTGGCTGCACACGAACTGGCCGTCGATGTACAGCTCGAACTCGATCATCCGCGTCGACTTGCCGGGGTGCAGCACCACGTCGTTGAGGGCGTCGCCCTGGCCGATGGCTTCGCCGTGGCGGCGCACTTCAGCTTGCAGCAGGAAGCGGTTTTCTACCAGGTAGTGGCCGTCCAGCACCTTGGCCACTTCCACTTCCAGCTCGTCGGGACGAATATCGGTGAGGAACCCCAGGCTCCCGCGGTTGATCCCCAACACCGGCACGTTATGCCGCGCCAGCGCCCGGGCGGCGCCCAACAGGCTGCCATCGCCGCCCACCACGATGACCATGTCGCAGACTTCACCGAGCATCTTGCGCGACGAGGTTTGCAGGCCGTGGCCCGGGAGTATTTCAGCGATGGTGTCTTCGAGGATCACATGCAGGTGGCGCTCGAGCAGAAACTTTTTCAGCCGGCGGACGGTGTCCAGCACCTGGGTACTGCCCAGGCGACCGATAATGCCGATATTGCGAAATTGCTCCATGGGGCTCCTGCGGGGTTCGGGTTCTGGCAAAAAAGAACGATTATGGGCGAAAGCCGGCGTTACACAAAATCCTTTGTCGCCGCAAACCCCAGACGACAACGGTTCTCAGCCACCTTGCCGGCCGTAAAAGGCTATGCTCGGACCATGACTCTGTTCCCTGATCTACAGCACCTGCCCCGCCAACTGCGTCACCCTGAGGTGCGCGACCTCGCGTGGGTGATGCTCGCCCCGCCGATGCTCGCACAAACGCCATGGCCGCAGCGCCACCCGCTGACCGGCAGCGACTGGGTGCAGGCCCCGCATTTGCTGGAACACTGGCTGCGCCAACTGGACCACGACAGCAGCACCTTGCTGCACTGGTTGAGCCAGGCGCGCACCCGTCGGCTGGGGCTGTACTACGAACGGCTGTGGCAGTTTGCGGTGCAGCACGCGCCGGGCGTGGAGCTGCTGGCGGCCAACCTGCCGATCCGCCAGGCCGGGCATACCTTGGGCGAGCTGGACATGCTGCTGCGTGACCGCGACGGCGTGCACCATCTGGAACTGGCGATCAAACTGTATCTCGGACCGCAGGACGGCGATGGCCGGGACGCCGCGCAATGGCTGGGCCCTGGCTGCCATGACCGGCTGGACCGCAAGCTGGCCCATCTGGCCCAGCATCAACTGCCGATTTCCGCCCGGCCGGAAAGCCGCGAGGTCCTGGCCGCGCTGGATATCCAAGAGTTTGATGCCCATCTGTGGCTGGGCGGCTATCTGCTCTACCCATGGCCCGGCATGGCGCAGGCGCCGATGGGCGCGCATCCCCAGCACTTGAATGGGCGCTGGCTGCATCAGCGCGATTGGTCGCGGTTTATCGAACAAAGCCCGGCTGGACGCTGGCAACCTCTGCCCCGCCACGCATGGCTGGCGCCGGCGCACTACCCGGCGGACGACGCCTGGGACGCGACCCGTATGCAGGATTGGCTGACCGCGTTGGACCCAATGGCGCCCGCGCAATTGCTGGTGCGCCTGGTGGAAAACCACGAGGGTGAATGGGAAGAGGCCGAGCGGTTGTTCCTGGTGGCGGATCTTTGGCCGAATGTGGCGGGTAACGGCTGATTGCACAGGTGACACGCGCACCTATCATCGCGATTGAAAGGTCGTCTTGACTCATACACGTCACTCTGGCATCGAGCGTCTGATTGGGTATTTTTCCGGACGGGGCATCACCCGCATGGCCTCTGCTGCAAGATTCTGGGGGACCTTTACCGTAATGCTGACCTGTTCGCCATTCGGTGGTGGTAACAGTGTCCGGTTCTGAGCGCAGCCGCTGAAGCCAAGCATTAACAACAACACACCACTGATGCGGATTAGGTAAGCATTCATATTTGTGCGCCTTCATGATCGGTCCGAATGTTCATGGTTTGACCTTTTCCAATGGCTGAAGCGCTTGAGTGGTGACGGCGTGCCAGCGTACAGATTCAGGCCTGGGTGATCTCGATCATCACGTCAAACTCTCGCTCACGGCAGAAACGCTCAAGCGCCTCAGCGCCACCTTCAAAGGCCTGTGCAGCGGGCTCGATCGTCTACACAGGCGACAGGTTTACCAAAGGCCTCGTAGTGTCCCGACAACACCTCACCACCAAAGGGCCGCAACGGATCACCCACCCGTACCAGCGGCATCATGGCACCAGCTCCTTGGCCTGCTCGACCAAGCCGCCAGTACGCTTCAGATAGTCCAGCATGTTCTGCATGCGCAGGGTTTCTTCTCCCTCGATAATGGCTTGCGTTTGCTGCGCCACCACCTCACCGATCGCAAAGGTCGGTTGCAGGATTTTCTCTGCCCCCGGCAGGAAAGGCTCGACTTTGCCGCTGACGACGTTGATCACCTGGTAACCCACTGACGCAGCGCCCAACGTGCCCGCCATGCCTTTCCAGCCATGACGACGGATGCTGTACACCCCGCCCAGTACCAGCGCGATGCCCACCACACGCCCAGCCACCACCACCGGGGTCATGCGCTTGTTGGTCTCGCCTTCGAAATACACCATGCGGTAACGGAAGTAATCCCCCCACAACTCCCGTGAACTCGTAGTGTCGTGTAAAAACCAGGCACGCGAGTCATGCACCTGGTCATCAAACAGCGCGACCACCGCAGCCTTCTGCGGCGAGTCGCTGACGCGAAATCTATTGAGGTTGCTGCCGACTTCAACAAACAACTCCCTGGCGCGCGCTTCACCCTCGGCCTTGATCTGCTCATACTCCTGTTGCTCGTCGTCATCATTGAGCAGGTACACCGTGTCCCTAAGCGCTACATCCAGCACCCAGCCTTGCACGCTGCTCTGATCGCGCCGCCAACCCTGGTAGTCGTGTTCGAACTCCACGGCGGCTTCGCGGATCTGCTGCTGGTCCTTTACCGGCTCGTAAGCTGGCGGGCCGGCCGCCCCCAACAGAAGCTGTGCTTCGTTCTCGAGACCACGTGCCTCCTTGCGTTTTCTTTTGGCCTCGGCGATCTCGGCGTCACGTATAGCCTTTTGGGTTTTCTCCAGCGAAGCATTGGTTTGCGTGGCTTCGCCGAAGAAGGGTTGATTGACATAACTGCCACGGGCCAGGCGCTCGATGCGCCATCCGGTGAGCCAGGCCAATTGCGCGGCCATGGCGTCTTCGAGCGGATGACCGAGGCGCAAAGCTTCGGTGTTCGACGGGGTTTGTGAGGGGCTTTCTTCGGCCAGGCCCAAGGTGCTGCGCCAGGCGTTGAAGCGGTCGATGAGTACCCCATTAAGGGCAAATTCGTAGTCGGTCTCTGTCGACATGTTGCGCGCCGGTTGAATCTGCCGCAGTTTATCCGGCAGCACTTCCTCAGGGACCGTCAACGGTGCGCCGGCCGCAAACGCCTCCGCATACAGATCATGCAGCACGATCTGCGACAGCAACTCGCCCGAGCCACCCCGGGCCTTGCCCTGATCCCCCGGTGGGTAACCGCCGCCCACATCCGAGTGCACGCCGGGGTAGATCACCTCCCGGGCGTAAGGGGGATAAAGACCGTCGGCGTAACGGATCGAGTCCAGTGGGAAACACAAGCGCTGTTCGTGGGCGGCAACAAAATGCCGGCAGACCTTGATCCACTCGGGGAATTTCTTGACATCGGGCAACTGCTGCGTGCCATCGGCCCAGTCCATATGCCCGTCAGCAAAGGGCGCGGCATGGGCGCTGCCCACCGAAGCCACGGTGTCCAGCAGGCCAAGAAACTCAATGGTCAACGGCATCCCGAGCAGTGCCTGCTCAGGGTGTTCGGCTCCTTCCGGGGTATCGAACAGTTCGCTCAACCAGGTAATGAAGGTACGGGCCTCCGCTGCGCCACGGGAAAAACCATAGACGAACAGCTTGATCGCGAGCAATTTTGGTTGCGCGGTTGCGACCTTGACCCGCAAGGGCTCCAGCAGCGAGGCCATGGCTTGGCGTCGGCTGTTTTTACCCAACGCCGTCAGTGGCCAAGTGGTAGCCATTGTTTTGAGCTTGGCCTGAGCGACCGACAGATCCAACCCCTGTTTGTTGTTCAGAGCGAAGGACATCGCATCTGCGATTCGCAACAACCCCCAATTGATCCTATCCTCGCCTCGATTGGCGAAGGCCAAACCGAACGTGCTGAAGTCCAGCTCACCGATTTCGGGGAAGGGAGTACCTACACCGGGGATGTAATAACGAAAATAGCCGCCTTCCGGCTGCTCCAGGCTGGCGTGGTAGAGCCGGGCGATATTGGTCGGATGGGGCGGTGTGGCCTTACGGGTGTCGTAGGGTTCGTTGTTGTTAGTACCGTCAAAGAACAGGCTGATATGCAAGCTACGGGCACAGGTGGAAGCACCTCGCAAACCGCGCTGGGCATTCAACTCCTGGCGATACTTCTGCGTCTCGGCCATTTGCAGGTCGTAATTATCGCTTACCTTCTGTGGATCACTGGGCAGACGCCCCGCCTTTGGAAATAAGGCCGGCACATAAACCGATTCGCTGCTCTTCACTTCGGACATACGGCTAACTCCTTCATTTCCAACGGTTCCTTGATTGGGCTATTGGGTGAGGGGTAACGCCAGCAGGACGTGGATACCTTGACTTGATTACAGGGCAAAAAATGCACTTCCAACGCACACAGCCTGTCTTCATAAGGGGGGAGTTCCACTATGGCGATATGCTGTTGGTAGTTCGCTTTATGTTTGGCGTAGGCCTCTTCATCAGGGCCGTACCCGGATGGTTTACGCTTGAGCCTCGCATAAGGATTAGGATCAGTTTCCCACTCTACTTTAAACTTCAGGCCTGGCTGCCATTGCCTTGGCAACATCGCACAGCACATCCCACCACCATAGCCATGTGGAGATATATTGGGACCACCATAACCATTCACGGAAAAATAATTAATGGCTGCCGACGTATGATTAACCCCGTTCAAATCCCCTCCCAAAAACTTTGACTCTCCCAGCGAGCATCCGGCAAGTAACACAAGCAAACAACCGCCCAGCCATTGGCACACAGCACTGCCATTTAAATAGCTCATCCTTTACTCCTTATTCGGTCTGACCTTATGGGCACCGTAGGTCGTAACGTCGCAAAACAAGCTGGGATGCAGCCTGCGCGGGCATTCAACCTCTGGCGATACTGCTCCGTCTCGTCCATTTTCAGGTCGTAATTATCGCTAACCATCTGTGGATCAGTAGGCAGGCGTCCTGCCTTCGGAAACAAAGCCGGCACATAAACCGATTCGCTGTTTTTCACTTCGGACATACGGCTGGCTCCTTCATTTCCAATGGCTCCTTGATTGGGCTATTGGGTGAGGGGTAACGCCAGCAGGACGTGGATACCTTGACTTGATTACAGGGCAAAAAGTGTACTTCCAACGCACACAGCCTCTCCTCATATGGTGGCAGATCCACTATTACGCTGTGCTGTTGGTAATTAGTTTTATGTATGGCATACGCGGCTCGGTACGCATCGGTTCCTAAAGCGGGTAAACGCGCATTAGAATTCGGATCAGTTTCCCACTCCACTTTAAGCTTCAAGCCAGGCTGCCACTGCCTTGGCAACATCGCGCAGCACATCCCACCACCATAGCCATGTGGAGATATATTGGGACCACCATAACCATTCACGGAAAAATAATTAATGGCTGCCGACGTATGGTTAACCCCGTTCAAATTACCCCCCAAAAACTTTGACTCTCCCAGCGAGCATCCGGCAAGTAACACAAGCAAACAGCCGCCCAGCCATTGGCACACAGCACTGCCATTTAAATAACTCATCCTTTACTCCTTATTCGGTCTGACCTTATGGGCACCGTAGCTCGTAACGTCGCAAAACATGCTGGAATGCAGACTGCGCAGGCATTCAACTTCTGGCGATACTTCACCGTCCGGGCCATTTGCAGGTCGTAATTATCGCTAACCGTCTGTGGATCACTGGGCAGACGCCCCGCCTTTTGAAATAAGGCCGGCACATAAAGCGATTCGTGGCTCTTCACTTCGGACATACGGCTGGCTCCTTCATTTTCAAAGGCTCTTTAATTGGATATCCAGGCTGACCATAAGCCATACATGCGGTGGCGACCTTAATCTGATTACACGGTAAAAAATGAACCTTTAATGAACACAGCGTTTCTGTCTCATAAGCTGGGAGATCCACTATGGCGCTGTGCTGTTGATAATTGGCTTTATGTATGGCATACGCCGCTCGGTACGCATCGGTTCCTAAAGCGGGTAAACGCGCACTAGGGTTCGGATCAGTTTCCCACTCCACTTTAAGCTTCAAGCCTGGTTGCCACTGCCTTGGCAACATCGCACAGCACATCCCACCACGAGAGCCATATGGAGATATATTGGGACCACCATGGCCATTCACGAAAAAATAATTAATCGCCGCCGACGTATGATTAACCCCACCCAAATTACCCCCCAAAAACTTTGACTCTCCCAGCGAGCACCCGGCAAGTAACACAAGCAAACAACCGCCCAGCCATTGGCACACCGTGCTGCCGTTTAAATAACTCATCCGTTATTCCTTATTTGCGCTCACGTACGCCACAAACACCTGCGACACTCAGTCAGGCAATATCCACGCTGCTCAAATGCAGCGTTGCGTATACCTTCAAATCGCCGAAGTAATTTTCCTGACTCGCCTGAAGCACTGCGCGATAGCAACAAACAAAACATTGCTCATGGGAAAGGTCCGGAAACTTCGCCCTGGCGACGTCTAACAAACTTTGCGCATCACTGATGCTGCCCAGCCGGTCAAATTGAGCGTCATCGAAGTTGATCGCAGGCAAGGTTTCAGCCAAGGTCTGGTTCGACCGATAGGTGCCAGGCTGCCAAACAGGCTGCTGGTCCCGGTCCAGCCAACTCCAGAACAGGGTTACGCACTGAAATTGCTCTTTCTGTTCAGGGCTCAATACACTGGCCAACAACTCAGGCATTACACGGGGGTCGTAGAAGCGCAACAATCCAGACTGGCCTCCCCACTCAAGCTGCGAGAGCGCCTGAAGGGACTTGGCCAGAACATCAAACGGCATAGGTGAGATCAACAGCATCAGGCGCGGCAGATGCCCAACCTCTCCAACCAGCTCTTCCAGCCAGGCTCTGTGTCGCCAGTCGGCGAGGTTGATTCGCATCAGAATGGGCGCCTGCGTCAGCAGTGCTTCTTCTGGTGTTGCGCTGAACAAGGAAACCCAGGACAGGCCTGGTTCCATCAGGCGAAGGGTCGGCAGTATGGATATATCCCAGGCTGCTTGATCAACCAAGACATCGACATGCTTCACGTTCGCGGAGTCGCACAGGCTTTCTATCTGCTTGATCCAGTGTGTGTAGTGTTCTTGCATTTTCTACCCTCAGCCGGCGGTGCGCATGACTGCGCCCGACGCTTGCGTTTGAGCAATTTTCAGACACTCTTTGCACACCGACTGCGGTAACTCGGGCATCGGAAAACTCTGGCTGGCCGTGGTTTCCCACACGTGCTGCCCCTTGAGATTGATTTTGCCGGGCGTGTGGATGTCAATGGCCCCGGCCGGGGTGATGCGGATGTAACCGCCGCCACACGCCAGGGTGATGCCGTTTTTGGCCGTTAGTTGTAGATGGCCCTGTACCGACTGCGCGGTGATGTCTTGCTGGGCAATCAGATTCAACATGTCGCCGTGGGATTCGATTTCCAGCGGCCCCTTACCGGATACCAGGCGCATGCCTTCCTGCTGGGCCAGCAGGGAAATGGCCTGGTTAGCGTGGAGGGACAGGCGCCGGGCGGCGGCCAGGTTGATCTCGTCGTTGCTTTGCACGTACAGCGCCTCGCTGCTTTTAAGCAGCAGGCTGGCCGGTGTCACCGCGACAATGCCCTTGGGGGCGCTGAACAGGATGGCGGAAGCGTTCAGGTCTTTGGCACTGTCCTGAAGCCACTGCAAACCGTCAATCGCGGGCTGGTGGCTATGGTGCGCTTGAGCGATTTCCCGCCAGTCGGCAATTTGCTGTTTCGCACCCTGAACCTGACTGGAAGCCGGTTCCATGGTCAGTACATTGCCACAGGCCTTAGTCTGCTCATCAGCACTGATAAACAGTCCCTTCCCGCCCCGGATCGCTCCCCATCCGTCAGTGCGCAGCTCAAACCCTTCCCCGCGTTTTTCGCGCTTGGCATCCACCAAATGCCCAAGATTCAACTGGCTCTTGCCACTGTGCTCAGTACTGAGCTTGACGTGCTCCTGCCCCCGCGTGTCGTCCATGCGCAATTTGTTGTTGGACGGTGTGCGCAGCACGTTGCGTTTGTAGTTGCGCAAGGTCACGTGATCCACGTGTTCGCTGTCGTGCAAGGCATGGGCGATGTAGGGCCGGTCCGGGTCGCCT